>JAFUOK010000012.1 GCA_017481925.1 Alistipes sp.
CGCTGAATCATCGTACCCATAGCGCCATCGAGGAGCATGATACGATGTGATAATATATCGCGAATAGAACTGCTCATACTAATATACTGCTTTGGCGATAGCCTCAACGCTGGCGGCAGCGTTCATCGAATAGAAGTGTATGCTCGGCACGCCCGCCGCTTTGAGTTCGCGTGCCTGGCCGATAGCCCACTCTACGCCGAGCGCCTTCACGTCGTCGCTCGTCTGGCAACGGCGCAACTCAACGGCCAGGTCCATCGGCAGGTCGATATGGAAAGTCTTGGGCAGAAGAGCCTGCTGCGTGAGCGAAGTTAAGGGTTTCAGACCCGGGATGATAGGCACTGTTATACCTGCCGCACGGCAACGCTCCACGAAGGAGAAGTAGCGCGCATTATCGAAAAACATCTGCGTGACGACATACTCCGCACCGGCATCAATCTTGGCTTTGAGATACTCAATATCAATATCTATGTTCATCGCCTCCTCGTGTTTCTCTGGGTAGCCGGCAACGCCATACGAGAATTTATTGAGCGTATCGTGGCACTCGCCATCGAGCAATACGCCACGATTGAACTCCTCCACCTGACGGCACAACTCCACAGCGTGCGCATGACCATCGGCTGTTGGCTCAAAACGGTTTTCACCCTTGGCACGATCACCACGCAACACCAGCAGATTGGTAATGCCCAAATATGAGAGGTCGATAAGTTCATTTTCGATCTCGGCCTTCGAAAATCCGCTGCAAATCAGGTGTGGCACTACGGGAATACCATAACGCTCCTTGAGCGAGGCGGCGATAGCTACCGTACCAGGACGCTTACGCTCGAAGGCTCGCTGAAAGACACCCTCGGCAATCTCACGATAGACCACCTCGGCACGATGAGTGGTGATATTGATATAGGCGGGATTGTAGGGCATCAGGCGGTCGATAGTCTTCAAAACCTGCTCGATGCTCTTACCTCGCACGGGTGGTAAGACCTCTATAGAAAAGGCTGTCGGATGCTCCGAAGCCAAAAATTGTGCTACACTGCTCATAACCTAACGTTTAACTTAATGCAAAGTTAAGATTTTTCGCCTAATAATATAAAGAATTGAGCAAAGATTGGTAGCGAGGCGCTCACGCCACCATAATATTTCCGATTGCTATATGTCGGTCGTGGCGCTCCCTGTCCATCCAGAAGCCACTCTGCAGCATATACATCGCAACGCACCTCGCCCTTCCACGTAGATGACACACGGTCACGCATCTGCCAACCGCCACTACGCATCACATTGCCTCGTCTGGCACGCTCGGCCACGGATGTATGTTCCTGCAAGCCAAACGTCTCGGGGCTCACACGGCCAGGCGTTCCCAACACAACAACCATACGCCCATTCTCCAGCAAGCCTCGTTCCGAAAGCAACACACCAAGCGACGTGCAACGATGATTGATAATTATTGCCACATCTACGCCATCGGCCTTGCCCTCAATGCACAACGCTCCGCGCCAGGGCGTAATACGCTCAGGAAAGAAGCGGTCGCCATAATAGAGCAGGGCGAAGTCCAGGCCATCGCTACTATCATGCGTGCGATGCACGTAGGCATAGTCGCCCTCGGTAGCCATCACCACATCACGCACCACCTGTTCGTTCTCCACGCCCCACAGCGCCACCACGGGCAGAGCCATAGAGTCTATAAGGCGTGCTACGCTCTCCACCTTACGGCGATAGCGTTGCGAGTCCCACCGCAGGCGACCCTGTGGTGTATAATCTGAGTCATCGTAAAACTTCGACGGGACGGTATCATAGAGTGACTCGACATCGCAAAATGCGATATCCAACGAGCGTTGCGCCCGCACCCCACCACAAGACAACAGGGCAAATATGAGCAGCAGCCATCGCATACTAACGCTCAATTACACCCGAACCAGCAAGCACCTCACCATCGTACCATGCGGCAAACTGACCCGCGGCAATACCTCGCTGTGGCTCTTCGAAGAGGATATACAACCCCTCCTCGCGGCATATCAGGCTGGCACGTTGCAGAGCCTGACGATAGCGGATGCGAACCGCATACGAGCGACACTCGCCCACCCTCATGCGCTCCTCCGGATCGACCCAATGCACCTCCGAGGGTTTGATGCGCAATGCTCGGCGGTAGAGTCCCGGGTGCGAGTCACCCTCGCCAACATATATCACATTCTCCCGCACATCGGTGGCAAGGACAAACAACGACTCCTTGCGGCCGCCGATACCGAGACCTTTGCGCTGACCTATGGTATAGAAGTGTGCGCCATTATGTGTGCCAATCTTTTTGCCGTCACGCACCGTATAGCGATAGGGCTGGCTCAACGCCTCCAGATCATCCTCCCCACGCTCCACGCCATAACCTCGCCACGAGGGCAGAATCTCATGCACATTACCCTGACGGGCGGCAATCTGTTGCTGAAGGAATACGGGCAAATCAACCTTACCCACAAAACATATACCCTGCGAGTCCTTACGTTTGGCCGTTGCCAGCTTCTGCTCCGTAGCGACGGCTCGCACCTCGGGTTTGAGCATATGACCTATAGGGAAAAGGGCATAGCGCAGTTGTTCCTGCGTGAGTTGGCAGAGGAAATAACTCTGATCCTTATTCTTATCCGCACCAGCCACAAGACGATAAATCTCACGGCCATCGACCTGCTCAACCTGCTTCTGGCAGTAGTGTCCCGTAGCAACATAGTCGGCCCCCATCTTCAAGGCCTCCTTCAGAAAGACATCGAATTTTATCTCGCGGTTGCACAGCACGTCGGGATTGGGTGTGCGTCCCTGCTCATACTCCGAAAACATATAATCTACCACACGGTGCTTATACTCCTCCGACAAATCCACAAAGCGGAAAGGTATATCCAGGCGCTTGGCCACCAATTCGGCAAAGACCTGATCGTCATACCACGGGCAGTCGCCCTCCAGCGTACCGGTCGTATCGTGCCAATTACGCATAAACAGACCGATAACCTCGTGTCCCTGCTCCTTGAGAAGATATGCCGCCACGGATGAATCCACACCGCCCGAAAGTCCAACTACTACACGTGCCATAAATACTCCTTATTTATTACAATAGGCAAATTTAATAAAAAATATGGATTTTAGAGCGAGCAGAACAATGACACGAAGAATGGTACGCTAAAATCGACCAATATACCATGTACTATCGCCACAAAGACCCAATCCTTGCCCGAGTAACGGGTGATAACGGGCAACGTAACATCCATCGTCGTAGCACCACCCGAGCAGATCAGTGCCACGGGCGAGAACCAGCGCACCATAAGCGGAGCGAGCAGCAGCGTAAACATCTCACGCAGAACGTTGGCTATAAGGGCTATTGTACCCAACTCGGCCGCAGTCGCCGCACCGAGCGCAGGCTCTTTGAGTGAGGTGATAAGAATAGACGAGAGCGAATAGTAACCCATACCACTACCCACAGCCAGCACATCGAACAACGACCAGCGAGCAACCACCAACGAGACTAGTGCCACAGCCACAAACGTGCCGATAATCGTAGCACAAGGCAACAAAAGAAGACGAAACGAGAGGGTCTGCAAAATCTCCTTCAGGCGAGGGTCGCTGCCGATACTCATACCCACTTGAATCATCAGCGCATACAATACCCACATCACCACGTTGCCACTCTCCAACCACGCCGGCACCACATCAAAATAACTCACGATGCACCCCACCACAAAGGCACCTACGATCATCATGCTACTCTTCATGGCTCTGGCGATTAAAGAATTTATAATATACCACACGTGCCGCCACGATGCTACCCAGCGTAGCCGCTACAGCAATCACAAGTGCCTCAACGCCCAGCGAGGTGAGATTTTTCACGATGCGCTCGTTGCCACCTATCTCCACACCCATCAGAAACAGTAGCAGGATGATGGTAGCCATAGAGGTAGTGCCCAAATGTTTTAACACACTCCAGCGACGAACCAGGAAACCCAGCAGAGCTCCTGCACCCATTATGGCCATGATTTTCAGCATACGGGGGCAAAGGTATATGCTTTTGCGCTAACCGCCAAAACATTTTTCTACCAACTGTACACCTTAATCCGAGAAACCGTCCATAGTTGCATCACCCCCACCGAAAAAATGTTTCTCTAAAGAGAAAACGGAGAAAAAATCATAGAATTATGAAAAAATTCACTACTTTGTGATACAAAATACCAAAATTGTTTATATATTTGCATCAGGAAAATATTTACACACTCTAAAATACTCAACTATGAAAGAGACAATCAATGTAAACATTGCAGGGCAAGCCTTCACCATGGACATGGATGCTTACTCAGCGCTCACCTCGTACTTGGATGACATCTCACGCCGTCTGCCCGAGACCGACACCGAGACTATGGCCGACATCGAGGCGCGCATAGCCGAACTCTTCCGCGAGAAGGTACCCTCACCGATGATGGTCATCACCTACGGCGTACTACGCAACACGATGAGCCAGATCGGACGACCCGAAGATTTTGGAGCGGCCAACCGCCCGCTCAACTCAACCCTGAGAGGAGGGAAAGATGAACACCGCCTCTACCGTTCTCGCCACGACCGCTCTATTGCGGGTGTCTGCGCTGGCGTAGCAAAGTATTTCGGACTGGAAGCGTCGATGGTTCGCATCGCTGCCATCCTCTGCATCTTCGCCGCAGGTGCTACGCTGTGGATCTACCTCATTCTTTGGGCTGTGCTCCCCTATGAGCCCGAGGCCTAACACACGAAAGTCAAACCATTAAGTCAAAGGAACAACTATGAACGAAGATAATGTAAAAGTACAGATGCGTAAAGGCATCCTCGAGTACTGCATCCTATCGATACTCTCACGCGAGGACTCATACGCACCCAAGATTATCGCCGAGCTTAAAGAGGCGCAGATGATCGTTGTCGAGGGTACGCTCTACCCCATCCTTACACGTCAGAAGAATGCAGGTCTTTTGACCTACCGCTGGGAGGAGTCACCGCAGGGCCCGCCCCGCAAATACTATATGCTCACCGAGGCTGGTCGTCAGCAGCTGGCTCTATTGGATGAGGCGTGGAACGAGATGGTCGAGCAGATCAACATCATCCGCCACGGTAACCCCAACGCCCCCCAGACCGAGAAGCCGACAAATGCCACCATCATCGAACTCGGAGCGGTGGTGGACAAATAAGCACTCAATTATTACAATAACTATTACACACTATTACAATGAAACGAATTTTTTATTTTCTTGTTGCTGCAACACTTATTATAAGCAACATTACTTCGGCACAGGCACAGGATCGCTCATCAAAGGGCACAATAATTATAAATGGCAAGGAGCTCGACATTGACAAGTATGCCGAGATTATTGAAAATGCCGCAGAGACCATAGAAGATGCTGTGGAGCAAGCTGCCGAGGCTATCGAAAAGGATGCAAATATCAAGATTAACGGCCGAGGTGACCAGCGTCTGCGAGGCAGTGGCAATATCATCACCGAGAGTCGCATCGTCCCCGCCGACTATCACACCGTTGTGACCAGCCGAGCCGTGAAGGTAACGCTTGAGAATCGCGAAGGCACAACCGCCATCATCCGTGCCGACGATAACGTGATGCCGCATATCAAGATTGAGAATAAGGATGGTGTATTGAAGATTAAAATTGACGACGAGATTCGCACCATCAACAGCATGACGGCCGAGGTGCGTCTGCCCAAAAGCACCAACATCAGCCGTTTGGAGGCAACGAGCGCATCTCACATCGACGTTGATTACACCATCCAGAGCGCAAAACTCTACGCCGAGGCCTCTTCGGCTGCCGACATCAACATCTCGAAGGCAGATGTCACCAACTGCATCATAGATGCAAGCTCTGCGGCCAAGATTACAGGCTCAATCAAGGCTACCGAGTGCAATATCAACGCCACTTCGGCTGCCAATGCAAAGGTTCAGATATTGGCCAACACCTGCTACGCCGATGCTTCATCAGCCGCCGACATCACCCTCGCGGGCGAGGCAGGCACACTCTACCTGAAGGCTTCATCTGCCGCCGACATCAACGCCCTTAATGCAAAGGCTTTGGTAAGTACATCAGCTGATGCATCGTCGGGTGCCAACATCAAAGTAAATGCGGGCAAGGCTCTCACAGCCGACGCATCATCGGGCGGAACGGTTGCATACAAGAGCGACCACGATGTAAATATCCACATTAAGAAATCAAGCGGCGGCAGCGTTCGCAAGATGTAACACACAAAAACCCACAACTATGAACGAGATAAAGAAATGTAGTATCGCAGGAGTATCGTTCACCCTTGAACGCAACGCCTACGACACGCTGAGCGAGTATTTGCAGTCGCTCCACGCAACATATAAGGATGACCCCGATGGCGAGGAGATCATCGCCGACATCGAGGCGCGCATCGCCGAGTTGATTCTCTCGACGCAGACAGCCGAGGCGGTTATCGCAAAGCCACTTATTGACAACATTATCAAGCAGTTGGGCTCGGCCGAGGAGATCGACGAGGAGGCCTCGGAGCGTCACGCCGAGACCGAGGATAAGAATGGCAATCCCCGTATCCCACGTCGCCTCTACCGCGACCTCGACAATGGCAAGTTGGGCGGTGTATGTGCAGGTATCGCCCGCTACTTCGACACCGATCCTGCGTGGATACGTTTGGCTGTCTTTCTGCCGTTGATTGCCACACCCTTATTCAGTTCGATGCACATCTTCAATTGGTTAGCACCCTTTTCGAGCAACCTATTCGGACTGATTGTATTGGGTTATCTAATCATGTGGTTTGCCGTACCACCCGCAACCTCGGCACGTCAGAAGTTGGAGATGACGGGCGAGCGCATCACCGCCAACAGCATCCGCTCCACAACACAGGCTGCGGCACGCGATGAGCGTGAGCGTTCGATTATCGCAAACCTGGTGGCCGCCTTTGGCAGATTCCTGCTTATATGCGTAAAGATCGTCACCCTCTTCATCCTTATCGGCTTGGTGTGCGGTGCAAGTGTCTTGGCTTTGGTTGCCATCACCACTACCCCCGCCATAATGGCCGAGAGCGCCATCACGGGATTTGCATTAGGGGCATTCTTCATCGTTATCACAATGCCTATTGTGGCACTCATATATCTGTCGGTGATGTTGCTCATTTCGCGTCGTCCCAACGGTAAGGCTGTGCTGGTGATGTTCCTTATTTGGCTTGTTGCGCTGTGTGGAATGATCGTTTCGTCGATCAAGTCGCCCGTAAAGTTTGACCGTCAAATCGAAAACGCTTTCGAGTCTGTTTTCGAGAATGACGAGGAGATACTCTTCGATGAGTTCACCGAGGAGGAGATTACGGAGTTCCGCCAGCAGTTTGAGAATGTAGAGGTGGCATCTCGCACAAATGACAACCTGACCGTTACGATTCAGGGCCCGAGCGACGAGGTGCAGCAGATGGAGAGCACCATAAAACTCAACGAGAAGGGTCTCACCATCACCGATGGCGAGGGTAAGCTGGTCGAGGTCAATGCCAACGGCATCACGGTCGATGGAGAGAAGATTATCAACTACACCACCGAGGTAAACAATAGCGAGGAGAACCCCTCGCAGGCTGTGATCTTCAGCGTGGGCGATGTAAAGATTCGCTTCGAGGAGGGTCTTGCCAAGATTGCCGAGCAGGCTCACTCGGAGATAATCAAGGGTTGGAACGAGGCTGTGGATGAGTATAAGGAGAGCGTCCGCGAAGCCAAACGGGAGATCAACGCCGCCGCCAAAGAGATCAAGAAGGAGGCCGAGAAACTGAACCAATAGTATTAAGATGTAATCAGAGGGAGGGCTGTCAACTGCGGTTGGCAGCCTATTTTATTGTCATGACGAGGGCGACTACTACATATAGACTATATTTTTTGCCACTTTCGGAGAATATTCTATAAAAAAATCGTTATATTTGCGACGAGAAGTATAAACACAAATTCACTATGGCAATTAAATGTATTGGTATTCTTACCTCGGGAGGTGATGCTCCGGGTATGAACGCGGCCATTCGTGCCGTCACACGTACGGCAATCTACAACGGCTACAAGGTTAAAGGTATCCTGCGTGGCTATCACGGCTTGGTAACAAATAAGATTATCGACCTTACGTCAAGTAGCGTAAGTAATATCATCCAAAAGGGTGGCACAATGCTCAAAACGGCTCGTAGCAAGGAGTTCCGCACGCCCGAGGGTCGCCAGATGGCTTACGACAACATGAAGGCCGCAGGTATCGACGCGCTGGTTGTTATCGGCGGTGACGGTTCACTGTCGGGAGCACAGATTTTTGCCAACGAATTTGATGTGCCTATCGTGGGTCTGCCCGGCACGATCGACAACGACGTGGACGGCACCGACGAGACCATCGGCTACGACACAGCGTTGAACACCATCGTTGAGGCGGTGGACAAGTTGCGCGACACGGCATCGAGCCACGACCGTCTGTTCTTCGTCGAGGTTATGGGTAACACGGCAGGTTACCTCTCACTCAACGGTGCTATCGCTTCGGGTACCGAGGCGGCCATCATCCCAGAGCGTGAGATGGAGGTGGACCAGTTGGCAGAGCTTATCCACAACGGCTTCCGCAAGAGCAAGAGTTCGGCTATTGTATTGGTAGCAGAGAGCAAGGCTACGGGCGGTGCTATGGGTATGGCCGAGCGTATCAAGAAGGAGTTCCCCGAGTTTGACGCCCGCGTGACTATCCTGGGTCACCTGCAGCGTGGTGGTTCGCCCACGGCAAAGGATCGTATCCTGGCATCGAAGATGGGTGCTACGGCTATCGAGGCTCTGTCGGAGGGTCAGCGCAACGTGATGATCGGCATCAAGAACGGCGAATATGTATATGTTCCCTTCAAGCGTGCTATCGCCCACTCACAGCAGATGGATCTGAAGGATGTGGATCTGGTTCGTATCCTGTCAATGTAAAATTGCACTATAATAGGAGAACGTTTATCAAAAGAAAAGGGGCTGTTCAACGTACTTGTTGGACAGCCCTTTCTTCTTATCCTCTATGAATTCGCAGAAAAAGAGTTATTTTGAGACTGCTCGCAGGGATGCAAAGCGGAGCATACTGAACGTATGTGAGCATTTGCAGCACAAGGCAGACGCCAAAAGAACCTTTTTATGCGGATTTATTCACTCCAAAGACCTCGCGTTATATTCCAACGCATAATTATAAGGTACTTGGCCTTGCGCCACTGCAAGGTGATACCATACCACGCGGCCAAAACCAACGTAGCAAGCCACTTGCCGCACTCATTAAGACGCACACGACCCTTGCGATGATAGTAGCGGGCACGGCGCAACTGACTCACGCCTACATTATAGCTCAGACGGCTCAGATATTCGGTAGTGAGTTTCTCCTTGGGTATTATGTGATACATCACCGCCTTGGGAACATAGTAATATTTGGCCTCGGCAATCTGCAAGCGCTCGAACAGGTCGCTCTCCTCGCCACCCACCAACGACTCGCCCACATATCCGAGTGATGTATCAAACACGCCATAACGACGCACGGCACTACGCCTAAGGGCCATATTTCCACCTCCCGGGACACGGCCACGCGGGAACTCACGTACCTCCTCGCCGAAGTACATCGTGTTGGCTATGGGGCGTTCTGTAAAGGCCGACATCCAGCGGGGGCGCCCCGTAGGATACTCCGCCACAATTGGGCCACCGGCAGCCACGGCGTCGGGCACATCGTCAAACAGAGCCACATACGAAGCCACAAATTCGGGTGCTATGCGCTCGTCATCATCAACGATGGCGATATACTCACCCTCGCTCTCGCGGATACCGCGATTGCGGGCATACGAGAGGCCCTGATTGGTCTCCAACACCATGCGAAGGTTATAATCGGGATAGCGAGCCGCAAAGGCTTCGAAGTCGGCAGCGGTCGAGTCCGTAGAGTTGTTATTCACAACCACACACTCCCACTCCTCTCGCGGCAAGGTCTGCTCGATGACAGATTGCAGGGTCTGCATCAGCATTGCCGAGCGGTTGTATGTTGCAATTACAATAGATAGTCGTACCATAAAAATCTATGCTGTATAATGCAAATATACACATTTTGGCTGACATTGTACCCCTCAGTATGCTATCTTTTCGCATATTTAGGGCAATATTGATATGTTTTTGTATATCTTTGTGGCCGTAAAAAAGTAATTATGAGCACTAACGGCACTCAAAAACAACCTTCAGCCCTAATGTCACTCCTGCCCCTGGCAGTATTGGTGGCCTTCCTTGCCCTCACGATTAACCTCTTCGGTGGCGACGCCATCGCAGGCGGTAGCCAGCTGTCGCTACTCACCGCCTCGGCCGTATGTACGGCTATGGCTATCGGTGTGTACCGTTGTCGCTGGCAGCAGCTGGAGGATGCCATCGTGCAGAATATGCGCAGTGCCACACCTGCGCTGATTATCCTGCTACTGATCGGAGCCATCGCAGGTACGTGGATGGCCAGCGGTATCATACCCACACTCATATACTATGGACTGAAGATTCTCCACCCCTCGATATTCCTCCCCGCATCGTGCATTATCTGTGCCGTAATCTCTCTGCTCACGGGTTCGTCGTGGACAACAATCGCTACCATCGGTGTTGCGCTGATGGGTATCGGCCGTGCTTTAGGATTTGAGGATGGATGGATTGCTGGTGCGATTATCTCGGGTGCATACTTCGGAGACAAGATTTCGCTGATGAGCGACACTACGGTATTGGCCTCATCGACAGCCGAGGTACCTCTATTCAAGCATATTCAGTATATGATGATTACTACCACGCCGTCGCTCATCATTGCACTTATCGTCTTCACCTTCATCGGTCTCTCGGCATCGCCCGACGCGGCAACCGATGCAAATGAGATTTCGCAGGCACTCAATGCCACGTTTAACATCTCGCCGTGGCTACTCATTGTTCCCGTGCTGACCGCTATACTCATTTCGCGTCGTCTGCCGGCAATCATCACGCTCTTTGCCTCGGCCGCTATGGCTGCCGTAGCGATGGTTATCGCACAGCCCGATATTCTGCTAAGCATTGCACAGAGCGACTCGGCATCATTTATGACATCACTCAAGGCCGTGATCATAGCCGCTACGACAAGTACTTCGGTAGAGACAGGCAACGTGCTGCTGAACGACTTGGTAGCAACAAACGGCATGGGCGGTATGATGAATACCGTATGGCTCATCATCTGCGCTATGTGCTTCGGTGGAGTGATGTATGGTAGTGGCATGCTCTCCGCCATCTCGCAAATATTTGTCCGCATAGCACGCCGCACGGTGAGTGTCGTAGGGTCGACCGTATGCTCGGGTATATTCTTCAACCTTACCACGGGCGACCAATATATATCTATCATCCTTACGGGTAACCTCTTCCGTCAGCTTTATGATGACAGTAACCTTGAGCGTCGTCTGATGAGCCGTAGCATAGAGGACTCGGCTACGATTACCTCGGTGCTTATCCCGTGGAACTCGTGCGGTATGGCTCAATCGACGGTGCTGGGCGTAGCGACGCTGACCTATCTACCATATTGCATATTTAACTTGGCGAGCCCGCTGATGTCGATTATCGTGGCTGCCATGGGTTATAAGATTTACAAACGAAAGGAGAATGCAGAATAGACTATTCATATTCGACCTTGACGGCACGCTCCTGAACACCATCGGCGACCTTGCCACAGCGTGCGATCATATGCTCGCGCTTCGTGGCCTGCCGCAGCACACGTACGAGGAGTATTGCTCGTTTGTGGGCAACGGCATTATGCGACTGGTGGAGCGAGCTCTGCCCGAGGAGCTGCGCACGGCGGAGTATGTAGCCGAGGCGCGCAAGGATTTTGTTGATTTCTATATCGAACATATTGACCATAAGACCGTGCCCTACGAGGGTATGGTGGAGTTGCTGGGCGATCTGCAACGTGATGGGGCGCGTTTGGCCGTAGCTTCGAATAAGTTTCAGGCAGGCACAGAGAAACTAATCAGAAAATTCTTCCCCACAATAGATTTTGTCGAGATTTGTGGCAACCGCGAGGGTGTCCCCCTAAAGCCCGACACGGCACTCGTTGATATGATTATCGCCAAAGCGGGCGTAGAGCGCGAGGCTTGCACGATGGTGGGCGACTCGGGAGTGGATATGCAGACGGCACACAATGCGGGGATTCGTTCCGTTGGCGTTAGTTGGGGTTTCCGTTCACGCAAGGAGTTGGAGCAACTCTCGCCCGATGCGATAGCGGACAACATTAAGGAGTTACGAGAGATACTATACCAATAAAAAAAAGAGCAGACATTCTGCTCTTTTTTTATTAACAATAGAGTTTTACATCCTCCACCGTAACCCGCTCACCGCTGAGAATCATCAGCCGCTCGACAACATTACGCAGTTCGCGTATATTACCGCTCCACTGCATAGCCATAAGAGCCTGCATTGCGTCGGCCTCCACGCTTTTGGGTTTGAGATGTTGCTCGACGGCTATCTGTCCGACAAAATACTCGACAAGTTGCGCCACATCGCCCGCACGCTCACGCAGGGGAGGAACCTTAATCAGGATAACACTCAGACGGTGATACAGATCCTCACGAAAATTACCCCGTGCAATCTCGGCACGTATATCTTTATTCGTCGCCGCCACAACACGCACATCCACCGAGATATCCTTATCGCTACCCACACGGCTGATCTTATTCTCCTGCAAGGCACGCAGCACCTTCGCCTGCGCCGAGAGCGACATATCGCCTATCTCGTCCATAAAGAGTGTACCGCCATTTGCCTGCTCGAATTTACCTTTGCGCTGCTTGATAGCCGAGGTGAAAGCACCTCGCTCGTGACCAAAGAGCTCGCTCTCGATAAGTTCCGAGGGTATGGCGGCGCAATTGACCTCCACGAACGGCGCCCCTGCGCGGGCACTCTTATCGTGCAGCGAGCGGGCCACAAGTTCCTTGCCCGTGCCATTCTCGCCCGTAATCAGCACACGCGCATCGGAGGGGGCAACCTTGTCAATAAGCCGACGCACGTGCTCGATAGCCGGCGATGAGCCTATTATCTGCGACGACGTCTGCACCGCACGACGACGTTTGACAACAGGCTGGGGGTCAGGATCCTGCTCTCGCTCAACGATGCGACGCAACGCTCCCAGCAGACGGTTCATATCCACGGGCGTGGTGAGATAATCCTCCGCACCGCACTTCACAGCACTCACGGCCTCGTCGATCGACCCCGACGATGTCACTATTATAAAAGGTACGCCCAACACCGCAAGATTTTCTACCTGGGCATCAGCCAGAATGGCATCGTAGCCTCGTCGCGCCACCACACTCTCCGACACATCTTCCCGCTCGGCCACGGCCGTGGCGAAGCCTTCGAATTCGAGTCGCTCACGCAGAATGTTTCGCATACTTTTTGATTGTTCGAGTATTAAAACTTTTGCCATATTTTGATTTTTGATATTTTTGCATTTACTTTGCACAACCAAAGATAGCCCTTTATTCGGTCATTCCAATCTTCAGGCCACAGCGCCACCGAATAGGGCGAGGCTCTCTTTTAATTCCTAAACGGTTTATGCGCCACACCCTATAAGAGCATAGCGAAGTCTTTTGATATTATGTGCCCCTGAGCGTGAGACGACAAGCCGCCTATTTTTATGAGAAAGAATTACAACTACACACGTCGCCGACTCTATCTGCCCGAGTACGGACGTCACATCCACGAAATGGTGGATCAACTTCTGCAAATCGAAGATCGCGAGGAGCGCAACCGTCAGGCTCGCGCCGTGATTGCCGTGATGGGCAATCTGCAACCGTTGCTGCGCGACACGGCCGATTTTACTCACAAATTGTGGGACCACCTCTTCATAATGTCTGATTTTCAATTAGATGTCGATTCTCCCTATCCACGCCCCACACGCGATGAATTGATGATCAAGCCCAGCAGGATGGAGTATCCGCAGGAGCGCATCGCCTACAAACACTACGGCAAATATGTAGCCCGTATGTTACGTAAGTTGCGCGACGAGGAGAACCGCGAGGCCACCGCAGCGGCTATCGACTCGCTGGCCCGATATATGCGTGCCAAGAGCTTCGAATACAACCAGGAGCACCCCAACAACGAGGTGATCATAAAAGATATAAAGCGGATGTCCGAAGGTGGTATCGAAATCGACGAAGTTGCCTTAAACAATCTCCGAAGCGAATATAAACAGCACTTTTCAGCACGTCAGGCCAAAGGGGCACAGCGCACCACACAAAAGGCGGGGGCAAAGAATGGCGCCTCAAAGCCCTACAACCAGAAAAACCGACCCAATACGGGCGCAAGAAAAAGTGGTGGCGAGGGTACGATGCGATACAATTCTCAAAAGTAATTTTGCGTTATTGCGAAAAAATGTTATATTTGTATTTCGAACGAAATATTATTGTACGAATGAACAAGTTTTTTTACGTAGCCGTAGTGCTGCTTATGGCATTGAGTTCGTGCCAATCATCGAAAGTAAAGATCGACGGCCGCTTTGTCGGGTCGGAGGCTAAAATGGTATATCTGGAGCAGTCAACTGTTCTCGAGCAGAACACCATCGACTCCGTTACGCTCAACGACGAGGGTTCGTTTGCATTCCTGCTCGATAACATCGACTCTAAGAGCCCCACGCTCTACCATTTGGTATATAACGGAGACCGCATCCCCCTTCTGTTGCAGGGTGGCGACAAGGTAACGGTCAATTCGGCCGGCAATGCTCTGCGCAACTACACCGTAGAGGGTTCCGAGGAGTCTGAGTTGCTGCACACCTTCAACGCCACATACGTTGAGGGAATGGTTGCCCTGAACCAGATTATGTCAAAACTTACGGCTAATGACCTTAGCGAGGATGAGCGTCACAACCTGGCCGTAGAGTACACCAAGCAGAAGAACGATATCAAGCGTGCACAGATCCGCTTTATCGTCGAGAATAAGGATAAGATCGCTGCCGTATATGCGCTCTATCAGCGTCTGCCGGGCGACACGAACCTCTTCAATGGCGACAGCGACGTGATCTACTACCGCACCGTAGCCGAGGCTTTGGAGCAGAGCTATCCCCAGAGCCACTATCTGCCTCTGTTGCGTAGCCAGATAGCTCGCATGGATGCACAGATCAGCCTCCTTTCACAAGTGCGTGAGACGAGCTTCCCCGAGATATCTATTCCCGATATGTACGGCAAGGTGCAGAACCTTTCGGACCTGGAGGGCAAGGTTATCCTGCTTCACTTCTGGTCGGCCACTATCGGTAACAGCAACGCCTTCAATGCTGATTTGAAGGATATCTACGCTAAGTATCACGATCAGGGTCTGGAGATCTACCAGGTGGCTATCGACACCTCGAAGGCTCTGTGGGTAAACACCGTGCAGGAGCAGCAGTTGCCATGGATCAGCGTGTGCGACTTCCAGGGTAGCGAATCGTCTGCTGTGGGTGCATACAACGTCACCGCACTGCCCACCAACTACCTGATCGACCGCGAGGGTAACATTGCAGGCAAGGATTTGAGTGGTCAGGCTTTGGAGCAGGCCATCAAGAAACATATCTAATATGTACTACTTCACCTCGGACGTTCATCTGGGAGCGGGCGATGAGGCTTTCGCTCGTCGCACCGAGCAACGTTTCGTGAAGTGGCTGGACAAAGTAGCCGAAGATGCCGACGCCATATTTCTGGTGGGCGACATCTTCGACTTTTGGTTTGAATACGGCAAGGTAATCCCCAAAGGCTTTGCACGCACGCTGGGCAAGCTGGCCGAATTAACCGATCGGGGCGTAAAGATATACTTCTTTATCGGCAATCACGATATGTGGAGCCGTGACTACCTGGAGCGCGAGTGTGGCGTGAAGATTCTTTACAAGCCACAGCGTATGACGCTCGCTGGCAAGGAGTTATTTATCGCCCACGGCGACAATATGAACGTCGGCAACAAGCCCATGCTGAAGCTGATGAATACGGGCTTCCGCTCGCGCACGTTGCGTCTGCTCTTTTCGTGGCTGGTGCACCCCGACCTTGCATTGCGCTTTGGTCAGTGGTGGAGCGGCAAGTCGCGCAAGTCGCACGCCAAGGATCGCATAACGCCCAAGTCGCTCGATTTTCTACTCGACTACGCCCGCGACTACAAGAAGGAACACCCCTCAACCGACTATATTATATTCGGCCACATGCACTACCCATACGACTACTCGACGAAGGATTTGCGAGTAACATTCCTAAGCAATTGGGACGACGAGGTGCAATATGCAGCGTTGGACAGAGAGGGTAACTTATCACTTAAAACCTTTTAACGATGAAACAGTATCACGACCTGCTAAATAGAATCATGCAAGAGGGTGTGGTCAAGGGCGACCGCACGGGAACGGGCACGCGCAGCGTATTTGGTCATCAGATGCGCTTTGATTTGAGCGAGGGTTTTCCCCTGCTCACCACCAAGCGTGTATTCCTCAAGGGTATTATCCACGAACTATTGTGGTTCCTGGCAGGTGATACCAACATCAAATACCTGGTAGATAACGGCGTACACATCTGGGATAACGATGCCTACCGCTACTATGGCGAACTATGCCAGGCCCAGGGCATAGAACCCATCACGATGGAGGAGTTTCTTGCAGCCGCACAGCAGCAGACACCATCACCGATTGAGGGCTACGTATATGGCGACCTGAACCACGTCTATGGCTACCAGTGGCGCAGCTGGCCTCGCCCCGATGGTGGCGCAATTGACCAGATTCGTCAGGTAATCGACACGATAAAGAAAAATCCCAACTCTCGCCGTATGATTGTCTCGGCGTGGAATGTTGCCGAGGTCGAGGATATGGCTCTGCCTCCGTGCCACGTGCTGTTCCAGTTCTATGTGGCCGAGGGCCGTCTCTCATGCCAGCTCTATCAGCGCAGTTGCGACACATTCCTCGGCGTGCCGTTCAACATCGCTTCGTATGCTCTGCTTACGATGATGATAGCGCAGGAGTGTGGCTTGCAACCGGGCGAGTTTGTTCATACTATGGGTGATACTCACCTCTACCTCAACCACATGGAACAGGTGCGTGAGCAACTCTCTCGCACGCCACGTGCGCTGCCTACGATGCGACTGAACCCCGACGTGAAGTCAGTCTTTGACTTCCGCTACGAGGACTTCACGCTGGAGGGTTACGACCCCTACCCCACAATCAAGGCTCCCATGTCGTTCTAAAACGAAAGTTATGATAAGCATCATTGTTGCCGTTGCAAAAAATGGCGTTATCGGAGATAAGAACTCCCTGCTGTGGCACATATCAGAGGATCTGCGTTTCTTCAAGCGCACCACCTCGGGACACCCCGTAATTATGGGTCGCAAGACCTATGAATCATTGGGACGCCCTCTGCCCAATAGAGAAAATGTTGTCGTGAGCCGCACCGCAGACTC
>JAFUOK010000013.1 GCA_017481925.1 Alistipes sp.
ATGAGGCAAATAGAGAAAGCAGACATAGAATGATTGATACACTTCTATATAACTTGATTCTTAAATTCATAACTTATATATTTAGTAACGTATAAAAAATAACTTATAACAATTCATAACGTGTTACTTATAAGCATTTTGACTTTTTCTTTTGGGCTGTTTTTACCAGTTTCTCGATTCATATATCAAAGGTTAACCAATTCTCGCTCAGACAAGTAAAGCTGAAGCTAGGCACTTACCTCAACGCCCCAATATTCGGTTAAACCTTTTAACTTTTCACTTGGCTTTTTCAGAGTTCCAAATTTTCCAAAAGTCCAAATAATTGTGTATATTTGCAGTGAGCACCTAAGTAATTCACTGATAATCAGTTGCATACTTTAATGGTTAACATATGATATATGAATCAAATAATAAATGTTTACGATTTATTATTTATCGTTTATCATTACAACGGCAAAAGTAATCAATTTATTTTGACAAACAAATTTTTCTTGCATTTTTTTTCTTAATTTAGTTTTTGTGACCACTCTCCGCCCTCTGCAGGCGACTATTAACAAAGGGGCAAAAAGGGTGTTGATAAGGTGATGAAATAGGGTTGATAAGTTTTTAATAATTTTTAACAAATATTTTTCACGAAAAACCGTCAAAAATGTAACTGCCTGATGACGACACGGGGTCGTGAATGACCAAATATTTATGCCGAAAATTATAAAAAATTATACCACACATTATCGACCGTTTCGAGGTAGAAAATGATGATAAAAAGAGGGTGTCGATATGTTGAAAACCTAAATTTCTATAATGTTTATTATTACTAATTTTATATATATAAAAAGAAGATAAAAAATTGAAAATAAAACAATTGCAATAAAAATAAATAGAATGAAAACTGTGTTGAAATGGTGTTGATTGGTGTGGATAATTATTTTTAAAAAAAGTTATAAACATTATCAACACGCATATTATTATTACTATTATTAATTAATATTAAAAAATAAATAAAAATAATTATAATAAAATCTGTTCACAACTCCCGTGGCAACCTTCCGGCGAGGATCCTCCTGTTGCAGGGATGATCTCGATCGGGAGGAGCAGTGAGAGACTGAAGGGTGCAGGTGTGATAGGTGAAATAGGTGTAATAGGTGCAATAGGTGCAATAAATTTTCTATTACACTTATAACACTTATAGCACTTATAACACCTATTTTTCCACTGTCTCCACCCCTCTCTCCACCCCTCCCGGAAACCCCTTAAAATACCCGCTTTTTCTCCTCGCTGCATAACTCTTCGGCAGGGCTGTTTTATCGCCTCTTGAGGGCTGAAAAGTGGCTTTACGAAGGTGTTTTATCTCTCGGTCGCAGCAGCAAGAGAGCTTGCAGACTTGGGTTTACACTTTATTAATAGAAAAAGCGAAAAAAATAGATAGAAAAGTGGACAATTTGCTCGAAAATATTGTATTTTTGTAATACCTTCCTCGACTATGTGCCTCGGTGGGTGGTGTTTTATTTTGAATTTGTTTTGTAAATAAAGTAAATGAATAAAAATATGTCTGAGAAACAGTTTAAACGATATTTGATTACCTCGGCTCTGCCCTATGCCAATGGCCCTGTGCATATTGGTCACCTGGCTGGTGTCTATGTTCCGTCGGATATCTACGCACGCTACCAGCGTCTGCGTGGACGTGATGTGATCTCGGTATGCGGTAGCGACGAGCACGGCGTGCCCATCACCATCAAGGCACGCAAGGAGGGTATCACACCCCAGGATGTTGTAGATCGTTATCACGCCATCATCAAGGACGCCTTCCAGCGTCTGGGTATGTCGTTCGATATATATTCACGCACATCATCGCCCACACACCGTGTCACGGCGTCGGACTTCTTTAAGAAGTTGTACGATGAAGGTAAATTTATCGAGCAGACCTCGGAGCAGTTCTACGACGAGGAGGCCAAGGCATTCCTTGCCGACCGTTATATCGTCGGCACCTGCCCCCGCTGTCAGAGCGAGGGTGCCTATGGCGACCAGTGCGAGAAGTGTGGCTCTACGCTCTCGCCCGACGAGCTTATCAACCCCACATCGAAACTCTCGGGTTCGGTACCCGTAAAGCGTCCTACGAAGCATTGGTATCTGCCTTTGGATCAGTACGATTCGTTCCTGCGTGAGTGGATCCTGGAGGGTCATAAGGAGTGGAAGTCAAATGTCTATGGACAGTGTAAGTCGTGGCTCGATACAGGTCTTCAGCCTCGTGCCGTGAGCCGTGACCTGGATTGGGGTATCCCCGTGCCTATAGAGGGCGAGGAGGGTAAGGTACTCTACGTATGGTTCGATGCACCTATCGGCTATATATCTGCTACTAAAGACCTTACACCCGACTGGGAGAAGTATTGGAAGGATGAGGATACCAAGATGGTTCACTTCATCGGTAAGGATAATATCGTCTTCCACTGTATCGTTTTCCCCTCGATGTTGAAGGCACACGGCGACTATATCCTCCCCGAAAACGTACCTGCTAACGAGTTCCTGAACCTTGAGGGAAATAAAATCTCTACCTCGAAGAATTGGGCCGTATGGTTGCACGAGTATCTGGACGAGTTCCCCGGCAAGGAGGATGTGCTGCGCTACGTGTTGTGCGCCAATGCTCCCGAGACCAAGGATAACGACTTTACGTGGAAAGATTTTCAGGCACGCAACAATAACGAGTTGGTGGCAATCCTCGGTAATTTCGTTAACCGCGCTCTGGTACTCACCAAGAAATATTATAACGGCGTAGTGCCCGATGCTGGCGAACTCACTGATTATGACCGCGATACGATTGCCGAGTTGTCGGGTATCAAAGCCTCTTTGGAGTCAAATATCGAGAACTACCGTTTCCGTGAGGCGTTGAAGGATGCGATGAACTTCGCCCGCATCGGTAATAAGTATCTGGCCGACACCGAGCCCTGGAAGGTCGTAAAGACCGACCCCGAGCGTGTGAAGACCATCCTTAATATAGCGCTGCAGATCACGGCAAATATCACCATCGCCATCGAGCCCTTTATGCCCTTCTCGTCGGCAAAGATTCTCGCGATGCTCAACATCGAGAAGCTGGGTTGGGATAATCTGGGTTCTATGTCGCTCATCGCTGCCGGCCACACCATTGGCGAGGCTACCCTACTCTTCGAGAAGATCGAGGATGAGGTTATTGAGGCGCAGCTCAAGAAGCTGGACGATATTAAGAAGGCTAACGCTGCTGCCGAGGCTACCGAGCACGTTACCGAGCAGAAGGAGGAGTGTTCGTTCGACGATTTCCAGAAGATGGACATCCGCGTATCGACTATCCTTGAGGCGGAGAAGATTGCCAAGACGAAGAAACTCCTCAAGCTCACCGTTGATACGGGTATCGACAAGCGCACCATCGTGTCGGGTATTGCCGAACATTTTACTCCTGAAGAACTTGTTGGACGTCAGGTGCTTGTGTTGGTAAATCTTGCTCCTCGCGAGATGAAGGGCGTCACGTCGCAGGGTATGATCCTTATGGCGGAGGATGCTTCGGGTAAGTTGGAGCTGCTCGCACCTGAGCATAAGACCAATAACGGTGCTATCGTGGGTTAGTTCCACGTGGAACATATAGAGTGATAAACCTTATAACTTTTTAAGGCTATGAATAATATAGATTGGAAGAATCTTGGTTTTGATTATCTACCGACCAATATCAACGTTCGCGCCTACTACAAGGATGGCGCCTGGAGCGAGTTGGAGTACACCTCCGACGAGTATATCAAGATGCATATGGCTACCACCTGCCTGCACTATGGCTTGGAGGCTTTCGAGGGTTTGAAGGCTTTCCGTGGCGTGGATGGCAAGGTGCGTCTGTTTAGAGTGGATGAGAATGGTCGCCGCTTGCAGTCGTCGGCTCGCAAGCTGTGCCTGCCCGAGTTGCCGCTCGATATGTTCGTGAAGGCTTGCTACGAGGTGGTTAAGCAGAATATTGATTTCGTACCACCCTACGAGTCGGGTGCATCGTTGTATCTGCGTCCCGTGTTGATCGGCACAAAGGTTGGTATCGGCGTTAAGGCATCGCACGAGGCTATGTTCTTCGTATTCTGCTCGCCCGTAGGTCCTTACTTTAAGGGTGGTATGAAGCCTATTAAGGTGATTATCGACCGTGTTCAGGATCGTGCTGCTCCACGTGGAACAGGCGATATCAAGGCGGGCGGTAACTACGCATCGTCAATCTTCTCGGGCGAGAAGGCTCACACGATGGGTTATTCTAACGTGATGTATCTCGATGCTACCGAGCATAAATATATCGAGGAGTGCGGTGCTGCCAACTTCTTTGGTATCAAGGATGGTAAGTATATTACACCCAAATCACCCTCTATCCTCCCCTCAATCACCAATAAGAGCCTCCGCACGCTGGCCGAGGATATGGGTTTGATAGTCGAGGAGCGCCCTGTTCCTGTTGAGGAGCTGGCTTCGTTTGAGGAGGCTGGTGCCTGCGGTACTGCGGCTGTGATCTCTCCTATCGGCTATGTTTTCGACATCGACACTGAGGAGAAGATTACCTATGGCGATGGTCAGACCGTAGGAGCAACCTGCAAGGCGTTGTACGACAGATTGCAGGATATACAGTATGGTCGTGCGGAGGATAAGTTTGGCTGGACGTTAGAAGTGGAATAAATTACATTAAAAAGGTGTTTTCTGCGTTACTCTTGCCCTCGCAATCATTATTTACGCCTTAAGTAAACTGCGGTTGCTCGGGCTTCGAAAGCCTTGAAAACCCTCTTCTTAATATAATTTATTGGATAATATTAATTGCTCCACGTGGAACAAAAAAAGCAACCCTGTTTGGGGGTTGCTTTTTTATTATAGGTGTTATAGGTGTTATAGGTGAAATAAGTGTAATATATTTTTCTATAACACCTATAACACTTATAACACTTATTACACTTATCTTTTCTCTCCTACCACTCACCTTTCTCTCCTACCTTCCAAACTTTATCAGCATCACATTTATATCCGCAGGGCTCACACCCGGGATGCGTGACGCCTGACCGATGGTTTCGGGGCGGATCTTCGTCAGTTTCTGGCGTGCCTCGATGGTGAGCGCATTCATCGACATAAAGTCAAAGCCTGCGGGTATTGCGATATTCTCCAGTCGGCGTAACTTCTCGGCGAGGAGTTTTTCGCGCTCGATGTAACCCTTATACTTGATTTGTATCTCGGCCTGCTCGATAATCTCGGCTGTGATACCATTTTTTTCGATGAAGCGTTTCACCTTGGGCAGTGCCTCAATGAGGTCGGTAAACGAAAATTCGTTGCGCGAAACCAACGCATAGAGTTTTCTTCCCTGCGAAATAGGCGGTAAATTGTGCGATTTTAAATAGGTCTCAATTTCCGTTATTTTGACACTCTGTTCGTGCGCGAAGGAAATAAGCGAATCTACGAGCGATTTTTTTTCGTCGAATTTTTGCCACTCCGCATCCGTAATCAGACCAATTTCGTGGCCGAGCGGTGTGAGTCGTAGGTCGGCATTATCCTGTCGAAGCAGGATGCGATACTCGGCACGCGAGGTGAACATACGATATGGCTCATCCACACCCTTGGTCACCAGGTCATCAATCAGCACTCCGATATATGCCTCGTCGCGCTTGAGCACCACAGGCTCCTCGCCCTGCAGACGACGGTGGGCATTGATGCCCGCCATAAGACCCTGCGCTGCTGCCTCCTCGTAGCCCGTCGTGCCATTCACCTGACCGGCGAAGTAGAGATTTTCTACGAGCTTTGTTTCGAGCGAGTGCTTGAGCTGCGTTGGTGGGAAGTAGTCGTACTCGATGGCGTAGCCCGGACGATAGACGTGCACCTGCTCCAGTCCGCGTATCTTCCTTAAAGCCGCCAACTGAATCTCCTGCGGCAGCGAGGATGAGAATCCGTTGATGTAGTACTCGTTCGTATCCCAACCCTCGGGCTCCAGGAAGAGCTGGTGCTGCTCCTTCTCGGCGAAGGTGCGCAACTTATCCTCGATGCTGGGACAGTAGCGCGGACCTATGCCCTGAATCGTGCCATTGAAGAGGGGCGAGCGGTCAAAACCCGTGCGCAGATGGTCGTGCACATCCACCGATGTATAGACCAAATAACACGGTTTTTGCTCTTTAACCGCTTGAGTATCAGCGGAAAAAGAAAACTTCGAAGGTTCTGCATCGCCCTCCTGCACCTCCAGTTTAGAAAAATCTACCGAGCGGCCGTCGATACGCGCCGGTGTACCTGTTTTCATACGGCCAACCTCGAAACCACGCTCCACGAGTGCCTCCGTGATGCCGTGCGAGGCGGCGTCACCTGCTCGGCCACCCTCGGCATTCTGCTCGCCGCAGTGCATCAGTCCACCCAGGAATGTACCTGCCGTGAGCACCACCGCACGGGCGGAAAACTCCACACCCATACGTGTGCGAACACCCGAAATGCGGGGCGTAGTGCCTTCCGTACCCTCCTCAAAGAGTAGCTGCGTAGCGGCATCCTGCCAGATGTAGAGGTTGGGTGTATTCTCCAGCTCGCGGCGCCACAGACGTGAGAAGAGCTCCTTGTCGCACTGCGCACGGGGGCTCCACATAGCGGCACCCTTCGAGCGGTTGAGCATGCGGAACTGAATGGTCGAGTGGTCGGTTATGCGGGCCATGCGGCCGCCCAGGGCGTCTATCTCGCGCACGATCTGACCCTTCGCCACGCCACCCACGGCGGGGTTGCACGACATCGAGGCCATCTTCTGCATATCCATCGTCAGCAGCAGCGTGCGCGAGCCGAGGCGTGCGGCCGCCGAGGCGGCTTCGCATCCCGCGTGGCCCGCACCGATGACGATGACGTCGTACGAATATAGATTGTTATTTGGTTGAATCACAGTTGTTTGCATCTTTAATCTTCGTTCTGCATCTGGTGCCACAGCTTAAGATACTTATCCTCCTTGCGGTGCATCTGACGTTCGGCACGGGGTGTCTTATCCTTCTGACCGCACAGGTGCAGCACGCCGTGTACCACCACGCGCAACATCTCTTCGCGTGCCGTGGTGCCATATATGCGGGCGTTGTCGGCCACGGTCTCCACGTCGATGAAGATGTCGCCGCTGACCAGTCTTTCGTGCTTGAGGTCGCTGTAATCGAATGTGATGATGTCGGTGAAGTAGTCGTGACCGATGAAGTCGATGTTCATCTTGCGATGTACGGCCGACGAGCAGAAGATATAGGTCACATCGCCCAACGTGTAACCCTCCTCGCGGGCTACCTCCCCGAGCCACGCTGCCACGCGGCGCTTCTGGCGCAGACGGTATGTTGTCGAATCGTTGTAGTATCTAACCATGGTGAATTCAAAATGCAAAATTCAAAATGCAAAATTATGGGTAGGTGCGGGGAGTGTGGGGAGTAGGTGTGATAGGTGTAATAGGTGTTATAAGTGTTATAGGTGCCATAGTTATTACACCTATTTCACTTATTACACTTATAGCACTTATTTCATCCAGCCTCTTTCTTCCCTTTTCTGCCTCGTCCTGCCCCTCTGCCTGCTACTTCTTTTTGAAGCAGTCGGCGGCGCGCATCGTCTCCTTGGGGTTGGGTGAGTATATGCCGAATACGATGCGGTACTCGGTCTGCATCGTGGTGAGGTTCACCGAGGCACCGATAGTGCCTATAACGCTATTTTTAGCCACTTTGGCATCCTTTGCCACCGCGACGTTATCCAGTCCCGCATAGGAGGTGATATACTCTCCGTGTGCCACAAAAACATCATATTTGCCCGATATGCGGTTGCGTCTTACCTCGACCACCTTGCCGTCGTAAATCGAGCGCACGTCGGCTCCCTTTGCTCCCGTGATGACCGCCATATTTCCCTTGTACTCCTTCACACGGCCACCCACAACGGGCAGGTTCAGGTTCGACGTGTTCTTCGAGAACGAGGCACCCTCCGTATTACCCTTTGTCAGGCGACGCAGGGCGTCGATGGCGGCATCCAGTCGCTCCTCATTTTCCATCTGCTCACGCAGTGCCTTCTGCTCGCGTGAGGATAGTTGTTTCATAGCCTGCTCGGCCGAGCGTACATCGCCCTGCAACTTCTTGCGCTGTGCCTCGGCCTTGCCACGCACCGAATCCAGCGAGTGGCGACGCTGCGCGAGTTGCTCCTGTTGCTCGTTGAGTGCCACCGAGAGCGAGTCGATGCGGTGCAGACGCTCCGAACGCAAGACCGCCACGGCGCGTATGTTGGCTATGCGGCGTGCCACATCCGAAAAACTCTCCGATGCAAGGAGGTATGTTATGTAGTTGTTCTGCTTGTAGTTACGATGTGCCTCACGCACCATCTCGGCATAGCGCTCGCGCTCGGTCGTAATCTGCTCGTTGGTCTTGCGGATGAGCGAGTCGTTGAGCGTTATGTTGCGCTCGATGGAGCCTATCTCGCGGTCGGTTCGCGTGAGAAGCTGGTTGCGCGAGTTGATCTGTCGGGTGATGTTGCGCACACGCTGCTGCGCGGTCGATTTATCCTTCTTGATGGCCGACAGAGCCTTTTCGCTCGCCTCGACCTCCTTTTCCAGCTGCTCGACCAGACGGCGCTGCTCGGCAATGCGGGCCTTCTCCTCGTCACTCTGCGCCACGGCTATGTGGGGAAGAGCGATGAGCAGCATAAAGGCAAAGGTCAGTATGCGAAGCGTGTATCTCATTCTTTAACAATATCTTCGATGCGGGCACCTTCGGGGGCATCCTTGCCCAGGGTTATGCGTTGTTCGATGCGCTTGGCATCGGCACCCTGCTCCAGCGCCTTACGCCAGTAGGTCTCGGCCATAAATTTTTCGCCCAACGCAAAGAGTATATCGCCATAGTGCAACGGCAACTCGGCACTGCCCGTGCGGTCGAGCGAGAGCGCCTGACGCATATATGTGCGGGCACGTTCGTTGTCGCCACGCTTGTAGAGTATCCAGGCGTAGGTATCGAGGAATGTGGCGTTGTTGCTTTCGAGTGCTATCGCCCGCTCCGACATCGAATGGGCGCGCTCCAGCTCCAGACCCTTGACGCTGAGGAAGTAGGCGTAGTTGTTGAGCACCGAGGCGTTGTCGGCATAGAGTGCGAGTGCTCGCTCGTATGCCTCGAAGCACTTCTTTTGTGCCTTCTTGGCGCTCAGGCGCATCTTGAAGCCCGTGGTATCCTCTTTGTCGCCCACCTCGACACGCTCCTTGATGGCGTTGTACGTGTCGCCTATGTAGCCCCATATCTGACCACGCAGCGAGTCGGTCTGCACCATCTCCAGCGCCTGCTCGAAGGTGGCTATGGCACCGTGCATATCGCCACGGATGTATTGGCGGTTGGCCTTACGGATCTGAAGCGTGGCATCGTTGGGGAAGACCTCCATAGCACGCTGCACATAGTGGTCGAGCGAGTCGGTGCGACCCAGATACTCCTCCATATCGATCACGGCCATATAGTAATCCATCTGCGGGGGCTCGTCCTTCAGATGCAGTTTGAAGTGAGCGAGGGCGGCATCTATATCGCCACCTGCGATGAGGTGGTCGCCATAGAGGTCGATGGCTCGCTTATCCGAGGGGTAGTGCACCGCCAGCGTCGAGGCCAGGGCACCGAGGGCGAAGTAGTGTTCGCCATAGAATTTGCGGTCGGAGGTGAGCCTGCCGAAGAGCTCCAGCTTGCGCTCCAGCGGGAATTCTTCACGTGCATAGAGCAGGCGCAGCGTGGCCAGATAACCCTTCATATCGCGCTGCCCCGAGCAGTAGTCGGCGTAGGCACCCAGCGCCTGCACACTCGTGGAGTCCATCTCCAGGGCACGACGGTAGGTCACGCCCGCCAGCGAGTCCTTGCCTGCGGCGAGGTATGTGTCGCCCAGCAGGAGGTGGTTGTTCTGCTCGTAGGGAGCCTCCTCCACGGTCTGCTCGGCCTCGCTGATGGCCCGATCCATCTGTCCCGTGGAGATGAGCAGCGAGCGCTTCATCTCCGAGAGGTAGGCATTCTTGCCAAAGCGCATCTCTGCCGAGTCCAGCACCGATATAGCCGTGTAGGGCTGCTGGCGCTGCTGGTAGAGGATAGCCACTATGCGGTAGTGGTCGGCATTCTTCTGATCGATCTGCATCAGACGACGATAGATAGAGAGTGCCTCGTCGCCCTTGTTGTTTATCAGCAGCGACTGACCGTAAGCCGTAGCGTACCAGCGGTTTGTCGAGTCGCTTTGGTAGGCACGGCGAGCATACTCCAACGCCTTCTCGGGTTGCGAGCGCTGCGTCTCCACAGCTATGCGGTAGAGCGCGGGGGCGTAGTCGGGATCTATCTCCAGCGCCTCGTGCAGCAGTCGCAGTGCCGTGGTCGAGTCGTCGCGGATGGTTGCCGCACGCAGGGCGTCGGTGTATTTGTAGAGTGCGCCGAGCGAGTCGGGTATCTCCAACTTGATCTTACGCAGTGTGTCGGGCACAAAACGCTCCCTTACAGCGGTGCTGTCGGGGCGGTTGGTGCGGGCATACTCGATAGCCATCGCCATACGTGTTAGCCTGAGGGTTGTGGCGTGTGCCACGACCCCTGTAAGAATCATTGCGGCGAGAGCCACAACGAAGCGATATGTGCGATGCGCTATCAATATTTTTTGTTCTATTTGAGCCTATTGTTCGCAGTTTTCGACCGCTTACAACGCCGAGTCAAACTGGTGCAGGAAGCGAACATCGTTCTCGAAGTAGAGACGCAGGTCCTTCACGCCATACTTCAGCATAGCGATACGCTCAACACCCATACCAAAGGCGAAACCTGAGTACTTCTTTGAGTCTATGCCGCTGGCCTCCAATACGTTGGGATCGACCATACCGCAACCCATAATCTCCAGCCAGCCCGTACCCTTACATACGTTACAGCCCTTGCCGCCGCACAGGTTGCACGACACATCGACCTCTGCCGAAGGCTCCGTGAAGGGGAAGTATGAGGGGCGCATACGGATCGTGGCGGTCTCGCCGAAGAGCTCCTTTGCGAAGTAGAGAATCGACTGCTTCATATCTGCAAATGACACATTTTCATCGATATACAGACCCTCCACCTGGTGGAAGATACAGTGTGCACGGTACGAAATAGCCTCGTTGCGGAACACACGGCCGGGGCATACGATGCGGATGGGGGGCTGCTGACGCTCCATAGCACGCACCTGGATTGACGAGGTGTGGGTACGAAGCAGCAAGTCCTTGACGTTGGGCTCGTTGGATGCCTTCTCCACGAAGAAGGTGTCCTGCATATCGCGTGCCGGGTGTGAGAGGGGGAAGTTCAAGGCAGAGAATACGTGCCAATCATCCTCAATCTCAGGACCTTCGGCTACGGTATAACCCAGGCGTGAGAAAATCTCCACAATCTGGTTCTTCACAATCGAGATGGGGTGGCGTGTGCCGTCAGCCGTGGCCGAGCCGGGGCGGGTCATATCGTCTATCGCCTCGCTCTTTATGGTCGATGACTGCAGGTTGGCCTTCAGATCGTTGATACGCGCCATTGCGGTCTGCTTCAGGGCGTTAATCTTCTGACCCAGCTCGCGTTTCTGCTCTGCGGGTACGCTCTTAAACTCCTCCATCAGGGCTGTGAGCTCGCCCTTCTTGCCGAGAATCTTGATACGGAACTCCTCAACCTCGGCGGCTGTGGCAGGCGCAAAGGCCTCGACACGCTTGAGCAGTTCGTCAATTTTGTTGATCATTGCTATTTTGCTTTTTGTATTATTTTCGATAATTTTGCGTCGGTACTATGTATATAACGTGCAAAGTTACTAAAAAATATGAAAACAGCCCGATTTTTTACACTATTTATACTCTCGCTCTGCCTGGTTTGTGTGCAGATGCTCTCGGCTGCGGAGCCTATGCCTTCGCACAGAAGGGACTCGGTACGTCGTGACGTGCGTCAGCGAATAGCCAAGGATGAGCCTCCACGCATCGACTCCGTGCTGCTGACGGGTGCGCTGCGCGAGGTGGGCGAGGATGGTCGCATAGCCCTCACGCTGGAGGGTGGTGGAGCACGTGGCCTGTATCATATCGGCGTCATCAAGGCGCTGGAGGAGAACGAGATACCTATCGACTACATCTCGGGTACCTCGATGGGTGCCATCATTGCGGCGCTCTACGCCTCGGGTTACTCTGCCGAAGAGATGGAGGCAATAGCCACCTCGGGCGAGGTGGAGAAGTGGGTGTCGGGAAAGATCGACGACCGCTACAAATTCTTCTACAACGAGCGTGAGAATACCCCCTCGATGTTCTCCATTTATGCCGATATGCAGCGCGACACGCTCAACACCCGCTCGTCGCTCAACCTGGCTCTGCCCCACTCGTTTATCAACACCTCGCAGATAGATATGGCTCTTGTGGAGCTCTTCTCGGCTGCCTCGGCCAAGGCTGGCGGCGACTTCGACCGCCTGATGATACCCTTCCGTGCTGCCGCAGCCGATATGAACCGTCACGAGGTGGTGATCTACCGTCAGGGCGACCTGCCCTTTGTGGTGCGTGCCTCGATGTCGTATCCCATTCTGTTCCGTCCCGTGACTGATGATCAGGGGCGCGTGCTGGTCGATGGCGGAGTCTATAATAACTTCCCGTGGCAACCTTTGGAGGAGGATTTTCATCCCGACCTGCTCATTGGCTCGCAGTGCCTCGACAATAAGGAGCCTGCCACACAGCAATCCTCTGTCGAGAAGCAGGTTATGGCGTTGGTGACGATGCCGTCAGAATACGCTATGCCCGAGGGTCGCAGTGTGATGATCAAGCGTAAGATAACCTCGTCGCTGCTCGACTTTTCGGGTGGTGCAGCCACCATCGAGCACGGCTACCGCGATGCTATGGCCGCTATGCCCTACCTGCTTCAGAAGGTGAAGGCACGCCGCACCAAGGCCGAGGCTGAGCAACGTCGTGAGGCCTTCCGCGCCTCGCTGCCCGAGTTGCGATTCGGCAGTATGGAGATCGAGGGTCTGAACTCGCGCCAGCAGGATTATGCCCTCACCTTCATGAACTTCGAGAAGCACGACCACAAGAGCCACGAGCCACGCCCAGCCACCTCGTTTGAGGATGTGCGCGAGCGTTACTTCTCGCTTATGGCCACCGACGAGTTTACTCAAAATGCCTTTCCGCGCATCCGCTACGACTCGGTGAGTCGCGATTTCTCTATCGGTCTTGACCTCTCGACCAAGCCGGGTTTGCGCTTCCGCGTGGGTGGTAACATATCATCTACGGCCTTCAACCAGGCCTTCCTCAACTTTACGCACTTCCGCCTTGCCCGCACGGCCCTGACCTCCTATGCCGACTTCTTCATCGGCCCCGTGTCGAGCATCGTTCGTGTGGGTGGCCGCACGGTCTTTATCGGTCGCACACCCAAGTACCTCGACTACTCGGTGCTGGGGTCGTGGCAGTCGAGTATGCGAGGCTCGTTCGGCAATGTGACGCCCGCCCGCAACACCATCGCCGCCCGTAATCCGGAGACCTATGCGCACCTGGGCTTCGGCATCGCCGCCACGCGTAAGAGCGTGCTGGAAATAGCGGCTAATGCAGGATATACATTCTACTCATACGTAGATAGTTACGACGAGCCCGACAACCCCTCGACACACGATGAGTTCCGTTTCGTGGCGGCTCGTTTGCAGTTCCAGCACTCGTCACTCGACAAGATAGAGTACCCCACGCACGGAGGTCGTTTCACCGCCTCGATAATCGGCGTGCACGGCCGCGACCGCTTCGAGAATGAGGCGCTCAACGCCGCGGGGCAGTGGGAGCACCACCGCCGCTCGTGGGTGGGTGCCAAACTCAAGTGGGAGCACTACCCCAGCAACTGGAAGGATTGGTGGTTCTCGGTGGGCTATAATATCGAGGCTGTATATACCAACCACCCCGACTTCGGCAATCCCTACTCGACCATTCTCACCTCGCCGCGCTTTGCGCCTACGCCCCACTCGCGTATGCTCTATATGCCCGAGTTCTACGCCCACCGCTATGCCGCCGCAGGTGTGATGCCTACGTTTAGATTGATACCCAATTTTTACCTGCGTGCGGGTGTCTATGCTATGTTGCGCGACCCGATTGTGGCGGATGAGTATATGCACTATATGAGCGATCTCTCGTTTGTCTATCATACCCGCATCGGACCCGTTTCCCTCTCGCTTACGAAGTATAACTTCGACACGAAGAACAACCTCTATGTGATGTTCAACTTCGGCTATCCGATCTTTGCGCAGCGGGGATTGTTCTACTAAGAGGTGAGGTAGGTGAAATAGGTGCGATAGGTGTGATAGGAGTGATAGGTGAAATAGGTGTAATAGGTGTAATAGGTGTTATAAGTGTAATAACTTTTTTCCTATTGCACCTATAACACTTATGACACTTATAACACTTATAGCACTTATCCAACTCTCACCCAACTCTCACCCAATTTCCTGCACTCCAGCCCCGAAATATTTGATTTTTGCAATATTATTTCTATTTTTGTTATAGTGAGAACTATTAACCTATAACAAAATATGAAAAAACTTCGTTTTTGGGCGGTGTGTGCGGCTTTTGGTACGCTCACTCTTGCCGTTTCGTGTGGAGGAGGTGCTGCTGTGGAGAATCTGCGTGTAGCAGCCCTGGAGCAGCCTACGGCTGTGGATAGTGCAACACCCGACTTTTCGTGGTCGATGACATCCGAGGAGCGTGGTGCCTCGCAGTCATCATACCGTATCGTGGTGGCCGAGGATCGGTCGATGAAGAGCGTAGTGTGGGATAGCGGCGTGGTGGCAAGCGGTGAGTCGGTAGGTATCCTCTACGGCTCTACAGGCACGGCCCAGAGGCTCGCCCCCGAGACCGACTATTTTTGGCAGGTCGAGGTGGTCGATAACAATGCCCGCACACTCAAGGCCTCATCTACATTCTCTACGGGATTGATGAACCCCACCCAGGCTGCGTGGTCGGGCGCACAGTGGATCGGCAGTGAGGAGTTTGCGCTGGACGCTGCGTCGGCTCTGCTCTTCAACATCACAACCAAGATGCAGATCACCGAGGGTACAGCCGCTTCGCTTGTCTTCGGAGCCAACGACTTCCGCCTGAGCGATAAGTTCCAGAATGTGGGCAACGTCGAGGGTGAGAACTACATCCGCCTCGAGCTCGACATCGAGGGCGTGGGCACCGCCGAGGGCGCAAAGATCAACATCTACCGTGTGGGCTACGCCTCAACCGATGTGGCCGACAAGCCCTTCCTTGTAATTTCGCAGAAGGATTACCCTGCAACCAACCTCAACCGCCTGATTACGGCAGCCAATGCCCGCGAGCAGCACACTATAAGCATCAGCGCCAACGCCAGCGACCTATCCGTTGCCATTGACGGCGAGGCGGTAGCACTCGGCATGCGTGGCACACGTGCGCAGACATCGTTTGTTCTGTCGCCGCTGGGTCGCTCGGGCAATAACTTCAACACCTTCCCCAACCTTAACTCCGTAGGCTTCGCCGCCGCCGAAGGCTCGAAGGCTGTGTTCGAGGATTATTCTATTATGAACGTCGGTCAGGGTGAGAAGGTGGCTCTTATGGATGCCACTACGGGTGCAGGCTACGACATCTTCAAAGGTATCGATGGCGTGAGCGTTGCAGGCAACAAGATTACGGTCGAGGGTGGCGCATTTGGTTATGCCGACCCCTCGCACTATGCATCCCTTACGATGCTCCGCACCGAGTTCGCGGCCGCAAAGAAGATCGCGAAGGCCAAACTATACATCACCTCTATGGGTGTCTATGAGTTCTACATCAACGGCAAGCGTGTGGGCGAGGATTGGTTCAACCCCGGCATGAGTCAGTATCGTGAAACGCTTACTTATCACGCCTACGATGTGACCTCAATGCTAAGCAAGGGCAACAACGCCCTGGGTGCTATCGTAGGTCCCGGCTTCTATACGGGTTATATGACCTTCACCCCTGCAAACTATAACTTCTGGGGCGACCACGAGGCGCTGATGGCGAAGATGGTTGTAACATACGCCGATGGCACGACCCAGACCCTTGTCACCGACCCCGCAACGTGGAAGCTCTCTACGGATGGTCCTATCGAGTACGCAAGCATGTTCCAGGGTCAGCGCTACAATGCGCAGAAGGAGGCAGCCATTGCAGGCTGGAACGAGGTGGGCTATGATGCCGCCGCGTGGCGCAAGCCCGATGTTATCTCGCCCCGCGAGTGGATCGACTTCTCGATCGTGGCACGTCGCGACCGTCCCATCCGCGAGGTGGAGCGCCGCACGGCCGAGCGTGTGCTGAAGACCCACAGCGAGCGAGGCACGACATACACCTACGATATGGGCGTAGCGATGGTGGGCGTACCATCAGTCACCATCCCCGCAGGAGCATTGAAGGAGGGTGATGTGGTTATGCTCCGCTTTGGCGAGGAGATATACCCCGGCAATGAGGATTCGCCCAACGTGGCAACACCCGCAGGAGTGACCTACGAGTCGCTCTATGGCGAGAATGGAACCTACCGTGCCGGCGTGGCAGGACGTGTGCTGCACGACACCTACCGTGCCGCTATGGCAACCGACTTCTACACCGCCTCGAAGGCTGACGAGGGGCGCGACGTTACAATCGAGCCTCACTTTACCTATCGTGGCTACCGCTATATGCAGATCACTACCCCCTCACGTAAGGAGCCTCTGCCGCTGGAGAACGTGCAGAGCATCGTCCTCTCGTCGGAGCCCGTGACGGGTGAGTATGTAGGTCAGACGACGGATGGCGCAGGCGATATGATCAACCAACTCTTCAAGAACATCCAGCGCAGTCAGCTCGGAAACTTCTTCTCAATACCCACCGACTGCCCCCAGCGTAACGAGCGTATGGGCTGGACGGGTGATGCACAGGCATACTCGCGCACAGCCTCATACAACGCCGACGTGCAGAGCTTCTTCCGTCAGTGGATGGTGGCGCTGCGTAACGACCAGGGTGCTGGTGGCCGTGATGGTGCCCCCGCAGGAGGTATCGGCAGCACCGTGCCCACATACTCACGCACACGCGATGCCTCGTTTGCCGATGGCACGACGTGGGCAGCAGCCGTATGTATGGTTCCCTGGCAGGTATATCAGCAGTATGGCGACACGGGTATCATCGTAGAAAACTTCGAGGCTATGAAGATGTGGCTCGACGGTATGCACTACTACAAGATCCCCGGTTTCGAGGCTCTCTCTTCACGCACAAGCGGCCTCGCGGACTGGCTCAGCGTCGATTCTCGCACCACGAGCGACATTTGCAACAACGCCATCTATTTGGCTATGGTCTATCGTACCTCGATTATGGCCGACGCCATCGGCGAAAAGGAGTACGCCGCAACGCTTCGTGAGCGTTATGAGGCGGGCAAGCGTGCCTTCAATGAGGCATACATCGACCCCGCAACGGGTATGACCCGCTCAATATCAATTCAGACGGGTGAGATTGGTGGCCTGATGGATTCGCAGTCTTCATACGCCACACCTCTGGCATTCGACATCTACAGCGACGAGATGAGAATCCAGAGCGGTGCCAATGCAGGTATGACCTATAAGGCCTTCGCCGCAAAGCGTCTGGCCGAATTGGCCGCCGCACCCTCACGCAGCGGTAACGAGGGCGAGGTGATGATCGCCTCACGTGGTCGCTTCCTTGGCGAGGCTGGCTCGGCAACGCCCTTCAACCCCACCGCCTCGTCGCCCGCCTACACCATCACCACCGGTTTCTCGGGCACACCCAACATCCTGCCCGCACTCACGGCCAACGGCTACGTTGAGGAGGCTTACCGTATGCTGGCTTGCACCGACTACGCTTCGTGGCTCTACCCCGTGAAATTGGGCTCAACATCTATGTGGGAGCGCTGGAACTCTTACGAGCTGGCATTCCAGCAGGGTGGCGAGAGCTCTATGAACTCGTTCAACCACTTTGCTCTGGGCTCGGTAGGCTCATGGCTCTGGGAGTACCACCTCGGCATCACCTCTGACAGTGGCCGCGGCTATAAGTCCTTCACGCTGCAGCCCCTGCCCGGTGGCACATACTCTTCGGCCGAGGGTACCTACCACTCATCATACGGTGCAATTCATAGCGGCTGGACAGCCTCTGCTGGTCGCCTCACATCGTACTCTTGTACGGTGCCTGCCAACACCTCGGCAACGCTGTACCTGCCCGTGGAGGCATCCTCGATGGAGGGCTTTGCCGCCGCGGAGGGCGTCGTGTTCGAGGGTATGACCAAGCGCAACGGTCGCGAAGTAGCCTGCTTGAAATTGGTCGCTGGTGAGTATAAGTTCACCCTCAGTGGCGATAAGTGGGCGGTGAAGTAACACCTTAAAGGACAATTTATCGCAATTTTTGCAAAAAACTTCCTATATTTGCAAAATAATAAACTCCTCTCTCACGTTTATAGGGAGGAGTTTTCTGCGTGACTTTATTGACGAATGAGGGGTGCTAACATAGCCTTTTTGAGAAATAGAGTCCATTACACAGCAAATATGAAAAAAACTATACTAACATGAGCGAAGTAATTAACATTAAAGAACTCAACGAGCGCATCGAGCGCGAGAGTGTTTTTGTCGATACTCTGCGTGCCGAGATGAGCAAAGTAATCGTCGGTCAGAGCCATCTGGTCGATACCCTTTTAATCGGTCTTCTCTCTAACGGTCACATCCTCTTGGAGGGTGTGCCGGGATTGGCAAAGACCTTGGCCATCACTACCCTCGCCAAGGCCGTGGATGCCGACTTCGCGCGTATTCAGTTTACGCCCGACCTGCTGCCCGCCGACCTTGTAGGTACGCTCATCTACTCGCAGAAGAGCGAGGACTTCGTAGTACGCAAGGGCCCCGTATTCGCCAACTTCGTGCTGGCCGATGAGATCAACCGTTCACCCGCCAAGGTGCAGTCGGCCCTTCTGGAGGCTATGCAGGAGCGTCAAGTGACCATCGGCGATGAGACCTACCCTCTGCCCGAGCCCTTCCTCGTGCTGGCTACGCAGAACCCCCTGGAGCAGGAGGGTACATATCCTCTGCCCGAGGCGCAGGTCGATCGTTTTATGCTCAAGGCCAAGATCTCATACCCCAAGAAGCAGGAGGAGCGCGAGATCGTGCGTATGAACCTCTCGGGTGCTGGTATGCCCCAGCCCGCCAAGGTCATCTCGCCCGAGGATATTGTGAAGGCACGTAAGGTGGTTGAGGATGTATATATGGATGAGAAGATCGAGAAGTACATCATCGACATCATCTTCGCCACACGCGAGCCCAAGGAGTACTCACTCGAGAAGTTGCAGCCGCTCATTGCCTACGGTGGTTCGCCCCGTGCCAGCATCTCACTTGCCAAGGCAGCGCGTGCCTACGCCTTCATCCGTCGTCGTGGTTACGTCATCCCCGAGGATGTGCGTGCCGTGTGTCACGACGTGTTGCGTCACCGCATTGGTCTCACGTACGAGGCCGAGGCCGAGAACATCACCACCGAGCACATCATCACCGAGATTCTTAACAACGTAATTGTTCCCTAACGGTGCAGCAGAGCGAGAACGATATTCTCCGCCGAGTCCGCAAGATAGAGATCAAGACGCGCGGACTTTCGAACGAGATCTTTGCCGGAAAGTACCACACAGCCTTCCGCGGACGTGGTATGTCATTCAGCGAGGTGCGCGAGTACCGTGCTGGTGACGACGTGCGCGACATCGACTGGAACGTCACGGCACGCTCGTCGAAGCCCCACATCAAGATCTACGAGGAGGAGCGCGAATTGACTATGATGCTTCTGATCGATGTCAGTGGCTCGCGTCTGTTTGGCTCCACGGAGCGCACCAAGAAGAACCTTATCACCGAGATTGCCGCCGTTCTGGCCTTCTCGGCGGCGCAGAACAACGATAAGGTGGGCTGCATATTCTTCTCCGACCGCATCGAGAAGTTCATCCCCGCAGGCAAGGGCAAGAGCCATATCCTGATGATCATCCGCGAACTCATCAAGTTCGAACCTGAGTCGCGCCGCACATCCATCTCGGAGGCAGTGCGTTTTCTCACCAACGTCAATAAGAAGCGTTGCACGACCTTCATCCTCTCGGACTTCCTCTCGCCCAAGAGCGAGCAGGCGCAGTTGGAGGATGCCCTGAAGATTGCCGGCTCGAAGCACGACCTTGTGGGTATCCGTGTTGTGGATCGAAGGGAGGCGGAGCTGCCCGATGTAGGTATTGTGGAGTTGCAGGATGCCGAGACCGACAGAAAGGTGTGGATCGACACCTCGTCACGTCGCGTGCGTGAGCACTATGCCGAGCAGTGGCGCGAGCGGGAGCGTCAGACGGTGGAGATGTTGCGTCGCGGACGCATCGACACGGCCACCATCTCGACCGATGGCGACTATGTGGTGGAACTCATAAAACTATTTAAGCAGCGATAGAGTTATGAATTCAAAATTCAACATTCAAAATTCAAAATTGGGGGGTGGGATCTTCAAGATTCTGCTTTCGCTTGCCGTGGTGTGTGCGGTGGGTCTCTCGTTCGTGGTCTCGGCGCAGAGCTCAGGGACGGCACTGCCGAGCAATGCTCCGCGTGTGAGCGGACGTTTCGAACCCGACTCTATCGGCATTGGCGACCGCTACCTCTACTCCATCGAGGTGGAGAAGGATCTGGTGCAGACGGTCATCTTCCCCAACTTTAGCGCTATGGCTGGGCAGCAGCACGAACTCATCGAGGATCTGCCCGTCGATACTCTGGAGCGTGATGGTCGTCGTCTGAAGATTCGCAAGAGTTACCTTCTGGCTGCATTTCAGGAGGGATGGCACCATATCCGCCCGCAGGTGATGTATGCCGACAAGAATATTATCGATACACTCTACGCCCCCGACACGCTGGAGTTGCTGGTAACCACATTCCAGATAGACTCTACGTCGCACGGCCTGTTCGACATCAAACCGCAGAAGACCCTGCCCTTCAAGTTGGGCGAGATCACGGGCTACATAGCGTGGTCGGTGGTGGGACTGTTGCTGCTTGTGGCCCTGCTCTATGCCGTAAAGCGCATCCTTGCGCACTATGGCAAGAGCTTCGACACTATCTTCAAGCCCGCTCCGCCCCTGCCGCCGCACGAGGAGGCCTTCGCCGCGCTGGAGCGTCTGCGTGTTCTGCATCTGTGTCAGGATGGCAAGCATAAACTTTATTACTCGACCCTCACGGACATCATCCGCACATATATCGTGCGACGGTTTGATGTGGGTGCTATGGAGATGACCTCGGACGAGATTATCGAGGCTATGCGAGGCGTGGAGCTGCAGCAGAAGCAGTCGATGGATCTGACGATGATACTGCGTGAGGCCGACCTTGTGAAGTTCGCCAAGGCTATGCCCGAGAGCGAGGAGTCGGAGGCTGCTATGCGTGCAGCGTGGGAGTTTGTCGATGCCACAAAACCCGTTGAGGAGATAGTCCAAGAGGAGGAGTAGGATGAAAGAGAAAATATTACATATCATATTGCTTTGCGTGGCGTTGGGCTTCTCGCTCGATGCTGTGGCACAACGTATGCCCGAGCGAGGGTTGGTGCGTCAGGGTAACCGCCACTTTGCCAAGGAGCGCTACGAGCGCAGTGCCGATGCGTACACGGAGGCGCTCAAGCACGACAGCACATCGTTCGAGGCTCGCTACGACCTGGCGGGTGCTATGTTCCGCACGGAGCGTTATGCCGAGGCCGAGGAGGCGCTGAAGATGGTTGTTGTCGATTCGTTGCAGTCGGTCGAGGATCGTGCCGAGGCATACTTCAACCTCGGCAATGCGCAGTTTGCACAGCAGAAGTTGCAGGAGGCGTTGCAGAGTTTCCGCTCGTCGCTCATCCTGAATCCCGACGATATGGAGGCCAAGTATAACTACGCCTATACCAAGAAGTTGCTGGAGCAGAATCAAAACCAAAACCAGAATCAGGATCAGAACCAAGACCAAAATCAGGATCAGAACCAGAATGGTGGCGGTGGGCAGAATGATCAGAATCAGGATCAAAACCAGGATCAGAACGATAAGAACAATAACGACAACAATAATGGCGACCAAAACCAAGACCCCAATCAGAATCCTAACCAGGACCCCAACAAGGGCGATGGCAATGAGGATAAGGATGGTGATGGCAAGCCCGACAATGAGCAGCAGCCCCCGCGCAGTGGCATGAATGAGGAGCAGCAACAGCAACTCCTGAACGCCATCCAGGCGCAGGAGGACAAGACGCAGGAGAAGTTAGACGAGAAGGCCAAGGGTGTCGTTATTCGAGGCAAAAAGAATTGGTAAGGAAAAAAGACGTCTAAAAGTTTAACAGGAGAGGCGTAAAAATAGTATTATAATAAAAACGTCATTGCGAGGGAGTATTCAAAAACGTCATACCCCGTTGCGGAGCAACGATGGGTATCCTCGGGGATGGATGCGGGAGAGCCTTTGACGGGAGGATTGCCATCGCCACCTGCGGTGTCGGGCAATGACGATATTTTTAAGGATTACATGAGATTTGCAAATCCATATCTGCTGTGGCTGTTGGCACTTCTGCTGCCAATTATAGCCTACTACGTTTACCGCACTCTGCAGGGCGGTGCGGCCATCCGCTTCTCATCGGTTGCGGCGGCCCGCAATGTGCCCCGCACCCTGCGCTACTGGTTGCGTCATGTGCCCTTCGTGCTGCGCCTTGCGGCGCTGGCGCTGATTATTGTGGCGCTGGCACGTCCGCAGACTGTTGAGGATCAGAGCCGCACCAATGCCGAGGGTATCGACATCATGCTGGCTATGGATATATCATCTTCGATGCTTGCCCGCGACTTCTCGCCCGACCGTCTCACGGCGGCCAAGGAGGTGGCAGGAGAGTTTATCGCCGACCGCTATGGCGACCGCATAGGTCTGGCAGTCTTTGCTGGTGAGACATATACGCAGAGTCCCCTTACCACCGATAAGGGTACGTTGCAGACCCTGTTGGCACGCCTTCAAAGCGGCATTATCGAGGATGGCACAGCCATCGGCAATGGCCTTGCCACGGCTCTGAACCGCCTGCGCGAGAGCGAGGCGAAGAGTAAGGTTATCATCCTTCTGACCGACGGCGTTAACAACCGTGGCGAGATAGCACCCCTGATGGCCGCAGGCATTGCCGCCGATATGGGCGTCAAGGTCTATACCATCGGCGTGGGTACACGCGGCAAGGCTCCCTATCCGGCTGTGGATATGTTCGGCAATATGACCTTCCAGATGATGGATGTGGAGATTGACGAGCAGACCCTGCAGGCCATTGCCGAGCAGACGGGAGGCCGTTACTTCCGTGCCACCGACCGCCAGAAACTCAAGGAGATCTACGACGAGATCAACACCCTGGAAAAGAGCGAGGTCGAGGTAATGGACCTCACGATATATCACGAGCAGTTTGCCGCTCTGCTACTCATGGCCATAGCCCTGCTGGCGGCGGAGATGCTGATCGAAAAGTTAGTTTTGAAACGAATACCATAGCCTATGTTCCGCTTTGCTAATGCAGAATATCTATATCTCCTGCTGCTCATTCCGCTGCTTGTGGCGGTGCTGGGCATAGCCTCTGTGCGCCGTCGTCGCCTGCTGGAACGATTTGGTAATATGGAGATTATACGCACGCTCATTCCCGACTTCTCGCGCTCACGTCTGCGCCTGAAAGCCGCCATATATCTTACGGCCCTTGCCCTTTTGATCGTCGCTGCGGCGCGCCCGCAGCTGGGCTCCAAACTGCGTGAGGAGAAGGCCAAGGGTGTGGAGATGATGCTCGTGGTGGATGTGTCAAATTCGATGCTTGCCGAGGACTTCGAGCCCAACCGCTTGGAGCGCACCAAGTATGCTATCAACCGTCTTTTTGAGGGTCTGCAGCAGGAGCGCGTGGGATTGGTGGCCTTTGCTGGTGAGCCGAAGGTGCAGCTGCCTATCACCTCGGACTACCGTATGGCTCAGGCCTTTGCACGCCGTCTCTCGACTACGCTTGTGGCCGAGCAGGGAACCGATGTTGCACGTGCGCTGGAGCTGGCTATGTTGTCCTATTCGAGTCAGAGCGAGCGTAGCCGTGTGATGGTGCTTATCACCGATGGCGAGAACCACGAGGCTGACGCCGTTGAGCAGGCACGCAAGGCTGCGGCGCTGGGCATAAAGATCTACACGATAGGTATCGGCACGCCCGAGGGTGCACCCATCGAGATCGATGGCGAGTTCATCAAGGACGAGAATGGCGAGATGGTCGTATCGAAGCTCGGCGAGCAGATGCTCGAGGAGATCGCCTCGGTGACCGATGCGGCGTATGTACGTGCTACCAAGCAATCTATCGGCCTGGAGGAGATAGTCAAGAGTATCAACGATATGGAGAAGGCCGAACTCACAACGCTTCGCTACGAGGAGTACAACGAGCAGTACCAGTGGTTGGTGGCTGTGGCGTTGGCTCTGCTGGTTGTCGAGGGGCTTATTCTTCCGCGCCGAAATCCCCGTCTGCGTCGTTTTAATATCTTCCGCGAGGAGCAGGAAATCGCATAACATAATAGGTGAAATAAGTGCTGTAAGTGTAATAAAAAAACTATTACACCTATAACACCTATTGCACTTATCACTCCCTATTGCCCCCTCTTTGGCTACTTCTTACTTCCACTTCGTCAATTTTTCGCTTTTCGAGCGGTATATATCGCGCGAAATTATTAACTTTGTACCCAAATAGGCTTTTTTTGCTCGCGCACGGGCGTCGTAGCACGCGCGTGAGAGGCCTCGAAGCGAAAAAGAATAATCAAAACAACAAAAGATATGATGGAACTTTCTGAACAAGAACTCTTGCGTCGTAAGTCGCTTACGGCACTTCGCGAGTTGGGCATTGAGCCCTATCCTGCCGCTATGTACGATGTGACGGCCACAGCCGCCCACATCAGCGAAAATCTCACTGAGGAGAACAAGGAGCAGTTTGCCGCAGTGCGCATCGCCGGCCGTATTATGAGCCGCCGTATTATGGGTAGCGCATCGTTCTTCGAGTTGCAGGACCACACGGGCCGTATTCAGGTATATATTCGTCGTGACGACATCTGCCCCGAGGGCGATCCCACGCTCTACAACACCGTATTCAAGAAGCTCTTGGATATTGGCGACTTCGTGGGCGTTGAGGGTTTTGCCTTCATCACCAACTCGGGCGAGAAGTCGGTTCACTGCCAGAAGCTGACCGTGATCTCGAAGTCTATCCGTCCCCTGCCTATCGTTAAGGAGAAGGATGGCAAGCAGTTTGACGCCCTGACCGACCCCGAGGTACGCTACCGCCAGCGTTATGTCGATCTGGTGGTAAATCCCCACGTGCGTGAGGTATTCGTCAAGCGTGCCAAGATTATGGCCACTATGCGCGAGTTCTTCAACTCTCACGGCTATGTTGAGGTGGAGACACCCATCCTGCAGCCTATCCCCGGCGGTGCATCGGCACGTCCCTTCATCACGCATCACAACGCTCTCGATACGGACTTCTATATGCGAATCGCTACGGAGCTCTACCTCAAGCGCCTTATCGTGGGTGGCTTCGATGGTGTGTATGAGTTCGGCAAGAACTTCCGCAACGAGGGTATGGACCGCACGCATAACCCCGAGTTCACCTGTATGGAGATCTACGTGGCATACAAGGACTACAAGTGGATGATGTCCTTCACGGAGCAGATGTTGGAGCGTGTGGCTATGGCTACCAATGGCACCACCGAGTTGGAGATCGACGGCAAGCAGATCTCGTTCAAGGCTCCGTTCCGCCGCGTGACTATGACCGACGCCATCCTTGAGAAGACGGGCTACGACATCACGGGTCAGACAGAGGAGCAGTTGCGCGAGGCGTGCCAGCGCCTGAACGTGGAGATTGACGAGACGATGGGTAAGGGCAAGTTGATCGACGCCATCTTTGGTCAGTACTGCGAGGGCGATCTCATCCAGCCCACCTTCGTGTGCGACTATCCCCGCGAGATGTCACCCCTTTGCAAGCGTCACCGCGACAATGAGGAACTCACGGAGCGTTTCGAGCTCTTCGTAAACGGTAAGGAGCTTTGTAACGCATACTCGGAGCTTAACGATCCTATCGACCAGTTGGAGCGCTTCCAGGAGCAGCTGAAGCTCTCGGAGAAGGGCGACGACGAGGCTATGTTCATCGATATGGACTTCGTGCGTGCTCTGGAGTACGGTATGCCCTCTTGTTCGGGTATGGGTATCGGTATCGACCGCCTCACGATGTTTATGCTCAACCAGCCCTCTATTCAGGACGTGCTGTTCTTCCCCACGATGCGCCCCGAGAAGAAGGTGGTGGCCGACGATGCTACGCTCTACGTTGCGGCCGGCATCCCCGAGGAGTGGGTGGCACCCATTCAGAAGATGGGCTACATCACCGTTGAGTCGTTCCGCAACACGGCAGCCAATGGCGGCGGCAAGCTCTTCAACGACCTCTGCGGCTTCAACAAGAAGAACAAGCTGGGTCTTCCCACAGCCGACGTAAAGGCGTGGATCGACGCCCAGAAGGCCGAGTAAACAACCCCGAGCGGATTATATTCGTTTGCTGACAGGAGTTACGTCAATGAATAAGGGAGAGATAATCATATATCAGTCGGAGGATGGACACACCGAATTGAATGTCCGTCTTGATGGCGATACGGTATGGTTATCGCAGGCGCAGATTGCACATCTGTTTCAAACAGATAGAACCTCTATAGTTCGTCATATAAACAATATATATCGCAATGGCGAACTGAAAAAAGAGGCAACTTGTGCAATTTTTACACAGGTTCAAACCGAGGGCACCCGACAGGTTAGACGTTCTTTACCTCTATACACCCTTGATATGATAATATCGGTGGGGTATCGAGTGAATTCGAAGCAGGCTACTCAATTCCGCATTTGGGCGAATCGTGTGCTGAAGGAGTATCTGGTTCAGGGTTACGCTGTTCGCCGTGATTTGCAATCCGAGCAATTGGAGGAGTTGAAGCGTACGATTGCTGTGATGAGCAACGTGCTGGCTGCAAAGGCCGTTACACGAGATGAGGCCGTAGGCTTATTGCGTGTAATTAGCGACTTCTCGTATGGGTTGGATACCCTCGACCGCTACGATTATCAGCAGTTGGAGGTAAGCCATACTACTGCCGAGGAGCGTTTTCGCGCCACGTATGAGAATGCTATGGAGGCTCTGCAAACCTTGAAAAAAGAGTTCGGGGCAAGCGAGTTGTTCGCACGTGAGAAGGATGCATCGTTCCGTAGCACTATGGGAGCCATATACCAAACCTATGGGGGAGAGGATTTATACCCAAGTGTTGAGGAAAAAGCGGCAAATTTATTATATTTGACTGTTAAAAATCACTCTTTCAGTGATGGCAATAAACGCATAGCGGCTTTCTTGTTCTTATGGTTTATGGAGCGTAATGGTATTCTTTATCGCGAGGATGGTTCTCGACGAGTGGAGAATAATACGCTTGTGGCACTCACGCTGATGATTGCCGAGAGCCGTGTGGAGGAGAAGGATATAATGACAAAAGTAGTTGTAAACCTAATAAACAACCGAAATTAACCTAATAATGAAGAAGATTCTTTTCTTATTATCGGCAGCCCTGCTGGCGTTGGGTATGTCAATGCAGGCCCAGGCGCAGACACTCCGATATGTCGATGCTACGACGCTTAACATCATCGGTCAGGCCGAGCCTACGGGCAAGCCCTACGACCGTATCAACACCCAGGAGCACCGTATGCCCGAGAACTGCATCGGCTTTTGCGGCTTCTCTACGGGCTTGGCTGTTGTCTTTTCGACCGACAGCCACGTGATCTCGGCTCGCTGGACCACGTCGCAGTCTATGCCGGGTGTGAATATGACCGCCATCACGCAGAAGGGCCTCGACCTCTACATCCGCGATGGCGAGGAGTGGGTATATGCCGGTGTGGCACGCCCCACAATCACGGCCGAGAAGCGCGATAAGCACGAATACACCATCATCAACAACGCCCCCGACGGCAAGAAGGAGTGCGTGTTGTACCTCCCCATCTGGGACCGTGTGGAGTCATTGGAGATTGGCGTAGAGGAGGGTAGCACCATCACGGCTATGGAGAATCCCTTCCGCCACAAGATCATCGTGCACGGCTCGTCAATCACTCACGGCGCATCCTCTTCGCGTTCGGGTATGACCTATCCTGCTATTATGGAGCGTCGCACGGGGCTTTATATGATTAACCTCGGATATAGCGGTATGTCAACCCTTCAGGAGGAGTTTGCACACTACCTTGCGCAGGTCGAGGATGCCGACGCCTTTGTCTTCGACACCTTCTCGAACCCCTCGGCAGAGGTTATCGAGGAGCGCTTCGACAAGTTTGTCGATATCATCCGCGAGAAGCACCCCACAACGCCGCTTATCTTCACGCAGACCATCCGTCGCGACACGCGTAACTACAACCTCAAGACCGAGGATTTCGAGTCACGCAAGCAGGCTATGGCCGAAAAGAAGGTTCGCGAGCGTATGCAGCGCGACGAAAATATCTACTTCCTCGACTCCGAGGGTTGGATCGGCTATGACCATCTGGGCACGGCCGACGGCACACACCCTACCGATTTGGGATTTATGCGTATGGTCGAGCACATGGAGCCGCAGATCGTAAATATCCTCAAAAAATACGGCATTAAATAGAAAACACACAATACATTAACAATAAAAACTTACAGAAAAATGAGAAAAAAGATTGTTGCAGGTAACTGGAAGATGAACACTCTCCCCGCTGAGGGCGTTGAGTTGGCAAAGAACGTAGTAGCAGGTCGTGGTGAGGTTTGCTCATGCGTAAACTTTATCGTATGCCCTCCCTTCACTCACCTCTCACAGGTGATCGAGGCTGTTAAGGGTTCAGACATCGCTGTTGGTGCACAGGACTGCGCTACCGAGACCAAGGGTGCTTACACCGGTGAGGTTGCTGCATCTATGATCGCTGCCCTGGGTTGCGAGTATGTTATCTTGGGTCACTCTGAGCGTCGCCAGTACTATGGTGAGACCTCTGAGACCTTGAACAAGAAGATGGCACAGGCTTACGCTAACGGCCTGAAGCCTATCTACTGCGTAGGTGAGAGCCTCGACGAGCGTAAGGCTGGCAAGCACTTCGACGTTTGCAAGCAGCAGATTGAGGAGGTTGTATTCAACCTCACGGAGGAGCAGTTCAAGAGCCTCGTAATCGCTTACGAGCCCGTGTGGGCTATCGGTACCGGTGAGACCGCTACGGCTGATCAGGCACAGGAGATTCACGCTTACATCCGCGAGGTATTGGCATCTAAGTTCGGCGCTGCTGCTGCCGAGTGCCCCATCCTCTACGGTGGTTCTTGCAAGCCCTCAAACGCTGCCGAGATCTTCGCTAAGGAGGATGTTGACGGTGGTTTGATTGGTGGTGCTGCTCTTAAGGCTGAAGATTTCCTTGCCATTGGTAAGGGCTTCTAAGAAAAATTTGCCTGACGGGCTCTTTTGGCGTCTGGCTTGCGCCGCAAATGCTCACATACTATGGGTATGCTCCGCTTTGCGCCACTGCGACCAGCCTCAAAATAGCCTCGTCAAACAAATTTTTCAGTAGGGGAATCCCCTCCGTCAAACAACTTTTTGGAGGTGGAATCTCCGCTGTCAGAAAAAATTTTTCGGAAGATTCTGAATATTGACCGCAATCCCGTGTGGGGTTGCGGTTTTTTTTGTGAATAGGTGCTATAAGTGGTATAAGTGTTATAGGTGTTATAAGTGCTATATTTTTTTATTACACCTATTTCACCTATAACACCTATTACACTTATTTCTCCTATTTCACTTCCCTCACCTAACTTTCTGTTTTTTTTGTATATTTGCAGTAATAAACCCTTCTTGCAGAAGCAAAACTCTAAAAACAATCATACCATGAAGAAAACATTACACCTTTTCAGTGCCCTTGCACTTATGTTTGCCGCCTTTGCCTGTGCGCCCAAACCTACGACGGTGACCACCGTCGAACCCTATGCCGAGGGTAAGCCCTACACCCGTTGGTGGTGGTTTGCCGAGCACATCTCAAAGGATGATGTCCGCTACCAGTTGGAGTGGCTCCGCGAGCAGGGCTTCGGCGGTGTGGAGATTGCGTGGGTATATCCTATGGAAGGCGACAGCACCACGCCGCGCCCCGCGTGGCTCTCGAAGGAGTGGGCCGAGCCTGTGAACTACGCCAAGCATGTGGCCGACTCGTTGGGTATGGGTTGCGACTTCACCTACGGCACGCTGTGGCCCTTCAACTCGTACACCATCCCCGAGCAGTATCGCACCCACTCGTTCTATAAGAAGGAGGGCGAGGCCGACCGTACCATCACGTGGGAGCATCCCCGCATGGCATATATCATGAACCACCTCGACCGCAACGCCTTCGACTACTACGCCAAGGAGATGAACGAGGGCTTGAAGGATGCCTACAAGGGTTCGAAGTCGGGTTTGTTTGTCGATTCGTGGGAGGTGGAGACCCGCCAGCTCTGGACCGACGGCTTCGGCGAGAAGTTCGAGGAGCGATTCGGCTACAAGATCGAGCCCTATATGGACGACCTCTACAAGGCCGGTAACGAAGATATTTACTACGACTATATGTCGCTGATGTCGGACTACGTCATCGACGAGTTCTACCGTCCCTTCACCGAGAATGCCCACTCGCAGGGTGCCTTCTCGCGTTCGCAGTGTGGCGGTGCTCCTGCCGACCTGCTCTCGGCCTTTATGGTTGTGGATGTGCCCGAGACCGAGGCTATCCTCTACGAGCCCAACTATGGCCGTATCCCCGCTTCGGCGGCGGCTCTGGCGGGTGGCGACGTGGTTACGTCGGAGACCTTCACCTGCATCTACGGATGGCAGAAGTGGGGCGGTAAGGGCCCCTATCAGGAGCGTGAGCAGGTGGCCGATATGCGCCTTGTGGCCGATGCCTTGTTTGCCAACGGTACCAACCAGATCATCTGGCACGGCACGCCCTTTATCGGCAAGAACCAGACCAAGGACGAGAACTACTTCTACGCATCGGTATATGTGGGCCGTGATGCCTACTTCGTCGATCAGCTGAAGGCGTTCAACGACTATATGGCCCGCGTATCGCGCTATATGCGCCGTGGCACGACCTACTCTGACGTGGCACTCTACCTGCCGCTGGAGGATTCGTGGATGGGCGTCGAGCTGCCCGAGGAGTTGCAGATGCCGTGGGTGTGGGGCGAGTATGAGCTGCGCTACGAGTGGGCGCCCGACTACCTTGCCGGCTATCAGCCCCTGTGGGTCAATGCGAAGGTGCTCCGTGAGGGCGAGTTTGAGGATGGCATCCTGCGCTATGGCGATGTGGAGTTCACGTCGCTCGTAGTGGATGTCGAGTGGCTCGATATTGAGGCTCTGCGTGAGGTAGTACGCCTTGCCGAGGAGGGTCTGCCCGTGGTTATGGCCCGCGAGCCCAAGCAGCCGGGTAAGAATAAGTCGGAGGAGTTCCAGGCGCTCTACAAGCAGCTGATGGCGCTCGAAAATGCTTCGCAGACGATGGATGTTGTGGAGCAGAAGCCGTTGGTTGAGGGCGAGAACCTGCCCGACTTCTGGTGTCGCCGCGATGGTGACGACCTCTATATCTTCTTCGCTAACCCCGCCGCACAGCGTCTTACCTACCCCTTGCGCTATGGTCAGGCCTTCGAGGACGAGGGCTCGACGCGTGAGGTGGTGATCAACACCGATGCCGGTGCCCGCCCGCTGACTCTGGAGTTCAAGCCCAACGAGTCGCTCATGGTGAAGGCTACCGATGAGGGTGTTGAGGTTATTGATCTTGGTTTTACGGCAAAACGCATAGAGTAGTCGAGCATTAGAATAGGTGCAATAGGTGTTATAGGTGATATAGGTGTAATAGTAATTTTTTATTGCACTTATTACACTTATAACACCTATTTCACTTATTACCACTCCATTCTCGAAAATTTTTATATCTTTGCAATAAGAAGTGCCGTGAATGAAGAATTTGTGCTGCGCAGCAATAATTTTTGCGTGTGCGATGCAAGATTTTACGTTTGCTGCGTTTAATGTATAGAAACCTTAAAACGAGTGTCCGGATGGCATAGCCCTTGCGGGTGTTTGTGTCCCACGCAATAAAAGAGGCACTCACTACGTTTATATAATAGAAGGAGAACCATTTAAATAGTTGCATTATGAGACTTTTCGAGCGACTTTTCTTGTTGAGCGTTGTGGCCTGGGCGGCTACATCTTGCTCTACGGGTTTTTACTCATCGTCAGGCAATGGCTTCGACGACCTCTACGCTACGCACGACCGTGTAGCCATCGCCAACCGTCAGAAGGCGGAGGCCGAGGCACGCAAGGCCGAGGCTGAGGCTCGTCAGGCTGAGTATGCCGCGCAGCTCGCCGAGTTGCAGGCTATGGTGGCCGAGGCTGAGCAGAAAGCCGCAACACGTACCGACAGCGATGGTGTGATCATCGTCGATGAGGGTACCTCGTACAACTCTTACAACAACTACATCGCCGACGACTACGAGAGCGCCTACGCCCGTCGTCTGCTCGGCTTCCGCTCTTCGACCTATCGTATGCCTTCGAGCTATTACGACTTGCGTTACGGCACAGCTTCGCACTACGTTACCGCCTACGACCCCTCGTTCTACAACGTGATGGTGTCGGGTTCGCAGGTGTGGGTTGAGCCCAAGTATATCACCTCGATGTTCGGTACATGGGGTGCCGTGAATGTCACTCTGGCGGTCAATTCGCCCTGGTACTTCGGCTTCGGCACAGGCTTCTATGACCCGTGGTACTACTCATCGTGGGGCTTCCCCCGCTACTCGTGGTACGACTGGAACTGGAACATATGCTACGGCTATGGCGGTATGAACCTCTGGTGGGGCTGGGGCGGTATGTATCGTCCGTGGCACTATCACCACTACCCGCACTACTACTACCACCATCACCATATCGGTGGCCCGCACTTCGGCATTCACCTCGGTGGCGGCGGTGGCTACTGGAACCGTGGCGGCAGCTACTACGGCTCACGCAACAACAACACCCGCTTCGATGGCCCCGGCGGTCGCACTCCCGTGCGTGGCAACTCTGTTGTGAACCGCACCTCGGGACGCTCAACGCCCTATCGTTCACCCAATTCGGGCTTGACCTACGGCAACTCGTCACGTGGCAACGGCAGCGCAGCGGTGCAGAATCAGCCGCAGACACAGCAGCAGCCCTCACGCGCAGGCTCTGTGGGTCGCAATAACAACACGCGTCGTCAGAGCGTAGGCCAGAGCACCAACTCGACCTCACGTCAGAACTCATACCAGAACAACACGCAGCGCAACCAGAGCTACAACCAGGGCTCGCAGGGACGTTCGTCATACTCTTCGGGTTCATCGTTCTCGTCAGGCTCTTCTATGGGCGGCTCTTCACGCGGTGGCGGAATGAGCGGCAGCAGCGGCGGTGGCTCACGCGGTGGCGGTTCACGTGGCAGATAAGATATAGAGATGACCGTCTGGCAGTCAGCAAGGGAGAAGGATTGTGTGAGAGCGACTGTCGGGCGGAACAACCTAATAACTATTCGGGTGGCAGACCTTCGCCACCTTTTTTCCAATCAGACCTTCGGGTCGTAAACGTGTGCAAAATGAACTTTTTCGCAAAAACATTCAAGGGGCTTGTGATGGCTCTTGTGGCTACACTTATGGTGGCAACCACGGCCTCGGCGCAGTATCGTTTTGGTGGTCTTCTGATGGACCGCGACGGTATGATGTCTAACGATATGTACACCCTCTCGCAGACTTCGTTCGGCTTCGGCACGGCGCGCTCGATGGCTATGGCGGGTGCCTTCACCTCGCTCGGTGGCGACCTGTCGGCGTTGGGTATCAACCCCGCAGGTCTGGGTATGTACCGCTCCAATGAGGTGAGCATCTCTCCGATGATGGGCTTCCATGGCGCCAAGAACAGCGCAGCCGACTGGGGCGAGAACTCTATGAGCCGCTTCTCGATGGCTAACCTGGGTGCTGTGTTCAACATCTATGAGGGCAGTGGCTCGGTTGTGAGCGTCAATTTTGCTGTCGGTTACAACCGCGTGGCCGACCTTAACTATAACTACGGCTACTCCTCTATCAGCGGCCCGTCGTCTATGCCTTACCGCTCGATCAACGATGCCTTCGTGCGTCAGCTGGGTCAGGGCGGCGTCTTCCCCGGCTCGGACGGCACGCTGAACTACGACCTGGGCGACTCTTACTTCTGGGGCGGTATGCTGGCCTATAACGGCTATCTGCTCGACGTGGAGACCGACGAGTGGGGCGACTATTGGACCTCGGCAAATCACTTGGGCGCCAACGCCTCGGTGGGTCATACGGTGGGTATGGAGAGCCGTGGCTCGATAGGCGAGTACGACCTGGCCTTCGGTATGAACGTAGCCAATAAGGTATATATCGGTGCTACGCTGGGCATACAGTCGGTGAACTGGGACCGCCAGATATATTACAGCGAGGACTATCTCTACGACTCTGCACCCGTCTATGGTGACGGCACACCTCTGCCCGATGGCGCTGCTGCCGAGTGGATGGACTACAACCAGGCTGTCGATGTGGATGGTGCGGGCGTAAACTTCAAGTTGGGTCTTATCTATCGTCCTCTGCCCTCGTTGCGTCTGGGTGCCGCTATCCATACGCCGACCTACTACTCTCTGGAGCGCACCTATCAGTCGTTCCTGAGCAGTAACTTCAACCCCGCGGGCGACACCACACCTGCGCTGGATGATGTGGGCGAGAATTCGTGGGAGTTTTCATCTCCTACACGCCTTATGCTGGGTGCTTCGTACTCGCTGGGCAACGTTGCCGTTGTGTCGGTGGACTACGAGCGCAAGTGGTATAACGGTATGCGTGTGCACGATGTGCCCAATGGTTTCGACATCTACCCCAACGAGTATCGTCAGGAGTTCAAGGATAACTTCCAGGCATCGAACACCCTCCGCATAGGTGTCGAGGCGAAGCCTCTGCCTGTGTTGGCACTGCGTGTGGGTTATGGTCTGAGCGATGGCGCACTGCGCAACGACAAGAGCCTCTACTATAACCGTCCGCTGACCTATAAGACCGACTGCATCTCGGGCGGTGTGGGCTTCTCGTTTGGTCGCACGACGTTGGATCTGGCTTATCAGCACCTGTCGCAGAAGCAGACCTCGTATATGCTCTACTACGCTGTCGATGAGGCGGGTATCTACGACACGGCCAGCCCCACCTATACGACCGATCTTAATCGCGACTATGTAATTCTTACACTCGGCTACCGTTTCTAAACGAAGAACTAAATTAGCAAATAAACAAACCCGACAGATGAAAAACCTTATTTTTGTTGCCTTTGCCTGCCTGATGATGGTAGGGTGCAGTGAGCCCGCCCTGCAGATGCGTGCCGCTACGTATAATGTACGTTTTGATCCTGCCGAGGATGCTCTCACGGGCGACTCGTGGGCCGAGCGCAAGGGCTCGGTGGCGGATGTGATTCTGCGCCACGACTTCGACATCGTGGGTACGCAGGAGGCCAGCAAGGACCAAATGCCCGAGCTGGCAGAGTTGCTCCCTGGGTATGACTATATCTACCACTCGTATGGTATTAGCGAGGGATTCCATAACTGCGCAACGTACTATAAGAGAGATAAATACGAACTTCTCGACCAGGGCACTTTCTGGTATAGCGAGACCCCCGAGGTGGAGAGCATCGGCTGGGATGCCAACGACCATCGCCTCTGCCATTGGGGTCACTTCCGCGACCGTGCCACGGGACGTGAGTTCTTCTTCCTGAACTCGCACCTCTATTGGCGTCTGGAGGTGGCACGTGCTAATTCGGGCAAGGTGCTGGTGGATCAGGTGCGTAAGATTGCCGGCGACAAGCCCGTGATTGCCGTGGGCGACTACAACTCACGCGAGGAGACCCCTCAGGTGAAGGATATCCTCACGCTGCTGCGCGATGCCTACGCCGTGAGCGAGACTGCTCCCGCAGGTCCCGTTAATACCGACCTGGGTGGCGGTAACTTCCTCGGCCCGGCCAAGGCCCGCATCGACTATCTGTTCGTGAGCGACCACGTCCGCGTGAAGGACTACACCGTCATCGACGACAAGCGCGAGAATGGCCACTACCCGTCGGATCATCTGCCTATTGTCTGTTCTGTTGAGATAGAGTAAAAAAAACGCTATAAACGCATCGCGTTAAACAAAAAATGGTTACTTTTGTACTTTAGTACAAGGGTGGCCATTTTTTTTAATGCAAAATTCAAAGTGCAAAATTTAAAATGTTTTGCATTTTGAGGAGCGAAAGCCTCAATTTTTCCCACTGTGAGTGTGGCCCTGGGCTTGCTATGCGTGTTGTTGGCGTTTGCATATTTAGAAAATGGTGCTTTGTGCGAGATAAGCAAAATTGTTGTCGGCGAAGTTAGTAATTTTGAATTTTGAATTACTCTTGAACCCCTCCGTCATTTCGTGACACCTCCCCTACGACAGGGGTGGAGTTTAGAAAATTTTGCATTTTAACCCTGCTTCGCAGGCTTTTCCTCCTCGCGGCTCGGCATAATCCAAGTAAGACTTGGCTTCTGCTCTCGCTCCGCAGCGTCGGTTGCATTTTGAATTTTGCATTTTGAATTTTATAAAATATGGCAGTAGAACTTAAAGATCTAACCAAAGTCGAGGATAACTACTCGAAGTGGTATAACGAATTGGTCGTAAAGGCCGGTTTGGCCGAGAATTCGGCTGTGCGTGGCTGTATGGTTATCAAGCCTTACGGTTACTCTATTTGGGAGAAGATGCAGCGTGCTCTGGACGATATGTTCAAGGCTACGGGTCACGAGAATGCTTACTTCCCGCTCTTTATCCCCAAGTCATTCTTCTCTCGCGAGGCCTCTCACGTCGAGGGCTTTGCCAAGGAGTGTGCCGTGGTTACGCACTACCGCCTGATGAATAGCCCCCGTGGCGAGGGTGTTGTTGTCGATCCTTCGGCACGTCTGGAGGAGGAGCTCATCGTGCGTCCCACCTCGGAGACCATCATCTGGAATACCTACAAGAATTGGATCACCTCATATCGCGACCTGCCCATCCTGTGCAACCAGTGGGCAAACGTTGTGCGCTGGGAGATGCGTACACGTCTGTTCCTGCGTACTGCCGAGTTCCTTTGGCAGGAGGGCCACACCGCCCACGCTACACGCGAGGAGGCTATCGAGGAGGCAGAGCGTATGATCAACGTATATAAGGACTTTGCCGAGAATTGGATGGGCGTGCCCGTAATCGTGGGTCACAAGTCGCCCAACGAGCGTTTCGCAGGTGCCGAGGATACTCTTACTATCGAGGCACTGATGCAGGACGGCAAGGCTCTGCAGAGCGGTACGTCACACTTCCTGGGTCAGAACTTCGCCAAGGCGTTCGACGTGACCTACACCACCAAGGAGGGTAAGCAGGAGTATGTATGGGCTACCTCGTGGGGTGTTTCGACCCGACTGATGGGTGCGCTAATTATGGCTCACTCTGACAACAACGGTCTGGTATTGCCTCCCAAGCTCGCTCCCATTCAGGTTGCTATGGTGCCCATCTACAAGGGCGAGGAGCAGCTCCGCGAGATGACCGAAAAAATGGAGGCTATCGCCAAGGAGTTGCGTGCCAAGGGTGTTAGCGTCAAGGTCGATACCCGCGACAATGTACGTTCGGGCTTTAAGTTCGCCGAGTATGAGTTGAAGGGTGTGCCCGTGCGTCTGGCTCTCGGTCCCCGCGACTTGCAGAACGGTACTATCGAGCTTGCTCGTCGCGATACACTCTCAAAGGAGGTTGTTCCGCAGGAGGGATTGACTGACCGTGTGGTAGCGCTTCTTGATGAAATCCAAGAAAACATCTTCCAGAAGGCACTCAACTACCGTAACTCGATGATTACCGAGGTTAATTCGTGGGAGGAGTTCCAGGAGGTGCTGGATACCAAGGGCGGCTTCATCTCTGCTCATTGGGACGGCACGGTGGAGACCGAGGTGGCCATCAAGGAGGCTACGAAGGCAACCATCCGCTGCATCCCGTTGGATGCGAAGGAGGAGGAGGGAACATGCATCTACTCTGGCAAACCCTCGAAGTGCCGTGTATTGTTCGCTCGCAGCTACTAAAAAATGCCAAATAAGGCGATTTACTGCGTTACACTTCTACTCGCAATCCTCATTTACGCCTGAGTAAACTGCGGTTGCTCGGAGTACGCAGGCCTTGTAAATCGCTCTTATTATACATTTTTATAATACGGTATAGGTGCTATGGGTGTTAATCTAAACACTTATGGCACCTATTCCACTTATAACACTTATATTTTTAAAGGCTATGCAACACTTTGATTGCGATTACATGGAGGGCGCGCACCCTCTGATTTTGGAGGCACTCGTGCGTACCAATTTGGAGAAGACGGTAGGCTACGGCGTAGATGAGTATTGTGCTTCGGCACGCCGTAAGATCCTCGCGGCGTGCGGCCTGGAGGATGGCGAGGTGCACCTGCTGGTGGGTGGCACGCAGACCAACGCCACGGTCATCAAGGGTCTTCTGCGACCCTACGAGGGCGTTATTGCCGCCACTACGGGCCACGTGGCTCTGCATGAGGCGGGAGCTATCGAGGCTTCGGGACATAAGGTGCTCACCATCGAGGGCTGCGATGGTAAGATTACGGCCGAGGCTGTGGATCGCTATATCACCGCTTTCCGTGCCGACGAGGCGTGGGATCACATGGTGTGGCCGGGTATGGTCTATATCTCGCAACCTACGGAGTATGGCACATTGTATTCGCTCTCGGAGCTGGAGGCGCTGTCGGCCGTGTGCCACAAGTGGGAGATACCGCTCTTTGTCGATGGCGCACGTCTGGGTTATGCTCTGGCTTCGCCCGCAACGGATGTGACGCTACGGGATTTGGCTCGCCTTGCGGATGTGTTCTATATAGGTGGCACCAAGTGCGGTGCTATGTTTGGCGAGGCGGTGGTTATACCCCGCAAGGGATTGATTCCTCACTTCTTCACCACCATCAAGCAGCAGGGAGCCCTGCTGGCAAAGGGTCGTATGCTGGGTATTCAGTTCGATGTGCTCTTCACCGACAACCTCTATATCGATATTGCCCGCCACGCCGTGACGCTGGCGACACAGCTGCGTGAGGCGTTCCGCGCAAAGGGTTATGAGATCTTTGCCGAGGCACCCACCAATCAGGTCTTCGTGGCACTTACGGCCGAGCAGGAGGCGCACTTGCGCACCCTTACCACCTTCTCGGAGTGGGAGCGCACCGCCGATGGCCGTCTGGTAGTGAGATTAGCGACAAGTTGGGCTACCCGCACCGAGGATGTAGAGGAGTTGATAAATGCCCTATAGCACTTATAACACCTATTACACTTATATTAAAAAAGGTTGCCTCGATGGGCAACCTTTTCTTTTACTTCTTTCTGCTCTGCAACCACTGCAACAGCGACTCTTGCCACTGCGCCTTGTAGGGCAGCGAGTCGCGGAATCCCCAGCCGTGACCTCCCGTGGGGTAGATGATTATCGAGGCCTCCTTGCCCAGCTCCTTCAACTTATTGTAGAAGAAGGTGCTGTTCTGTGAGGGTACGGTCTTATCATCATCCGAAAGAATCATCAGCGTTGCGGGCGCATCCTCGCCGGCTCTGTACAAGGGACACCAAGCACGTGAGAGCTCCTCCGTGCGGTCGGCACCAAGCAGGTTGTTGTACGTTCCCTTGTGCGTGAACTGCTCATCCGAGGTAATCACGGGGTAGAACAACACGGCAAAGTCGGGACGTAAAGCGGCACGTGCCGACTCATCGCCATTGGCCTTCAACACACCCACGGCTGTCGATGCGGCCAGATGACCACCCGCCGAGAAACCCATGATGCCGAGTTGTGTGATGGGGCTCTTCGCCTTGTAATCCTCACGCATATAGCGCAACGCCTCGGCAGCATCCTCCATGGGCACCTGCGGTACATTGTTGGGCATGCGGTACTTCAATACCGCCGCCGTCACTCCATTCTCTGCCAGCCACTTGCCATATTCCAAGCCCTCGTGACCCATAGCCACCAGAGCGTAGCCACCACCCGGGCATATCACTACGGCCTGACCCGTAGCCACCTTCTTCTTCGCCTCGAAGATGTAGAGTACGGCCTCGGTGGTATTCGAATAGCGCACCTCGCCCTCGTCCTTCTCGGGACCGGTGAGGCCACTTGAGTGGGGTGCGGTGGTGTTGTCCCACAACTTGACCACCTTCTGTGCCTGTGCACTCATTGTCATAAGCGTTAAGAGCATAACGGATAGAAGTTGTTTCATTACATTACGATATTAATAATTTTACCCTTTACTACGATAATCTTCTTTGCAGGCTTACCCTCCAGCCACTTCTGTGCGCCCTCGGTCTCAACGATAGCCGCCTGAATATCGGCAGGATTCATATCGAGAGCGTAGGTCTGCTTGAAGCGCAACTTGCCGTTCACCATCACGGGATACTCGAACGAACTCTCTACGAGGTACTTCTCGTCGAAAGTGGGGTATGCGGCATCGAAGATTGACTCGGCGTGACCCATAGCCTCCCACAACTCCTCGGCGATGTGCGGCGCGAAGGGAGCAATCAGCACAGCCAACGGCTCTAGAACCTCACGCTTGTGGCATGCGCCGAGCTCATTCAGACAAATCATAAATGCGCTGACAGAGGTATTAAATGAAAAGTTTTCGATATCCTCACGAATCTTCTTGATGGTCTTGTGCAGGGTCTTCAACTCGGCGGGTGTTGCGGCCTCGTCGGTAAGCGTGAGTTCGCCCTCCTTGCCAAAGTAGAGACGCCAGAACTTACGCAGGAACTTATGCACACCGTCAATACCGTTGGTATCCCACGGCTTCGACTGCTCCAGCGGGCCGAGGAACATCTCGTACATACGCAACGTGTCGGCGCCGTAGTTCTCGACGATGTGGTCGGGGTTTACGACGTTGAACATCGACTTCGACATCTTCTCGATAGCCCAGCCGCAGACATACTTGCCATCCTCGAGGATGAACTCTGCATCGTGGAACTCGGGACGCCAAGCACGGAAGGCGTCGAGGTCCAACTGATCGTTCTTCACGATATTTACATCGACGTGAATCTCCTGTGTCTCATAGTCACCTTTAAGGCCGAGCGACACGAACTTATTTGTGCCAACAACACGGTACACGAAGTTCGAGCGGCCTTGAATCATACCCTGATTAACCAACTTCTTGAAGGGCTCTTGCTCGCACACGTAACCCAAGTCGTAGAGGAACATATTCCAGAAACGAGAGTACATCAAGTGACCCGTAGCATGCTCAATACCACCGATATAGAGATCTACATTGCGCCAATAGTCGTTAGCCTCTTTCGATACCAACGCTTCCGAGTTGCGGGGATCCATATAACGCAGGTAGTATGCCGACGAACCGGCAAAGCCGGGCATGGTCGAAAGTTCCAGCGGGCAACCCTCGTACGACCAATCCTTCACACGTGCCAAGGGTGGCTCACCCTGCTCCGTGGGGCCGAAGTTTTCAATAGGGGGCAACTCCAACGGCAACTTATCCTCGGGCAGAGGGTATGCCGTCTCGCCCTTGTAATATACGGGGAAGGGCTCACCCCAATAACGCTGACGCGAGAAGATAGCATCACGCAGGCGGTAGTTAATCAGTTTCTTACCCAAGCCACGGCGCTCCACCTCCTCGAACATTGCAGGGATAGCCTCCTTAACATCCTTGCCCGTGAGGAAGTCAGAGTTGATCATCTTACCCTCCTTGGCGTCGTATGACTCCACCTCGATGTTGCCGCCCTCAACCACGGGAACGATCTCCAAGCCGAAGTGACGAGCAAAGGCGTAGTCGCGCGAGTCGTGCGCCGGCACGGCCATAATGGCACCCGTACCGTAGCCTGCCAACACATAGTCCGAAATGTAGATGGGTATAGCCTTGCCCGAGAAGGGGTTGATGGCGTATGAACCCGTAGCCACACCACTCACACGGCGTGTCTCGGCAATACGCTCACGCTCCGAGCGCTTCTTTGTCTGTGCGATATACTCCTCTACGGCAGCACGATTCTCTGCCGTTGTAAGTTCCTCGACCCACTCATGCTCGGGGGCGATAACCATGAAGGTAACACCATAGATCGTATCGGGACGTGTAGTGAAGATCTCCAACTTACGCTCCGAGCCCTGAACCTCGAAGAACATCTGCGCTCCCACCGAGCGACCGATCCAGTTGCGCTGAATCTCCTTCAATGAGTCGCTCCACTCGAGCGAGTCCAGACCATCCAGCATGCGCTGTGCGTAGGCCGTAACGCGCAATGACCACTGCTTCATGCGCTTCTGCTCTACGGGGAAGCCACCACGAACCGAGAGGCCATCCTTCACCTCGTCGTTTGCCAAAACGGTTCCCAACTGCGGACACCAGTTCACCATCGTGTCGGCACGGTAGGCAAGGCGGTAGTTCTGCAACACCTGCTCACGCTTCTCCTCGTCCCATGCGTTCCACTGCTCGGCCGTGAAGGTCATCGGTGTGGTGCAGGCGGCATTCAGACCCTCCGAGCCGCTCTCGGCAAACATCTCTACGAGTTCCTTTATGGGGCGAGCCTTCTGGCTCTCGTAGCAGTAGTAGTGGTCGTACATCTTCAGGAATGCCCACTGCGTCCACTTGTAGTACTCGGGCTCGCAGGTGCGTACCTCACGATCCCAATCGTAGCAGAAGCCGATCTTGTCCATCTGCTCGCGGTAGCGGTTGATGTTCTGCTCGGTGGTTACGGCAGGGTGCTGACCTGTCTGGATAGCATACTGCTCGGCCGGCAGACCAAAGGCATCGTAACCCATCGGGTGCAGGACGTTGAAGCCACACAGACGCTTGTAGCGTGAGTAGATGTCCGAAGCGATGTAACCCAGCGGGTGACCTACGTGCAGACCCGCTCCCGAGGGGTAGGGGAACATATCGAGGACATAGAATTTGGGGCGTGAGGGATCAACCTCTACGCGATAGGTTTTGCGATCCTGCCAAAGCTTTTGCCACTTGGTTTCGATCTCTTTGAAATTGTACTCCATTGTGTATCGTATTTTTGTTTTTTCGTTCACATTCTCGCGCGCGGCGACGCACGCACACGCGTTCAACTTACAAAGATAGTAAATTTTCGTTTAATTGCGCCCTCGTCGTGCCATAATATGGATAAAGGGCACAACCTCACGGCTGTACCCTCATCCCTCTGTTTACTTAATGCTTACTTAGTTTTAGGTTTTGATTGTAGCATTTATCGTATGTAACACTGCTGTTAGAATCGGAAAATATAGGGGCAAACGGTGTAGATACCCTCCTTGCCTACCATCTGCTCCAGACGGCGATACTCGTTGTAGAGCTCGCCCAGCTCCGAGCGTGAGGTCATCGCCTGACGAGCCTTTACGCCCAGCGAGTTGAGCATAGCCATCAAGCCGTCGGCCTCGTCCACAACCTCTACAACCTGGTAGTTGTCGCCCAGCTCCGCCTTGTCGATAGCAATAGCCAAAGCCGATGTCAAACCGCCGCACGTATCCACCAGGCCAATCTTCTGTGCCTGCTCGCCGCTCCATACACGACCCTCGGCAATCTCCAGCACGCGCTCGATGGTGAGGTTACGACCCTCGGCTACCAACGTTGTGAAACGCTCATATACTCGATCCACACCCTGCATCATAGCACGGTACTGAGTCGATGAGAGAGCCTCGAAACCATTACCCATACCGGCGTTGGCATTGGTCTTGACGGCATCAACCGTAATACCCAACTTATCCTCCAGCGCATCGCCAAAACTCGGCATCATACCGAACACGCCGATTGAACCCGTCAGCGTCGAGCGATCGGCTACGATAGCGTCAGCAGGTGCAGAGATATAGTATCCGCCCGATGCGGCATAACTTCCCATAGATACAATCACGGGCTTCTTGGCCTTCAGGTTCTCCATTTCGCGCCAGATAAGATCCGACGCCAATGCGCTGCCACCGGGTGAGTTCACTCGCAGAACCACCGACTTGATGTCGTCGTCCTCGGCCACCTCGCGCAGGGTCTGCGAAAGGGTGTAGCCGTAGATGTTGTCGTCCGAGCCACTGCCGTCGATCACATCACCGTTGGCATATACGATAGCCACCTTGGGTGCCGATGCACGCTTGGGGTCAGTGATGAGTGACGAAGCATAGTCGCCCAGCGAGATGTACTCGGGCTCCTCGATGCCGTACTCCTCCTCGAAGAGGGCCTCCATCTGGTCGGCATACTTCACACCGTCGATCAACTTATGCTCAAGTGCCTGACTGGGCAGCACTACAGCCAACTCGTCGGCCAGGCGGTTCAGCTCCTCAGCGCTGACGCCACGTGACTCCGCCACGCCATCGACGATGACGCCCCACATATGATCTGCCAGCTCCTGCATCTGCTCGCGGTTCTCGTCCGACATCTCGCTAAGGAAGTAGGGCTCTACGGCACTCTTATACTTGCAGGCTGTGGGTCGCAGGATATCAACCTTCAAGCCCAGCTTGTCGAACAGGCCTTTGAAGAATATGGTGCTCATCTCCAAACCCGACCAGTCGAACGTACCCTCGGGCTGCATATAGACCTTGTCGGCCACCGATGAGATGTAATAAACACCCTGCGAGTAGGTCTCGTTGTAGGCCACAACCCACTTGCCGCTCTGCTTGAATTGGATGATGGCGGCGCGCAACTCCTCCAGCAGAGTCATATCGGCCGAGCCACCGCCCACCATATTGATGTAGATACCCTCGATGCGCTCATCCTTGGCTGCGCTCTCCAATGCGCGAAGAGCATCATATATAGTGAGTTGCGAGGTCTGCGTCATACTCATCAGGTCGAACGTGCCCATCGGATTTTTCGATGGTGCATCGACCAGCGACTCTGCCAAATTAATATGCAGAATAGCCTTTTCGGGCACACTCTTCACCTCGGGGGCCATAATTGTCGAGATTCCCGAGAAGAGGAATATCCAGAATAGCACTGTCACCACACTGCCGGCCACTACCGCCAGCAGCGATGCAAGGAAGACCTTGCCGAATGTTAAACTGCTCTTTTTCTGCGGTTTGCGTTGCTTGGGGGTAGGCTTCGGTGTGGGCTGTGCAGCACTCTGCTCTGCCTCTACTTTCACCTCTTGCTGGGGCGCAGGATTGTTCTCTATCTCTTGTGTCCCGTTACTCTCTGACTGCAATTTATTCTCCTCCATATTGGGATGTGGTTTTTGATTTTTGGCATAAATAATTTGATGTGGCTTTTAATTTTTTCACATCACCTTTAATTTTTTTACAAAAATAGTTAAAATTATTTCACTATGGATATAAAAAATATTTATTCTTGCATTTTTATGTCATAATTACGCATTTTGATAGATTTTGAGCATAAAATGGCAAAATGTTCTATCGAAATAGCGATTTTCTCGGTTGCTTTATGCAAAAATCTGAGATAAGTATGTAGTTCCGACTATTTTTTATATCTTTGCCAAAAATTTGCAAAACCCTATGGCAGACAATTCAATACTTATCCGTTTGGACGGACTGAAACTCAAATATGAGGAGATTGGCCAGAAACTCACCGACCCCGAAGTGATTGCCGACGTCAAGCAGTTTGTGCAGCTCACCAAGGAGTACAAGGAGCTGGAGCCCATCATCGAGACCTCGGATCGTTATCGCACCGCCGTGGCAAACCTTGCCGAGGCGAAGGATATCCTCGCCAACGACAAGGACGAGGAGATGCGCGAGATGGCACGTATGGAGATCGCCGAGCTGGAGCCTGCACTTGTAAAGATGGAGGAGGAGATCAAACTCCTGCTCATCCCCAAGGATCCGCAGGACGACAAGAACGCAATCCTCGAGATTCGTGGCGGTACGGGTGGCGACGAGGCGGCTATCTTCGCGGGCGACCTGCTCAGAATGTACACCAAGTATATCGAGTCGAAGGGCTGGCGCTACGAGATCACATCCTTCTCCGATGGTGCCGCAGGTGGCTACAAGGAGGTTGTGCTCAAGGTTACGGGTCAGAGCGTATATGGTACCTTGAAGTATGAGTCGGGCGTACACCGTGTGCAGCGTGTGCCGCAGACCGAGACTCAGGGCCGTGTACACACCTCGGCGGCTTCGGTGGCTGTGTTGCCCGAGGCTGAGGAGTTCGACGTGGAGATCTCGATGAACGACATCCGCAAGGATATCTTCTGTGCATCGGGCCCCGGTGGTCAGTCGGTGAACACCACCTACTCGGCTATCCGTCTGACGCACATCCCCACAGGTATCGTCGTTCAGTGTCAGGACCAGAAGTCACAGCTCAAAAACTTCGACAAGGCATTCGAGGAGTTGCGTACGCGCGTCTTCAACCTCGAGTACTCGAAGTATCTGGACGAGATCGCATCGAAGCGTAAGACGATGGTATCGACGGGTGACCGCTCGGCCAAGATTCGTACCTACAACTATCCGCAGGGCCGTATCACCGACCACCGTATCAACTATACGATCTACAACCTCTCGGCATTTATGGATGGCGACATCCAGGATTGCATCGACCAGTTGATTGTAGCTGAGAACGCGGAGCGTCTAAAGGAGAGCGAGTTGTAAGAGATTTATCTGCTTGGATATTTTGGCATCCACCTTGTCCTCGCCTTCCTCACATACGCCATAGTATGCTGCGTAGGCTCGGACTGCAGTGGCTTCAAAATATCTCAAGCATCTGAAAATCTCAATTATTATAAGGACTGCCCTTTTTGGGACAGTCCTTTTTTATTGCACCTATAACACTTATAACACCTATTCCACCTATCCCACCTATCTTCCATTTTGAATTTTGAATTTTGCATTTTGAATTGTATATTTGTAGATTAGAAAAAATGTTATTTCCCCGCTATGACCGCACCTGCGCAACATATCACCCTCTCGGAGCTTCAGCACCGCATCAAGTCGGCTGTTGAGGGCTCATTGGCACTGCCCGTGTGGGTTGTGGCGGAGGTGTCGGAGCTGAAGGTAAACTATTCGGGTCACTGCTACCTCGAACTTGTCGAGAAGAGCGAGCCCACGCGTGGGGGCACACCCATACCGCGTGCGCAGGTGAGGGCCGTCATCTGGCGGTCGCAATATGCTATGCTCTCATCATACTTCGAGGCGGAGACCGGCTCACGTCTCGCGGTGGGTATGAAGATTTTGGCGAAGGTTGTGGTGTCGTACCACGAGCTATATGGCCTCTCGTTGCAGATCACCGATCTCGATGCCTCCTACACCCTCGGTGAGGTGGAGCGCCAGCGACAGATGACCATAGCGCAGCTGCAGCGTGACGGCGTGTGGGATATGAACCGTTCGCTGAAGCTTCCACGACCCCTGCAACGCATAGCCGTGGTGTCGAGTGCTGCTGCGGCTGGCTACCGTGACTTCTGCAACGAACTGCGCGATGGAGGCTACGCCTTCTCGCTCACGCTCTTCGATGTGGTGGTGCAGGGCACGGCCGCCGAGCAGAGTATCTGCACGGCATTGGAGGAGGTGGCACTCAGGCAGGAGCAGTTCGACGTCGTGGTATTGATTCGTGGTGGTGGTTCGGCAAGCGATTTGAGTTGCTTCAACTCTTATAGGCTCTGCTCCTATGTGGCGCAGTTCCCGCTGCCCGTCATCACGGGTATAGGTCACGACAAGGATACCAGCGTAGCCGATATGGTCGCCCACACACCCCTGAAAACCCCTACCGCCGTGGCGGCGTGGCTCACCGAAGGGATGGCTCGCGAGATGGCGTGGCTCGACGATGCCGCCCGCACACTCTCGGATATGGCCGTTGTGGCGGTGCAGCGTGAGTCTATGCGTCTGGAGCGTATGATGAGCGATGTGGGACGTGATACTCTGCGAGCCCTCGACCGCGAGCAGGCATTTTTGAAGATGACGCAGGAGCAATTGTCGTATGCCGTTAGTCGTGCGCTGGAGCGTCAGGCGGCGTTCCTCGATATGGCCTCGGCAGCGGTCGATGCCCGAGCGCCGGAGAAGATATTAAAGTTGGGCTTTGCTGTGGTGCGATGCGATGGCCACGCCGTAACATCCGCCGAGGGACTCACGGGCAGGGAGGTCGATATTCAGCTCGCCACAGGAAACATTACCGCAACCGTAAAATAAATCATTGCACTTATAACACCTATAACACTTATAGCGTTATGTCAGATAAAAAACCTACATACACCGAGGCCGTAGCCGAGATAGAGCAGATTCTCGCGCGTCTGCGCCAGGAGCATATCGATGTCGATTCGCTCTCTGCTGAGGTCAAGCGAGCCACCGAGCTCATCGCCCAGTGCCGTGCGCAGCTAACCTCTGTCGAGCAGGCCGTTAAGGAGCAGTTGGAACAGAAATAGAGAGAGCAGTGAAACATTTGATCAAACTCATATTAAATCTCTTTCCCCGCCCCGTGTTGCAGCGCGTGGCCGAGTGGGCTGTGCCTGTGCTCGGACTCTTCTACCTGGGTGAGGGCAAGGAGTGCCCCGTGTGCGGATGTAAGCGCCGTAAGTTTCTTCCCTACGGCTATGTCACGCCCCGCGAGAATGCCCTCTGTCCGAAGTGCCTCTCGCTCGAGCGTCACCGTCTGCTGTGGCTGTGGCTGCTGCGTGAGAGCGATCTGGGCCGTGGCGCTATGGCTCTGCCCCGCATGTTGCACATTGCTCCCGAGGTGGCGCTTATGCGCCGTTTTCGCAAGATGTACAATGCTACGCCCGAGCGCTACATCACGGCCGATTTGGAGAGCCCGCTGGCAGATATGCACTTCGATGTGCAGCAGATTCCGTTGGAGGATGGCTCGTTCGATGTTGTCATCTGCAACCACATCATGGAGCACGTCGAGGACGACCGCCGAGCTATGCGCGAGCTGCACCGCATCCTGCGTCACGGTGGCTGGGGTGTAGTCCTCTCACCCGTGGAGCGGGATAGGGAGCTCACCTTCGAGGATGACACCATCACCGACAGGGACGAGCGCACCCGCATCTTCGGACAGTATGACCACCGCCGCATCTATGGCCGCGACTATGCCGATCGCCTTCGCGAGGTGGGCTTCGAGGTTATGGTGCTACCCTATAAAGATTCATTGACCCCCGCCGAGCAGGAGCGCTATGCCCTCACCGACGAGGATCTATATATTGTTTACAAACCATAAAGACTCTACGCTTATGGATGTATTACAGAAATATGGCTCTCTGCGCCGTTTCATTGCAGACAGTTATTCGCCCACCACGCAGCAGGCCGTGGATCGTGCCCTGCTCTATGCCGAGGAGAAGATGCAGGGCTATACCCGCTACGATGGCACCCCTATGCTCGACCACGACGTTGCCGTGGCAGAGATCGTGTCGCGCGAGCTGGGCCTTGGTCGTAACTCTACCGTGGCAGCCATCCTGCACGATGTAATTCGCATCGCCAACAAGGAGCGCCCCGAGGAGGTGGAGCCGCTCTCTCACGAGATTCGTGAGCAGTTTGGCGAGCCCGTGCTGGGTATTATCGTGGGACTGTGCAAGATCTCTAACATCAAACTCAAAGTCTCGAAGGAGCAGGCCGACGACTTCCGCGATATGCTGGTCAGCTACTCGGTCGATCCGCGTGTGATACTCATTAAGTTGGCTGATAGGTTGGAGGTTATGCGTAGCCTCGACATCTTCCCCGTGGCCAAGCACCGCAAGAAGAGTTGGGAGAGTATGAACCTCTACGCCCCCATCGCCCATAAGTTGGGTCTGTATGCCCTGAAGAGCGAGCTGGAGGATATAGCGCTGAAGTGGCTGGAGCCCAAGGACTACGAATATATCACCCGCCGACTGGAGGAGACCGAGAGCGAGCGTCAGACCTTCATCGCCCGCTTCCTGGTGCCCATCGAGGAGAAGTTGAAGGCTATTCCCAACCTGCGCTACCACATCAAGAGCCGCACCAAGTCGGTATATTCCATCTGGAATAAGATGCGTAAGCAGAACGTGCCGTTCGAGGGTGTTTACGACATCTTCGCCCTGCGCATCATCATCGACTGCGAGCGTGAGCTGGAGAAGCAGCTCTGCTGGACGGTCTATTCGGTTGTTGGCGACTGCTACACGCCCAACCCCAAGCGTATGCGCGACTGGGTTACCATCCCCAAGTCCAACGGCTACGAGTCGCTGCACACCACCGTGTCGGCAGGCGGCGGTCGCTGGGTGGAGATACAGATACGCACCGAGCGTATGGATGCCGTGGCCGAGCGAGGTATCGCGGCGCACTGGCGTTATAAGGGTGTGAATCAGGGTGCGCAGACCTCGGAGCAGTGGCTCAGCCGCCTCAGGGAGGCGTTGGAGGAGACCACCCACTCGCTCTCGCAGCGCTTCGATGCCAAACCCTCGACAAGCGAGATTTTTGTCTTCACGCCCAATGGCGATATCCGCAAGCTTCCAGAGGGTGCTACCGTTCTGGACTTCGCCTTTGACATACATACCAACCTTGGCGCAACCTGTACGGGAGCCAAGGTGAACAACCGTGCTGTGCCTATCCGCGAGGTGCTCAACAATGGTGACATCGTGGAGGTTATGACGCAGAAGAACCAGACACCCAAGTCGGATTGGTTGTCGTTCTGCGTGACGTCGAAGGCTCGCGGCCGCATCAAGTCGTGGCTAAGGAATGAGCAGATGAAGCACGCCCGCATAGGACGCGAGGAGCTGGAGCGCAAGCTCAAGAACTGGAAGATCACGGTCCCCATCGACGAGGCTGTGGCCTACCTGGGTAAGGTGCTGAAGGTTCGCACGGGACGTGAGGTCTATTCGATGATTGCCCTGCAGAAGATTGACTTCCTCTCTATCAAGGAGATACTGCAACAGTGGATCTCGGGTGAGGCCGAGGAGCAGCGCCGTGTGGCGGCTGCCGAGGCCGAGCGCAAGAAGGAGGAGTCGAAGGCTGCACAGCAGGAGGAGACACCCGCTGCCCGCCGCTCGGATGCGCTGGTTATTGACGAGAAGATCAATAACATAGAGTATAAGCTGGCCAAGTGCTGCAACCCCATCAAGGGTGACGATATATTTGGTTTTGTGACTATCTCGTCGGGTATCACGATCCACCGCTCCGACTGCCCCAATGCTGCACGCCTGAGGGAGAACTACCCCTACCGCATTATGGATGCCCGCTGGCGCAGCAGTGCCGACGGAGCGTTCCGCGCAACCATAGCTATCGTGGCGAGCGACATCCCCGGCATCGGCAATCAGATCACCGAGGTCGTCACGCGCGAGCTGAAACTCAACATCCGCACGCTGAGCCTTGCCGCCCGTGGTGACGGCACGATGCGTGGCACGATAAGCGTCGAGGTGCCCTCGACATCGATTGTCGATCTGCTGATTCACTCCATACAGCGTATCCGTGGCGTACAACGCGCCTACCGCGTAAATAATTAATACTATGCACAAACCACTGAAAATACTCTACGACCTGCTCTCGCCCATATCGCGAATTCCGGGTCTCGGGTGGACGGTGCGCCCGCTCAAACTTATAATCTACACGCTCGAGGGCCTTATGGCACACGGCACGATGGATATGAGTGCCGCGCTCACCTTCTATACGCTCATCTCGCTGGTGCCCGTGCTGGCGCTGGTCTTTGCCGTGGTGAAGAGCTTCGGCCTTGCCGAGAGCCTTGTGGAAAACCTATACTCGCTGCTGCCGCAGATGCCCGAGGTGGTCGATTATGTTGTCGATTTCGCCACGAAGGCACTCGCCCGCACACGTGGCGGCTTGATGGCTACGGTCAGCCTTGTGACCCTGTTCTGGGCCGTGATACGTATGTTCGAGAGCATCGAGGCCAACTTCAACAAGATCTGGGAGGTGAAATCTACACGCAACCTTGTGCGCAAGTATAGCGACTACATCACCGTCGTGATCATCGCCCCGCTGCTCTGGATAGTGGCCACCTCCATCGGCTCCTACGCCCGCGAGATGCTCGGCGTGGATGGTTCGGTGTGGTTGCAGGTGGGCTCGAAGGTGCTGTCGCTGCTGGTTGTGTGTGCGATGTTTACGCTGATATATATGGTCATCCCCAACTGCAAGGTGCGCCTGCACTCGGCCGCTCTGGCGGGATTGATGGCGGGCACCTGCTTCTTCCTGTTCCAGGCGCTGTATGTCTATCTGATCAAGTGGATGACCTCCTACAACGCCATCTACGGTAGTTTTGCCGCCCTGCCTCTGTTTATGCTCTGGATGCAGAATTCGTGGAGTATCCTGCTCATAGGCTGCGAGTTATCCTTCGCCATACAGAACGAAAAACGCTTCGACGAGGAGCGCACGCTGCCCTCGCTGAGCCACGATGTGGGCCGCAAGCTGATGCTTGCCACGGTGGCCTACGTCGCCCGCGCGTTCCGTCGTGGTGAGGGTGCTGTGCCTATGGTTGCCATACGTGAGCAGCTGGCCCTGCCCACCCGCACGGTGAGCAAGCTGATCTCTACACTCGTAGCTGCCGAGGTGCTCAACGAGGTGCGCTGCGACGAGGAGGAGTACGATGTGGCCTACGCCCCCGCACGCGATGTGACGACGTTGCGTGTAAGCGATGTGCTGGAGGCCATAGACAACTATGCCGATGGAGCGACCGAGCCGATGTGTCACTCGGTGGAGGCACGCCGTGCCGAGGAGTGTGTCGAGGCGCTGAAACTTGCGCTCCGCGAGGCGGATAGTAATGAACTTGTAATTAATCTTATCAATGAATAAACAGATACAGAGCGTCATCGTCGTAGGCAGTGGCAACGTGGCCGAGTCGGTGGCTGTGGCCGTGAACGAGTGCCCCACGCTGGAGTTGCGTCAGGTCGTGGCCCGCAACACCAAGCGAGTAAGTGAGGTGGCTATGCTGGCTGGCTGCGAGTGGTGTGACGATATGGCAGAGGCTGCTGCTGCCGACCTCTACATCATCGCCGTGAGCGACCGTGCCGTCGAGGATGTTGCCACGGCGTTGCGCCGAGCAGAGGGCTCCATCGTAGTGCATACGGCAGGCAGCGTGGAGCGTAGCGTGCTGGGCGAGGAGCGTACGGGAGTGTTGTATCCCTTCCAGACCTTTACCGCTGGTCGTAGGGTCGATTTCTCGGCTGTGCCGCTCTTTGTTGAGGGCTCTGACGAGCAGACAACCCAGCAGATCGAGGGTGTGGCCCACGCCCTGAGTCGCAGGGTCTATCGTGCCACCTCGGCGGTGCGTCGTGAGGTGCATCTCACGGGTGTGCTGGCGTGCAACTTCGTCAATGCACTCTATTCGATGGCTGCCGACCGCCTGGAGGAAAATGCCTCGCTGCCCTTCGATGTGTTGCGACCGCTTATCGAGGAGACCGCCCGCAAGGCTGTGGAGGCCACGCATCCCCGTGGGGTGCAGACAGGCCCCGCCGTGAGGGGTGATTTCTCGGTTGCCGAGCGACACACGAAGATGCTTGGCGATGAACATAAAGCACAGATTTATAAACTATTAACCGAATATATATGGCAAACTTCAAAGAAGATATAGCAAAGGTCAAGGCCTTCATTTTCGATGTCGATGGCGTGATGACCGACGGTGGCATTATGCCCATTGGTGATGGGTCGGACTTCATCCGCAAGTACAACGCCAAGGATGGCTACGCCATAGCCTACGCCGTGCGTCGAGGCTATAAGGTGTGTGTTATCTCGGGCGGTCACGGCAACCTGCTGCGCTCACGCATGGAGCGTCTGGGCGTGACACGTATGTACCTTAGTTGTATGAATAAGATTGAGGCTATGCACGAGTTCTTCGCCGACTACGACATCGACCCCGCAACCACGATTTATATGGGCGACGACATCCCCGACCTGGAGTGTATGGAGCTGGTAGGCATACCCGTATGCCCTGCCGATGCCTGCTCCGAGGTTATCGAGGCGTCACGCTACGTGTCGGAGTTTGGTGGTGGTAAGGGTGCTGTGCGCGACATTGTCGAGCAGGTACTGCGCTCGCAGGACGAGTGGGCAAAGGATCGTGAAGGAGTGTTGGGTGTAGCATCGCGATAGCGAAGCGAAGTAATGCGATGCGATTCAAAATTCAAAATTCAAAATTCAAA
>JAFUOK010000014.1 GCA_017481925.1 Alistipes sp.
CATTCCAGTGCTACCGCAAGGGTGCTGGTTTTGCTAACCCCTGCTTCACGCAGATTCACCCCACCTGTATCCCCGTACACGGCACACAGCAGTCAAAGCTGACTCTTATGTCAGAGTCACTGCGTAACGACGGTCGTATCTGGGTACCGAAGAAGAAGGAGGATGTTGAGGCTATCCGCAAGGGCACAAAGATGCCTTCACAGATCGCCGAGGAGGATCGCGACTACTACTTGGAGCGTCGCTACCCCGCTTTCGGTAACTTGGTTCCCCGTGACGTTGCATCACGCGCCGCTAAGGAGCGTTGCGACGCCGGCTTCGGTGTGAACGAGACCGGTTTGGCAGTATTCCTCGATTTCAAGACCGCTATCGAGCGTCTGGGTAAGGATATCATCAAGCAGCGTTATGGCAACCTCTTCGATATGTACGAGGAGATCACCGACGTGAACCCCTACGAGCAGCCTATGCAGATCTTCCCCGCTGTACACTACACGATGGGTGGTATCTGGGTTGACTACAACTTGATGACTACTATCCCCGGTCTGTACGCTATCGGTGAGGCTAACTTCTCTGATCACGGTGCTAACCGTCTGGGTGCTTCGGCTCTTATGCAGGGTCTTGCTGACGGTTACTTTGTACTTCCCTACACCATCGGCGACTATCTTGCAAAGAAGATTCAGGCTCCCAAGGTATCGACAGCAACACCCGCATTCGACGAGGCTGAGAAGGCTGTTAAGGATAAGATCGCGAAGCTCTTCGCTATCAAGGGTCAGCAGTCAGTAGATGATATCCACAAGCGTCTGGGTAACATCATGTGGGAGAACGTAGGTATGGCCCGTACGAAGGAGTCACTGGAGACCGCTATCAAGGAGATTCAGGCTCTTCGCAAGGAGTTCTGGACTGACCTTAAGCTGGTAGGAACTGAGGATTCGTTCAACGTAGAGCTGGAGAAGGCTTTGCGCTTGGTTGATTACCTTGAGCTGGGTGAGTTGATGGCACGTGACGCATTGAACCGTGAGGAGTCTTGCGGTGGTCACTTCCGTTCAGAGCACCAGACCGAGGAGGGTGAGGCATTGCGCCACGACGACAAGTTCGCTTATGCTGCCGTTTGGGAGTATAAGGGCATGGACCAAGAGCCCGAGCTTACGAAGGAGCCTCTGGATTACGAGTTCACTCACCGTGCACAGCGTAACTACAAAGACTAATTTTTTGACGTTGAACTTTAATATTAATTAGACATGAATTTCAAATTAAAGATATGGCGTCAAAAAGACGCTAAGTCAAAGGGTGCTTTCGAGACCTATGAGGTTAAGAACATCTCTGCCGACACCTCTTTCCTTGAGATGCTCGACATTTTGAACAACGACCTTGTTCACGCAGGTCAGGAGCCTGTTGCTTTCGACCACGACTGCCGCGAGGGTATCTGCGGTATGTGTTCACTGCACATCAACGGCCACGCACACGGTCCTTCACAGGCTGTTACAACTTGCCAGATGTATATGCGTAAGTTCAAGGATGGTTCTACCATCACCATCGAGCCCTGGCGCTCGGCTGCGTTCCCCGTTATCAAGGACCTCGTTGTAAACCGTGGTGCTTATGACGAGATTTTGCAGGCTGGTGGTTTCGTATCAGTACGTACCAACTCTGTACCCGACGGTAACGCAATACCTATTCCCAAGGCTGATGCTGACGAGTCTATGGACGCTGCATCTTGCGTAGGTTGTGGTGCTTGCGCTGCAACTTGTAAGAACGGTTCAGCTATGTTGTTCGTAGCAGCTCGCGTATCTTCACTTGCAAAGTTGCCTCAGGGTCGTGTTGAGGGTGCTCGCCGTGCAAAGGCTATGGTTGCCAAGATGGACGAGCTGGGCTTCGGTAACTGTACCAACACCGGTGCTTGCCAGGCACAGTGCCCCAAGCAGATCTCTATTGCACACATCGCACGCCTGAACCGCGAGTTCTTGGCTGCTAAGTTGCAGGACTAATACCTATATTAAGTATATAGCGAAAGCGCACCTCCTTTTTGGGGGTGCGTTTTTTGTTGGAGCAAGGGTCGGTTCTTATTACATTTAAATCATCGTGCCGAAAAATCCCGTTTCGTATATTTTTGGCCGAAACGACCACAGCGGCTTTCACTCTAAAAAAATGGTGTTTTTTCAACGTTTTGCCAGTCACTTCACCCCCTCAATTGGGCGATTCACCCGACAAGAGGGTTATTTAACCGATCGAAGTGATTTTTATTAGGCAAAAGGTTGTAATTTTGCTCTCAAAGAAAATAAAATAAATAAACAGATAATTATGAAACGATTCTTTTTAGCAACATTGGCTCTTATGATCAGCTTCTCGGCTTCGGCCCAGAGTTCGAAGATCACGGCAAAGATCATCGATGCCGCCAACAACTCGGCCGTTATCGGTGCGGTGTTTGAGTTGGCCCCCGCTGACGATGCCGACAACGAGAGCAAGAAGAAGTACTACACCTCAGGTGGAGCAGGCGAGATCTCTATCTCGGGCGTAGCGTATGGCAAGTACAAGGTTAAGATTACCTATATCGGCTATGCCGACAAGGAGATGGATGTTGAGGTAAAGAGCGCCAACACCAAGTTGGGCGACATCGCCTTGGAGGAGGGTAACACCCGCATCGAGACAGTCGTTAAGACCGTGCAGGCTATCCGCGCATCGCAGTCGGGCGACACCATCACTTATAATGCTGACGCCTACAAGGTAGCTTCGGACGCCGACGTAGAGGGTCTGTTGAAGAAGATGCCGGGCATTCAGGTATCGGACGGTCAGGTGACGGCACAGGGTGAGGCTATTCAGAAGATCTTTGTCGATGGCAAGGAGTTCTTCGGTGACGACGTGGCTACGGCTATCAGCACCCTGCCCGCACAGAGCATCGAGTCTATCGAGGTATTCAACAAACTCAGCGACCAGGCCGAGTTCTCGGGTCGTGACGATGGCGACAGCTACAAGGCGTTGAACCTTATCACCCGCGCAGGTATGCGTCAGGGCGTATTCGGTAAGGTGTATGCTGGCTACGGCTACCAGCCCGACACGGATCGTGTGACCGACCACAACAAGTATATGGTTGGTGGTAACGTGAACATCTTCAACGGCGAGAGCCGCGTCACCGTTACGGGTCTTTTGAACAATATCAACCAGCAGAACTTCTCATTCCAGGATATCCTTGGCGTCGCTGGCGGCGGTATGGGTGGCCGTGGTGGCGGCATGGGCGGTGGCTTCATGATGGGTCGTCAGGGCGGTATTGCCAACGTAGGTTCGCTCGGTTTGAACTACTCTAACAACTGGAAGGACAACAAGATCAAGTTGCAGGCAAGCTACTTCTACAACCGCACCCGTTCGAAGAACCTCAACGACCAGATCACATGGTATGAGGCTCCGCTGGAGAATCTCGGTACGAAGGAGCAGTCGGCATTCTCTGATAACAAGAACTACAACCATCGTTTCAATGCCCGTTTCGACTGGCGCATCGCCGACAATCAGTCGATCATGGCTCGTACCAACTTCAGTTTCCAGGGTCACACTCCCTTCAGCGAGACCAATGGTTACCAGGATGGTTTGGACTTCTACAACATCATTATGAGCGGCAGCAATGGCGAGAACAAGGGTTACAACTTCTCTCAGTCGTTGCAGTACAACCTGCGCCTTAACGAGGAGGGTCGTATGATCTCAATCAACGGCGACGTAAGCTACCGTGACAACGACAACGACTCACGCAGTTTCTCTACCGAGCGCACGATCGACAATGGTGACGGCACGTATGATCCCTACTTGCGTTACCTCTCTAACCTCTCGGGTTCAAGCAACTTGGGCGTGGAGGCCGAGTTCGAGTACACCGAGCCTATATCAAAGACCTCGCAGTTCTCTTTGGAGTATGAGTTTGAACTGACCAATCAGGACAGCAACCGCGACACCTATAACTTCGGTAACGACAACTCTTACACCAACGGAGTGCTCGACCCCAGACTCTCGAATGTATATACGAGCGACTATATGATTCACTCGATTGGTCCGAGCTTCAACTGGAGCAAGAACCGCAACAACATCGTAGTGGAGCTGAACTACCAGCACTCGACACTCGACGGTTATATCAAGTCATCGCAGGAGCAGAAGATCAAGCGTTCATATAACGACTTTACCTACTTCGTGCGTGGTATGTTCTACATCAACCAGCAGCACTCGTTCAACATCATGGCACGTGCCAACACCAACAACCCCGGCATCCAGCAGTTGAACAGCATCCTCGATATCTCGGATATGCAGTATATGTCAACTGGTAACGAGTACCTGGATCCCGCATACTCACACATGTTCATGTTGAACTACAACTTCACCAACCTCGAGAAGGGTCGCACCCTGATGCTTATGGGTATGTTCAACACCTCAAACAACTACATCGGCCAGAGCCTTTATACAGGTGACAACGCCGTACAGAAGTTGCAGGAGCTCTACGGCACAGCCGCTACCGAGGGGTATAAGCCCACGCAGTTCTCTACATACGAGAATGTAGGCGGTCAGAAGATGGTAATGGGTATGATTCACTACGGCTTCCCCGTAAGCTTCATCAAGTCTAACTTGAATCTTATGTTCGGTGTGAACTACTCGGAGACCCCCTCATTGGTAAATGGCGTACGCAACATTGCCAGCAACATGGGCTACAACGGAGGCGTAACGCTGGGTAGTAACATCTCGGAGAATGTCGATTTCACCATCGGCTGGAACGGTGCTTACAACCTCGCTGACAACTCGCTCGCTGGTCGCGGCAATAAGAACGAGTACTTCAACCACTCGGCAAGTGCCAACCTGAAGGCTGTATTCTGGAAGGGCTTCACCTTCACCGCATCGGCAAGCTACGTGCAGAACATCGGCTACACCAACGACTATAACGACTCATACGCCCTGGTTAATGCCTACATCGGTAAGAAGGTATTCAAGAACCAGTTGGGTGAGGTCTTGGTCGGCGTGAACGACATCTTCAACCAGAACACCTCGTTCTCACGCTCTACGGGTTCGGGCTTCACGCAGAATATGTGGAATAGCGTTATCGGTCGCTACTTCACCGTTCAGTTCACCTACAACCTGCGTCTGTTCGGCAAGAAGGGCTCGCAGAACATCAGCGACTACGAGTCACAGGGCGGTCGCCGTGGATTCGGTGGCATGCCCGGTCAGGGTGGTCGTCCCGCTGGCGGTCCTCCCGCAGGTGGTCCCCCGATGGGTGGCGGTCGTGGCCCCGGTGGCGGTGGCTTCGGTGGCGGCGGTTTCAGATAGAACCCCTCTGTGATAAATTAAATATTAATTGTGACGAGGCTGTGCGATGTGAATCGCGCAGCCTTGTGTTTATGTGAGTGATATATTAGATTTTCTAAGTGATATGTTTCCTATAATGCTGCCGGCGGTTGAACGGTCGCCGCAGTTGAGAGCAGACCGAGCAGGAGCAGTACAATCGAAGATTGCTGAATTTGACTAATGATGACTGAAAACTTGTTTTCAAAGTCATTCGTTAGGCAGATTCAGAGAGTTGCGAAGCAATACTGCTCCGCGAAGATGAGTCTGCCAAGACGCCACCGACCGAACGACCCCACACGCTACCGAACTGCATAGAGACAAAAAAAAGAGAAGTCCTCTCGAACTTCTACATATACACAGAATAGGGGTTGACCGGTCGCCGCAGGTTTGAGGCAACCAAATTGTGGACAGGCTTCCCGAAGGGGCGGGCGGAGACAAAAGCACGATTAAAACTCGTTTTAAGCGGGATTGTGGCTCTGCACGTTGGATTGCACAGCAATCGCCTGGCCACAATGCAGACAAGTCGCCCACACCGCCACCGACTGAACGACCCCACACGCCACCGAACTGCATAGAGACAAAAAAAAGAGAAGTCCTCTCGAACTTCTCCTTGTACCCAGAGCCGGGGTCGAACCGGCACAGGGGTGAACCTACTGGTGTTTGAGACCAGCGCGTCTACCGATTCCGCCATCTGGGCATCAATCCGTAAATTGACGGTGCAAATGTAGGCATATTTTTCTTATTCGCAAAAAAAACAATAAAAAAAATTCCCCACCACATCAAAATTTGCAGCCCCGCTATGGTTATATGGATAAAAATCTATATTTTCGCTCTCGGAAAACTATTAACAAACAATATGATGAAGCCTAAATTCATTCTTTTAGCAACCACTTTGCTTATGACAGCACTATCGGCTACGGCACAGACTGCCGAGCGCAAACTACTATCTATCGAGGATGTAGTACTCAACCGCGACCTTACGGCCAAGACCTACCCCGTACGCTGGGTGGGCGAGAGCGACTCTTACTCTATCGTCGAGCAGCAGGAGCTCGTTGCCTACGACGCACGCACGGGCAAGAAGCGCACGCTTATCACGCTGGAGAAGGTAAACGAGTTGCTTCAGACAAACTTCAAGACCTTCCCCGCCTACTCGTTCGACAATGCGCAGTCGCTCGTTCTGTCGGCTCACAACCGCCGCAACGTCATCGACCTCAAGACGCTGACCATCACCTCGCAGAACGCCATTCCCACGGGTGGCGCAAACCTCACACGCCAGAGTGGCAACGGGCCTCTCTACGCCTACACCAAGGATAATAACCTCTACTTGTGGGACGGAGCGAAGGAGATTGCCGTAACATCGTATGAGGATAAGAATATCGTATGCGGTCAGAGTGTCAGCCGTAACGAATTCGGCATCTCGGGAGGTATCTTCTTCTCGCCCGATGCGACAAAACTCGCCTTCTACCGCAAGGACGAGTCTCGCGTGACAGACTTCCCCCTGCTCGACATCACCACCCGCACGGGTACACTCAAGAGCATTAAATATCCGATGAACGGCATGCCCTCGGAGCACGTATCGCTGGGCGTTTATGACATCGCTACGGGCAAGACCACATACCTGCAGGTTACGGACTTCGACGAGGAGCGTTACCTGACCAACATCACCTGGTCGCCCGACTCAAAGCGTATCTACATTCAGGTATTGGACCGTGCGCAAAAGAACGTACACCTCAACTCATACGATGCCGCTACAGGCTCACAACTCAAGCAGATCCTCACCGAGCATAACGACCGCTGGGTAGAGCCGCAGCATACACTTGTATTCCTGGAGAGCGACCCCTCGCGCTTCATCTACTCTACCGATAACCGCGACGGCTACTGGAACCTCTACCTCTGCAATGACGAGGGCGACGTGCAGCGTCTGACGAAGACCGACGCCAGCGTGCAGTATGTAGCGCAGGATGCCAAGTATGTATATTATACGTCGGCCGAGGTATCGCCCGTTGATAACCACCTCTTCCGTGTAGAGATTGCCACAGGCAAGCAGACACGCCTCACCAAGGCCGAGGGCTGGCACACAGCAACGGTAAGCAAGAGCGGCAAGTATTTCCTTGATACCTACTCATCGCTCAACGTTCCCCGCGTGGTGGAGTTGGGTCGTACGGATGGTAAGCCTGCACGCGAGTTGTTCCGTGCCGAGGATCCTACCGTAGGCTACAACTACGCCCCCATCGAGTTGGGTACGGTGAAGAGCGCCGACGGCAAGTACGACAACTACTACCGCCTGATCAAGCCCCTTGACTTCGACCCGCAGAAGAAATATCCCGTAATCCTCTACGTCTATGGTGGTCCTCACTCGCAGATGGTGCAGAACACCTATCTGGCACAGTTGCGTCGCTGGGAGATGTATATGGCACAGCGCGGCTACGTTGTATTTGTGATGGATAACCGTGGAACTTCTAACCGTGGTGCAGAGTTCGAGAAGGCTATCTATGGCCAGTGCGGACAGGCCGAGATGGCCGACCAGATGGCAGGTATGAAGTGGTTGATGTCGCACGAGTGGGTGGACAAGGATCGTATCGGCGTACACGGCTGGTCGTACGGTGGCTTTATGACCATCTCGCTTATTACTAACTTCCCCGACGTCTTCAAGGTAGGCGTAGCAGGCGGTCCCGTGATCGACTGGAAGTGGTACGAGGTGATGTATGGCGAGCGCTATATGGACAACATCCACAACAACCCCGAGGGCTTCGAGAAGACGAGTCTTATCAACAAGGCCAAAGACCTGAAAGGCAAGCTGTTGATCTGCCAGGGTGCGGTGGATAACGTGGTTGTATGGGAGCATTCTCTCTCCTTCGTTCAGGAGTGCGTGAAGAACAACATCCACACCATCGATTATATGCCCTACCCCGTGGCCGAGCATAATGTTTACGGTCGCGATGCTCTACACCTTTATAATAAAATTACCAACTATTTCGAGGATTATCTGCGATAAAATCCCCCACTCACATTTAACGCACGGCAGCCATAATAATCGGTTCAGCCGTGCGTTTTTATGTAAAAAATAACACATTGAGTTGGTAAAATGGAATATTGTTCGTATCTTTCGAATTGAAAATACGCATAAATAATTATTTAACAATTTTAAAAATAGGATTATTATGAATTTCATGTTTATCGGTGGCATTGGCGCACAGGAGCTTTTGCTGGTCGTAGTTGTAGTTTTGATTTTGTTCGGTGGTAAGAAGTTGCCCGAGTTGATGCGTGGTGCTGGTCGTGGTATCCGCGAGTTCAAGGATGCTATGAACACCGCAACAACTGACGATGACGACAAGAAGCCCGAGGCTAAGAAAGAGGAGACCAAGGAGTAATTAACCCGTACGATAGATGAGTAATCAGCCCATACACGACGAAGCGGAGATGACATTTGGCGAACACCTCGACGAGGTGCGCAAAATTCTTGTCCGTGTTGCTGTTGTCTTTACACTGCTTTTCATTGTACTCTTCTCGCTGAAGGGTATTGTGTTGGATATAGTCTTTGCCCCCATTCGCGAAACATTCCCGACCAATCAGTTTTTCTCTTGGTTGGCCTCGCTCATTGGTTCAGAGACTCTAAGTATCCACCCCGAAACAGTGGAACTATTCAACAACAAGATGGCAGGTCAGTTCCTCCTGCACATCAAGAGTTCGATCGTGGGTGCATTCATCATCGCGTTCCCATACCTGATTTGGGAGTTGTGGCTCTTCGTGAAGCCCGCACTGCCTCCCCACCAGCGTAAGCAGAGCATACGCTACGTGTTGGAGACTCCCATCTGGTTCGTTATGGGTCTGTTGTTCGGTTACTACATCATCTCGCCGCTGGCGATCAACTTCCTCGGCAACTATCAGGTAAGCGACCAGATCAGCAACATCATCGACGTGAGTTCGTTTATGACCACCGTGCTCAGCGTATCGTTCGCTGCGGCGTTGGCATTCCAGCTCCCGCTGTTGATTCGTCTGCTGGCTACGATAGGTATCATATCTTCATCAGGTATGCGCCAATATCGCAAGATCGCTGTGGTGGCATTGCTCTGCTTTGCAGCAATCATCACCCCGCCCGATATTATCAGCCAGTGTCTTATCTTCGTACCTTGCTATGTGCTCTATGAGTACGGTATCGGCATCGCCGAGCGTATCGAGAAGCGTCGTGCGCACGAGGAGGCCATCTATCAGGCAAAGGTAGCGGCTGAGAAGGCAAAGGCCGAGCAGGAGGCTGCAGAAAAAGAGGCTGCGGAGAAGGCCGAGGCAGAGCGTAAGGCAGCCGAGAAGGCTGACAAACCCGCAGAGGAGAAGGCCGAGGTCAAGGAGTCAAAGGACTCTGACGACAACGAGCCCACAGCCGACAATCCTGCGGAAAAGCCCGCCACAGAGGCAGAGTCTGCAGAGGAGCCTAAAGCCGACGAGCCAAAGAGTGAGGAGCCGGCTGAGAAGGTAACGGAGAAATCGGCACCCAAGCGTGGCGAGCAGACTGACGAGATGCCCGACAACCCCAACCCGGGTGATTATGATGTAATGGACGAGCATGAGGTGTCATTTGGCGTAAGCGAGAGCACCGACGAGGAGTTGGAGATCATGCGCCGTTTCATGCCAAAGAGCGACGAGTAACAAGAATGGATAGGCTTACCTTCTTCAAGCAGGGATTTTCATCATTGCTTGACGCGGCACAGTCGGCGATAGGACTCAAGCACGCTGCAGACTCTTTCACGGAGGCTGTAGAAGAGGCGTTGAGTAACATCAAGACCGACATAGGCCTATACCTCCCTTCGCTCGATGCGGGAATGTACGAAGATCCGCAAGGTACGATATGCGACATAGCCGAGATGGGTTACACGCTCATCGAGGTTGGAGCATACGCCGCAGGAAAGATACATAACCTACCCGCCGCACGCATCAAGGAGTTAGCCGACAACGCCCACCTGAAAATTGCAGGGGCCCACATCAACAAACTCCACGAGAGGGTTACGCTTGAGGAGGAAGCAAAGACGACTGAGGCGGTTGAGGAAAAGGCAAAGACGACTGATGCGGTTGATCAGGAAACAAAGACGATTGAGACAGTTGAGAAAGAGGCCACGCAAGAGACCGTAGGAGCAGGCACGGTGGTTGAGCCGACAGCTAAAACCGCAGAGGTAAAGCCTACGGAAACTTCTGCAAAGCCCGATCCCAACGTAGTATGGTGGAGCAAGGCGCTCGATCAGGTGAAACGTCTTGGTTGCGGACACGTAGTGATGTCACGCCTGCCCGACTACCCTACCGACGAGGTTATCGACGAGTACATCGCCTACTTCAACCTCATAGGCGACCTGGCGGCAGAGCGAGGATTGCAATTCTGCTTCCACCCGCGCAAGGTCGATATGACCCCCATACGGGAAAACCCATCGGTGCTTGACCGCATAATCGAGGGGTGCGACAAGGAGAAGGTGGCGCTCGAAATAGACACACGCGAGGCGACAGATGCCAACGTAGATATAGTGCAGCTACTCAAGCAACAGGGCAAACGAGTACACCTGCTGCATATCCACGACTACGGTATCACCTGCGAGAGCGGTCGCATAGACTTCGACAAGATCATTGCCGAGGGAGTGCGATCGGGCGTGAAAGACATATTCGTGGAGGTGAGCAGTTACTCTCTGCCGCCGAAGAATTGTGTCGAGCGAAGCATCCAGAACCTGCAAAACCTGCCAAGCGTGAGATATTAACGCACAGATGCACCACAACGACAAGTGGACTAAAAAAGAAAAAGCAAAAACGCTTAAAATAAAACCTTTATTAACCTAAAAAACTTATAACATGTCAAAGAAGATCTCAAGAGCTGACTTTTTGAAGACCTCAGGTGTAGGTCTGGCAGCAATGACCGTTGTTCCCAACAACGTAATGGGAGCAGCCTTTGGACACAAGGCTCCATCTGACAAGTTGAATATCGCAGGTGTCGGCGTCGGCGGACGTGGTGCAAGCGTACTCAGCGACTTGGCAGAGGAGAACATCGTCGCATTGTGCGATACTGACTGGAACTATGCTAAGGGACAGTTTGAGAAGTATAACAAGGCGCAGCGTTTCTGGGACTGGCGCGAGATGTACGACAAGATCGGCAATCAGATCGATGCCGTGATGTGTGCTACTCCCGACCACTCACACGCAATCGTAACCGCTGCCGCTATGGAGATGGGCAAGCACGTTTACACTGAGAAGCCTCTTGCTCACTCTGTATATGAGTCACGTCTGCTCACCAAGCTCGCTGAGAAGACCGGTGTTGCTACCCAGATGGGTAACCAGGGTTCTTCAGCCGAGGGCGTAGAGCAGGTATGTAACTGGATCTGGAATGGTGAGATCGGCGAGGTAACCCGCGTAGATGCTTTCACCGACCGTCCTATCTGGCCCCAGGGCTTGATGGTTCCCACCGAGACTGATCCTATCCCCGAGACTTTGAACTGGGATCTCTTCCTCGGCCCGGCTAAGTATCGTCCTTACAACAAGATTTACCAGCCCTGGAACTGGCGTGGCTGGTGGGACTTCGGTACAGGTGCATTGGGTGATATGGCTTGCCACATCCTCCACCCCGTATTCAAGGCCCTGAAGTTGCAGTATCCTACCAAGGTTGAGGGTTCTTCTACAACGCTTCTTACCGACTGCGCTCCTAACGCACAGATGGTTAAGTTGGTTTACCCCGAGCGTGGTAGCATCCACAACATCAAGTTGCCCGAGGTAACCGTTACATGGTATGACGGTGGTTTGATTCCTCCTCGTCCCGAGGGATTGGAGCCCGGCAAGAACCTCAACGATGGTGGTGGCGGTGCAATCTTCTACGGTACGAAGGATGTACTCGTATGCGGTTGCTACGGCCGTAACCCCTACCTCCTCTCAGGTCGTAAGCCCTCTACTCCCAAGCGTGCGCGCCACGTCGAGCTCTCACACGGTAAGGATTGGGTTCGCGCTTGTAAGGAGAACAAGAACTCTCGCGTAAAGACTAACTCTGACTTCTCAGAGGCTGGTCCTTTCAACGAGATGGTTGTTATGGGTGTATTGGCAGTACGTCTGCAGAGCCTGCACAAGACTTTGGAGTGGGACGGTGCTAACATGCGCTTCACCAACATCAAGCCTGATGAGACTATCCGCATCATCACCGAGGATAGCTTCTCAGTGAAGGATGGTCACCCCACATTCACCACTAAGTACACCGATCCTATCAATGCACAGGAGTTCGTTGCCGAGATGATCAAGCACAACTACCGTGAGGGTTGGAAGCTTACTGATATGCCTAAATAGGTTTAACTAAAATAACAATTACGAAATGAAGAAAATTTTGATGATGGCCGCTATGGTATCAATGCTGGCAAGTTGCGGTGGCAACAGCGCAAAGAAGGCCGAGGCTCCCGCTGAGGACAATGCAAACACTGTTGTATTGTTTGACGGTAGCAGCACTGAGGGCTGGCGTGGCTATGGTATGGAGACTCTTCCTGCTCGCTGGACTATCGAGGACGGTTGCTTGAAGATCAACGGTTCAGGCGGTGGCGAGGCACACGTTGCTGACGGTGGCGATATTATCTTCGCTGCACAGAAGTTCAAGAACTTCGAGTTGGAGTTGGAGTGGAAGGTTGCTAAGGGTTCAAACTCTGGTATCTTCATCTTGGCTCAGGAGGTAAAGAAGGAGGATGGCACTTACGAGCCTATCTACATCTCTTCACCTGAGTGCCAGGTGCTGGATAACGAGAATCACCCCGATGCACGTTTGGGTAAGGATGGCAACCGTATGTCATCTTCACTCTACGACATGATTCCCGCGAAGCCCCAGAACTCAAAGCCTCACGGCGAGTGGAACAAGGTTAAGATTCTTTGCTACAAGGGTACTGTTGTTCACTATCAGAACGACGAGCCCGTTGTAGAGTACCACTTGTGGACTCCCCAGTGGACCGAGATGCTCCAGGCATCTAAGTTCTCAGAGGAGAAGTGGCCCGTAGCGTTCAACCTGTTGAACAACTGCGGTGGTGAGAATCACGAGGGTTACATCGGCTTGCAGGATCACGGCGACGATGTATGGTTCCGCAACATTAAGGTTACTATTCTCGACTAAGAGTATAACCGATAACTGCAAGGGCTACCCCACAGGGTGGCCCTTGTTTTTTTGATATAAATACACATTATGAGTAACTATTTCGTAGCACCGAAATATTAAATAAATACATCATGCCACATTTTCACAACTGACTACCTTGCTGACACATAACAACGATATAAGTGAAAATGGTTGGCATCTCCCAAGGGGAAAGAGACCTTGCTGATACTGACTATTCATCATATCTAATATGAAGGTATAATTCACTAACGTATATTAAACCACTCACACGTTTTACCCTCTTTGCACACACCACACCTTAAAATAAAAAACGCGAGCCCATAAGGGTTCGCGCTTTTCTATCATAAAACATCCACTACATTGCAAACGACAACGTCACACCCAATCGTGCGGGTTTGCCGTAGTTAAGAAAATTGTTGTTCATCGACTTGAAGTAGAAAGTGTAATAATCGGTATCGGTCAGGTTGCGACCCCACAACGAGAGTGAGAAGTCGCCCTTACGCAACTCCACCGATGCGTTGAGCAGCGAGTAGAAGTTCTGATGCAGAGTGTTCTCCTCATTCCAATAGATCTTGCCTGCACCCTGCCAAGAGGCCGAGAGGACAATCTCATCCAACACGCTACCGCCAATCCACCAATTATACGAAGCACCCAACGAAAGTGTATGCTGGGGAGCATAGGGCAGATAGTTACCCGAGTAGTCATTGACGCCATCGTTAAACTCTACAAACTCGGCGTGCGTATAGCCATAGTTGGCAGTCAGGCGCAAGTGGCTGAGCGAAGTCAATTTAAACACATCCCAAGCTGCCGAGAGCTCAACACCACGGCTACGCGACTTACCCGCATTTGACATCATACGGCCCGTAGTAAGACCATTGGGGAAGACTGTTAGCTGCTGATCACGGCACTCGATCCAAAAGGCTGCAAGATCCAATGTCAGACGACCATCAGCAAAAGCGAGGTGGCTACCAATCTCATAGTTCCAGCTATACTCGGGATCGTAGGTCGTCGATGCTGCGTTATCCGTAGTGGCAGAGTCTGTGCCCGTCGAGGGACGACCTCCCGTAGCACCGCCTGCACCACCGGGCATTCCACCGCCGCCCATCATACCCTGCATCTGCGACATCGCATCGGCCATCATAGCGGTCTTGGTCTTATTTTGCAGAATATCCGAGAAGATCTGCGTATTGAAACCTCCCGCCTTATAACCACGTGTCACGGTGGCATATACATCACCTACGCCCGTAGTGTAGTTGATTGCAAACTTGGGCAGAAGCTCCAGATAATCCAACTTCTCCTCACCCGTAAAAGGCACATCCACCGAACGGTTCAGCACGGGGATATTGGGATTCATAGCCGTCATATCGAACTTATAGTTCACCGTGGCCATATTATCGTAGTTCATCTTCGTACTCTCATAGTCCAGACGCAAGCCAGCCGTAAAGCGCCAGCGCTCGCCTGCACGCAGTGATGACTCATGATAGAGGGCAAGACCATAGGTCGGAATGTCGAAGTTGCTGTTGATAGTAAAGGGATCTATCGCGAGGAATCGCTTGATCTGCGCAGGCATATTACCCAACACAAGGTCGTTGATACCATCCTCCATCATATATACTGGGGCACTCATATCGATCTTCTTGAAGAAACCATAGGCACCTGTGAGCCACTGCCAGCGACGTGACTTATCGTTCGAGCGCAGAACTATATCCTCCGTGAAGGCGTGCTCGTGCTGCTCCTGCTCCAGAGAGAAGAGCGAGCGAGGCGTGAGGTCGTTATCCATACGCATACGGTCGTGCATAAACTGATATGTAGTTGTTGCCGAGAAGTTCACCTTCTCGCCAGCGTGTGAGAGCACCAGACCGTCGCTGAATGCATAGCGCATATAACCGCTGGGACTGTTATAGTTCACATCGCCCGCTACGTCCTGCTCCACATCGTACAGAGCATAGGCATAGCCACCCTCGTTATCATAGCTGAACGAAGCCGAGTTATCCAACTCCCAACCACGACCCAGATCGCCCACCAGGCGCAGACGGCCACCGCTACTCTCGCCCCAATCGACATCGCTATCGTTGTAGGTATTGGTAAAGAAACCGTCGGTACGGTTGTAGAAGCCGCCCACCGAGAAGCCGAACTTGCCGTTATTCGTGCGACCATAGTACGACGCCTTGGCACGGAAGGTATTGCCTGAGCTATACTCTGCCGTAGCACGCACTCCCTGGTAGTTCATCGGCGAGAGCGTATATACATTCATCTGGCCACCCATCGTATTACGACCATAGAGCGTACTCTGCGGGCCACGCAACAACTCCACACGCGCCACATCCAACATATCGAAGTCGTAGTTGTTCTTGTTTAAGAAAGGCACGCCATCAACCGTAAGGCCGATAATAGGCTGATCGATGCGGGCACCGAAGCCACGAACATAGATCGACGAGGTCATCTTTGAGCCGTAGTCGGGCTGGTAGAAGTTAGGCACGACAGCCGAGAGGTCCTTAATCGAGAGCACGCGCTCCTGCTTTAAGAGCGAAGCACCTACAACGCTCGACGAAATAGGCTGTGATTTAAGGCCAAAGTGCTGCTTGGGCTGACGCACAACCACACCCACCTCGTCAATCGAGAGGTGACGCTGCACGCTATCGGGTTGCTCAGGCTCGTGATTAGAGCCGTAAGCACCATTGACAGAAAAAAAGGCTCCACAAAGGGTAGCGACAAATAGTAAAAATTTCTTCATATATAGATTTGCATTTACGGCTGCAAAGGTATAATAATGGTGGGCACGCATCAACTATAATAAATTATAGTTTTGTTTTTTCAAAGAAAATAGTATCTTTGCCAATATGAGTGCAAAGCCTAAAATAATCGTAATACACCCCAACTCGTTGTGCTGTATGGCAATGAGAACCATCTTAGTGGATATAGCCCCCTTTGTCGGGATGTTCCGCGATGTGGAGATTCTCTCCTACAACTCGTTGGAGCAGATGCTTCAGGATCAGCCCGAGATGGTTATCCACTACTTCGTCGCAGCACAGGTGTTGCAGGCGAATATGCCCTACTTCGCCCCGCAACTGCGTCGTTGCATAGTACTTACCGAGGGTGACGACACAGCCCTGCCCGAGGGGTGTCGCACGGTGGATATCCGCCAGCCCGAGCAGGAGCTGCTCAAATCTTTTTTGATGATGCACAGCACCGCCCATCACACTATCGAGGAGCCGAAGACAGAATCGCAGTCAGAGGCGGAACTATTATCTCCTCGCGAAAAGGATGTGCTGGCGCTGATTGTCAAGGGGTATATAAATAAGGAGATTGCCGACATGCTCAACATATCGACCCCGACGGTTATCTTCCACCGTCGCAACCTGAGCGAAAAGATCGGCTCAAAGGCCATCGGCCGTCAGACTATCTACGCCGTGATGAACGGCATTGTAGATCCCCGAGAATTATAACCAGCGTAACTTAAACCAAAGATCGAATATGAGAAAGTTAGTTTTTGCATTGACAATGGGCTTTATGGCTCTCTCGTGCAGCACGGCAGAGCAGCCCGCCCCCGCTACGGAGCAGGGTAACCCCGTAATTGAAACAATAATGTCGCGCCGCAGTATCCGCGCATATAAGGATCAGGCCGTACCCCGCGAGTTGCTCGACCAGGTGGTTGAATGCGGCATCTGGGCTCCCAACGCAATGAACTCTCAGATGTGGGAGGTTCGCGTGGTTACCTCGCAGGAGTGGATCAACGGCGCTACGGAGGCCGTGAAGAAGAACGCCGAGGCTGGTTCGCCCGCCGCTAAGCAGTTCGAGGATCCCTCGTTCAAGAATATCTTCCGCAATGCCCCCGCCGTGATTGTCATCGGTCATAAGGTTACCAACCAGCCCGGCTCTTTCACTCAGGTTGATTGCGGCTTGATGGCCGAGAATATGATGCTGGCTGCCAAGTCACTCGGTCTGGGCACCGTTCCCATGGCAAGCCCCGTTGGTACGTTCCTTGCAACACCCGTTGGCGCACCCTTCCTTGCTCAGTTGGGCTTTAGCGAGGGTTACGAGCCTCTGCTCTGCATCGGCATCGGCTACCCCGACGAGGAGCCCGCTGCGAAGCCCCGAAACAAGGAGGTAATTAAATATATTGAGTAATTTTTTGCATAAATATCGGCAAAGAATTTTGATATATCGCCGAATTACAATATATTTGTAGTCGTATTCGCCGAGCGAATGCACTAAAACCTGGAATAATTATGATGAACCACTTTTATTTTAAGCGATTTTACTATTACCGTGCGAACGGTCAGGATGTCGTATGCTAAAAATGGAGTGCATTCATTATTAAGTTTATAGAGTCCTGACCGCGTGAACGTAGTCAGGGCTTTTTTGTTAGACATTTATGCAGAGAATAGCAATACAAGGATACGAGGGGTGTTTCCACCATATTGCAGCCATCGAGCACTTTGGCCGCAATATCGAGATTCTTCCGTGCGACACGTTCCGCGCTGTGGCAACGGCCGTCAAGCGTGGCGAAGCCGATATGGGACTTATGGCTATCGAGAACTCTATCGCAGGCTCGATAATCCCCAACTACAGTATCCTGCAAGACGAGAACCTGCAGGTGGCAGGCGAGGTGTATCTGCCCATCAAGCAGAACCTGATGGTATTGCCCGACGTAGAGCTGGAGGATATTCGTGAGGTGGAGTCGCACTCTATGGCTCTGTTGCAGTGCATCGACTATCTGGACGAGCATCCGTGGAAACTTATCGAGAGCGAGGATACAGCCCTCAGTGCCAAACGTGTAGCCGAGAAGGGTCTGCGCCACACCGCCGCCATAGCGAGCGAACTTGCCGCCGAGATGTTCGGGTTGAAGATCATAGCTCCCGAGATCAACACCATAAAGAGCAACTATACCCGTTTTATGGTGCTCAAGCGCTACGACCACAACATAGACAATGACGCCAACAAAGCATCGCTCTACTTCAAGACCGACCACAAGGAGGGCTCGCTGCTCAAGGCGTTGAGTTGTCTGGATGGTATCAACCTCTCGAAGTTGCAGTCGTACCCCATACCGAGTGAGCCGTGGCACTATCTGTTCCACATCGACTTGGAGTTTGCATGCTTGGATGATTACATCCTTAACCTTAACCGTTTGCAAGAGGTAACACGCGAAATACACGTTTACGGAGTGTATAAGAGCGGCAAATAGAGAACAACGAAGAATTAATAAATAACTAAAACACAAAGAGATTATGGCAAAGGTAGAGATTACCCCTTCGCACAGAATGGACAGCATCAAGGAGTATTACTTTTCAAAGAAGAACCGCGAGATAGCCGAGTTGCGTAAGGCTGGCCGCGACATTATCAGTCTGGGTATCGGTAGTCCCGACATGCCCCCTGCACAGGCCGTTATCGACCGTCTGGCAAAGGAGGCACAGCGTCCCGACGTACACGCATATCAGCCCTACAACGGTAGCGAGCTGTTGCGTACGGCATACGCCGACTGGTACAAGAAGTGGTACAACGTAACGCTCGACCCCAAGACCGAGGTTCTGCCTCTGCTGGGTTCGAAGGAGGGTATCATGCACATCTGCATGGCATTCCTCGACGCTGGCGACAAGGTGTTGGTTCCCAACCCCGGCTACCCCACCTACCGTGCTGCGGTGACATTGTCGGGCGGAGAGGTTATGGAGTATCGTCTGAACGCCGCCAACGGTTTCTACCCCGACTTCGAGGAGATCGAGAAGCAGGATTTGAGCGGTGTTAAGCTCATGTTCGTGAACTACCCCAATATGCCTACGGGTACCCACCCCACGGTTGAGTTGTTTGAGAAGTTGGTTGCCTTTGCAGGCAAGCACAACATCCTTCTGGTTCACGACAACCCTTATAGCTTCGTACGTAACAACCTCCAGCTCTCAATCCTCTCTATCCCCGGAGCAAAGGATGTTGCCATCGAGATGAACTCGACAAGTAAGGGTCACTCTATGGCGGGTTGGCGTGTAGGTGTTGTGGCAGGTCGTGCCGACATCATCAGCGACATCCTCCGCTTCAAGTCAAATATGGACTCTGGTATGTTCTACCCCGTGCAGGCTGCTGCTGCCGAGGCATTGGCTTTGGGTAACGAGTGGTTTGACTCTCTCAACGCCACATACTACGAGCGCGAGAAGAATGGCTACGCACTGCTCGACGCGCTTGGATGTAACTATGCCAAGGGTCAGGCAGGTCTTTTCGTATGGGCAGCTATGCCTGAGAATTTCGAGGGCGACTGCTTCGCATTCTCGGATAAGGTGCTGGACGAGTGCGACGTATTCGTAACCCCCGGTGGCATCTTCGGCTCGGAGGGTACGAAGTATATCCGCATCTCACTCTGTATGCCCGCAAGCCGTCTGGCTGAGGCCGCAGAGCGTGTGAAGGCTCGTTTTAACAAGTAAAAAAAGATGAAAGCAACCATTATAGGTTTAGGTCTTATCGGCGGTTCGTTCGCCCTGAGCCTCAAGGACAAAGGTTTTTGCCACGAGGTGATGGGCATCACCCGCTCGGAGCGTAGCGCACAGAAAGCCCTGGAGCTGGGCTTGGTGGATCGCATCGTCACGATGGATGAGGCGTTGCAGCAGAGTGATCTGATAGTCCTCGCCACTCCCGTGGATACCATCCCCCTGATGGCTACGAAGATTCTGAACCGCATACGCCCTACGCAGATACTGATGGATATGGGCTCCACAAAGCAGGAGTTGTGCGAGGCCACGATGATGCACCCCAACCGAGGTCGTCTGGTGGCTACACACCCTATGTGGGGTACCGAGAACAGTGGCCCCGAGGCAGCCGAGCGTGACGCCTTCAAGGGTCGCACGGTGGTTATCTGCGAGCGAGAGCGTAGCGATAGGGATGCCGTGGAGAAGGTCGAGGAGATCTATCGCGCACTCGGCATGCCCATACGCTATATGTCGGCCGAGGAGCAGGATATGCACTGCGCCTATGTGTCACACATCTCGCACATCACGTCGTTTGCGCTGGCTCTGACCGTACTGGAGAAGGAACGCGAGGAGGAGCATATCTTCGACCTTGCGGGTGGTGGTTTCGAGAGTACGGTACGTCTGGCGAAGAGTCTGCCGCAGACGTGGGCACCCATATTCTTGGAGAACAAGTACAACGTACTGGATGTACTGCGTGAGCATATCCACCAGTTGCAGATTCTGCGCCGTATGATCGAGCGCGACGACCGCGAGGGATTGGTGGAGGCTATGCAGAAAGCAAATAAGATTAGAGATATTTTACAGTAACCCACAAGGGTTGAATAAAAGGTTAGGAAAAATGGGAACGTTTAAACTTGGGCAGAAACGCCCGTTAATCATATCAGGTCCGTGTGCCGCCGAGACACACGAGCAGACCGTCGAAACGGCCTTGCAGTTGGCTCGCTCGGGCAAGGTGGATGTAATCCGTGCAGGCGTATGGAAGCCTCGCACCAATCCGGGCACATTCGAGGGTATTGGCGAGCCGGCATTGGATTGGCTCAACGAGATCAAGGAGGCTACGGGTCTGCCCGTGGCTGTGGAGGTGGCTAACAAGGCACACGTGCAGTTGGCTCTAAAGCATGGCGTGGATATTCTGTGGATCGGTGCCCGCACGACGGTGTCACCCTTTGCCGTGCAGGAGATTGCCGAGGCATTGCACGACAATAAGGAGATTACCGTTTTAGTCAAGAACCCCATGACACCCGACACGGGCTTGTGGGCAGGTGCCGTGAATCGTCTTCTGAACGAGGGCATTCCCGAGGAGAATATAGGACTTATACACCGAGGCTTTGCATACTTTGGCGACAGCAAGTACCGCAACCCGCCTATGTGGCACATGATCTTCGAGATGCGCAGCCGCTTCCCCAATATGATGATGATCTGCGACCCATCGCACATCTGCGGATGCCGCCCTCTATTGCAGGGCATTGCACAGCAGGCTGCCGACCTCTGCTTCGACGGTATGATGATCGAGAGCCACATACAGCCCGACAAGGCGTGGAGCGATGCTGCACAGCAGGTTACGCCGCAGGACTGCATCACGATGATTGACAACATCATGTGGCGTGCCAAGTCGGCAGATGATCCCGAATTCAACGACGAACTAAACGTCTGCCGTCGTCAGATTGACCAGATTGATGCCGAGATCTTCGACCTGCTGAACCGCCGTATGCACACGAGCGACAAGATAGGCGAGATCAAGAAGGCCAACAACGTGGCGATCCTGCAGAGCAACCGCTGGGAGGATATTTGCCGCCGCATGCTCACCATCACACGCCGTATGGGTCTGAGCGAGGAGTTTGTTCGCACCGTTTTGGAGGCTATCCACGTTGAGAGCATCAACC
>JAFUOK010000015.1 GCA_017481925.1 Alistipes sp.
ACTCGGTGCTATGGCTACGACATTATCCACACGCGGCTCGCAGAATACACGAAAGACAAGGTCGATAGCCTCGTCGCTACCATTGCCTATAAAAATATTCTCTACGGCCACACCCTTGATTGCCGCTATCTGCGCTTTGAGTGCCTTCTGGTGCGGATCGGGATAGCGATTATAGCCATTCTCGTATGGGCTCTCGTTGGCATCGAGAAAAACACCCAACTCGCCTTCATACTCATCACGTGCGGTCGAATAGGGCGTCAGTGCCGCTATTGCTCGTCTTACGTATCTGTTTATATCTTTCATAACCTAACTCTTTTCGATTCTCACTCTCACGGCCGCAGCATGCGCCTCCAACCCTTCAGCCTCGGCCATAGCCACGATAGTAGGCGCCAAAGCTTTAATACCCTCGGGCGTAAGGTGCTGAATGGTCATCTTACGCATAAAGCTGTCGATATTCACACCACTGCACGAATGTGCCCAGCCCGACGTGGGCAACGTGTGGTTAGTACCTGAGGCATAGTCGCCTGCACTCTCGGGCGAGTAGTTACCGACAAAGACACTACCAGCCGTAGAGATCTTCCCCACGACATCCCACTCTTCTTTCATCGAGACGATAAGGTGCTCGGGGGCATACTCCTCGGCAAAGGCAATCATATCCGCCTCGCTATCAAAGACTATAGCACGGCTATTGGCAAGCGACTCGGCGACATACTCCGCACGCGCGAGCAACCCGCGCTGACGCTCCACCTCTGCCTCGACCGCCTCGGCAATAGCCTGGCTTGAGCAGACAACGATAGCCTGACTATCGCGGCCATGCTCGGCCTGCGACAACATATCAGCCGCCACAAAGCCCACATCAGCCGACTCATCTGCCAACACCATCACCTCCGACGGGCCCGCAGGCATATCAATCGAGGTATTGCGTCCTGCCACCAGCTGCTTGGCAAGGGTTACATATCTATTGCCCGGGCCGAATATCTTATCCACTTTGGGCACAGAGGCTGTGCCATACGCCATAGCGGCTATAGCCTGCGCACCACCCACCTTATATACCGTCGTAACGCCACAACGGCGAGCAGCATACAACACCTCGGCTGCTACACATCCCTGCTTATTGGTCGGAGTACAGAGCACCACCTGCTCACACCCTGCTATGCGGGCCGGCAAAGCGAGCATCAGCACCGTAGAAAAGAGGGGCGCCGTACCTCCCGGGATATATAATCCCACACGGCGGATAGGCACCGGGCGTTGCAGACACTCGACACCCTCTTGTGTCTCAACCTTCACCTCACGAGGTAGTTGAGCACGGTGAAAAGCCTCTATATTACTCACTGCCACTTCGATAGCAGCCTTTACCTCACTACTTACAACGCTCTCTGCCGCCGAGAACTCCTCGGCCGACACCTGCAAAGAGTTAAGCGTCACGCCGTCGATCTCCTCGGCCAATGCAAAAAGAGCCTTGTCGCCCTGCTCTATTACTCGTTCAACAATCGCCTCCACACGCTCGGCTATGAGCGAGTTATCCTGTTCGGCACGGCGACACAACGCCGACCACTGCTCACGCGAGGGGTTTACATAGATATTCATACCATTACGGAATTATCTTGTCCAACGTCAGCACCAATATACCTTCGGCTCCGATAGCCTTCAGCTGGCGCACCTTATCCCATAGCGAAGCGGCATCCACCACAGAGTGCAGCGAGCACCAACCCTCAACGGCCAAAGGCATAACCGTCGGGCTTCGCATAGCAGGCAGAATCTTAATGGCTTCATCGAGTGATGCGGTGGGGATATTCATCAACAGATACTTCTTACCACGGCTTACACTCTCGGACTCGATGCGAAACAGTAATTCATCCAGCAAAGCACGATCCTCCATCGAGAGGTTACGGTTGGCGATAAGCACCGCCTCCGACTCAAAGACCCGTTCAACCTCCTTCAGTCCGTTCGTAACGAGCGTACCGCCCGACGATACGATATCAAAAATTGCATCGGCAATGCCCGCCGCAGGAGCAATCTCCACCGAACCCGTGATGACCTCCATATCGGCCTTCACACCGTGCCCGGCAAGGAACTCTCCCAAAATCTTGGGATATGATGTGGCAATACGCTTACCGCAAAAGTACTCCACGCTGTCGTAACGCTCGCCCTTGGGTATAGCCAATGATATGCGGCAACCACCAAAGCCCAATTTCTTCACCACCTCAACGTCGCAACCACGCTCTGCAACCTCATTAAGGCCCACGATACCCAGCGACGCGGTGCCGTTGGCCACCACCTGCGGAATATCGTCATCACGCAGATACAACACCTCGATAGGGAAGTTGGTTGCCTGCGAGAGGAATTTACGCTTGGCAGCATCGACATCAATACCAATCTCGTGCAGAAGTTCCATACTCTGCTCATTAAGACGGCCCTTGGTTTGAATAGCAATTCTTAACATATTTTCTCTGTTTTAACCTAACTTTTCTTAAAACTGACGACCTATTCGGGGCAATAAAATAAAAAAATAGGCCTACCCCATAAGGTAAGCCTATATATTGCATTTCACTCTATCGCACGACCTACCTTATCTTTCGCAAGATATGATGGTGGTGGTGGATGTTGAATGAAATAGTCATTGTCCCAATGGTTTGTTACTGCAAATATAGCAATTTATTCTTAATTTGCAACATAACAATGCACATTTCTTGAATAAAAGTGCATTTTCGCAGCATAAAAATGAATTTACGACAATGGAGCCTCGCCCTGCACGTTGAGATTCACCTTTACATACTTATAACCCAGACGGCGCAACTCCAGCGCAACACCCAGGCGGAAGAATACCTTCACTACGCGGGCAAAGAGGTGGAACGCCATAACACTCTGCGGCTCGATGCCCTCCTTGCGGATCATCGTCTGTGCCGTGTTAGCAGCCTTGCGAATTGACGATTCCAGTTTCTTATTCGCATCGCTATCGAGCGTAAGTCCTACAAGGCACTCGATAACATACTCATCCAGGCAATCGAAGCCACGAGGCTTGGCCATAAGGGTGTACCAATCCTCCACATCCTTATACTCGCCCCACGACTTATCCCACAGCACCGCAGCACCCATACCTACATAGCAGGCCCACGCAATGGCTGCCGAAGGGTACTGGGCAATCTGTGGCACGGCAGCGACCATATATTCGGGTGCCGAGGTACGCCACTTCTCATCCAGCTCCTCGACTTCCAATAATTTGCCATCGAGCAACTCATCGGCCGTACATTGATCGACGAGTGTCTTCTCCAGCTTCTCGGCAAACGACGCCAAAAACTCTCTATCCTTATCTTCCATATTAGAATGTTCCTAACTTAAATACAATCTTCTGACAATACAATTCATCGGCCTGCAACACCACCGAGGGGAACGACGGCTCATTAACGGCATTGGGATAGTTCTGGCACTCGATAGCCACACCAGCATAGTCCTTATAACGACCGCCCGACTTGGTAATGGGACATCCACCCTCCAACCAGTTACCCGTATATACCATTGCTCCAGCCTGCGACGAGAGAATCTCCACCTTTCGGCCTGTAGCCTCACAGCGCAACTCGCCTACCTCCGACAAGATATTGGGCTTCCAGCCATCCAGCACGAAGAAATGATCGTAGCCCTTGAACTCCTTCATATGGTTGAACTCCGAGAGCAGGTCGTCGCCAAAGCGTCGCCACGAAGTGAAATCCTGCGGCGTGCCCTTAACATCGAGCAGTGTACCCGTAGGGATCTGCGTAGGATCCATCTCCAATACACGTGAGCAGTTAAGGTGCAACTCATGATTGTGGATGGTCTCACCACTACCCTCGCCCGCGAGGTTCCAATAGACGTGGTTGGTCATATTCACCACCGTCGTGCGGTCGCTCTTGGCGGCATAGGTGATCTCCAGCTCGTTATCGTCGCCAAAGTAATACGCAGCCTCAACATACAACTCACCCGGGTAGCTCTGCTCGCCATCGGGCGATACGCGTGAGAAAACCACACGATTGGTCTCCACACGGCTCTCCCACAACTGGTTGGCAAAACCCTTCGAGCCACCGTGCAGATGGTTGGGACCATTATTGATTTCAAGCGAATACTCCACGCCCTCAACCGTCATCCGTCCCTTTGCGATGCGGTTAGCCACACGGCCTACGCTCTTGCCACTGGCGGCGCCATCGCCAAAGTAACTCATCGGATCCTTATAACCCAACACCACGTCATCAATCTTACCCTCACGGTCGGGCATCTTCACCGACACGATAGCCGCACCGATGTTACATACCTGTACCTCGCAGCCCTGATCGTTTTTGAGCGTATAGATTACGATGGCCTCGCCCTCGGGCGTAGCACCCCAAATATGTTGCAAAATCTCCATTACTCCATAGGTTTAAGGTTTTCCAACAAAAAGTCGATACGCTTAAGGCACTCCTCCTTGCCGATAAATGCCGTCACATCGTACATACCGGGGCCCTTACCGGCACCCACCAACGCCAAGCGCAGGGTATTCATAATCTGACCCATGCCGTAGCCCTTCTCCTGAATCCAGGCACCTACAACAGCCTCGGTATTCTCCAACGAGAAGTCATCGATCGAAGCCAACACCTCACGCACCTCCTTCAGGCGTGCAGGATTCTCGCCCTTCCAATACTTCTTCGCCTGCTTCTCGTCATAAGAGGTAGGAGCAACAAAGAAATATGAGGTCAAATCCCACAGATCGGTGATGAACGATGCGCGCTCCTTCATAATACCTGCGGCCTTGCCCGCCAAATAGTCCGTAGTCTCCACGCCATGCTCCTTGAGGATAGGCTGGAACAGAGTGGCCAACTCCTCGTCCGTCTTGCGGTGCATATACTGTGCGTTGAACCACTTTGCCTTATCGGGCTGGAAACGTGCGCCCGACTTCGACACTCGATCCAGCGAGAAGCCATCGATCAGCTCCTGCATCGTAAACAACTCCTGCTCCGTACCGGGGTTCCAGCCCAGCAGAGCCAGCATATTTACAAATGCCTCGGCAAAGTAACCATCCTCACGGTAGCCGTGAGCCGTCTCGCCCGTGGGCGATGTCCAGAACAAGGGGAAGACAGGGAAGCCCATCTTGTCGCCATCACGCTTTGAGAGCTTACCACCGCCCGTAGGCTTCAACAGAAGGGGCAGGTGAGCAAACTCGGGCTGTGTGTCGGTCCAACCAAAAGCACGATACAGCAGATAGTGCAACGGCAATGAGGGCAACCACTCCTCGCCACGGATGACGTGCGAGATCTCCATCAGGTGATCATCCACGATGTTTGCAAGGTGATAGGTAGGCAGAGCGTCTGCGCTCTTATAGAGAACCTTATCGTCCAGCGTAGAGGTGTTCACCTTCACGTGGCCACGAATCAGGTCATCCATCTCGACAACCTCGTTCTCGGGCATCTTGAAGCGTACTACCCACTGATCGCCACGAGCAATGCGAGCCTCAACCTCCTCCTTCGAAAGGCTCAACGAGGTCGCCAACTTCTCACGCACGGTGTAGTTGTAGGCAAAGGTCTGACCCGCAGCCTCGGCCTCCTTACGAAGAGCATCCAACTCCTCAGCCGAATCGAAGGCGTAGTAAGCCCAACCAGCGTCGATGAGCTGCTTGGCATATTTGAGGTAAATCTCCTTGCGCTCGCTCTGACGATAGGGAGCATGAGGGCCGCCAACGCCGACACCCTCGTCGATCTCGATGCCGCACCACTTGAGCGACTCAATGATATACTCCTCGGCTCCGGGCACGAAGCGCTGTGAGTCGGTATCCTCGATACGCAGAATCATCTTGCCACCGTGACGGCGCGCAAACAAATAGTTATAAAGCGCTGTACGCACACCACCCATATGCAGGGGGCCCGTAGGCGAGGGTGCGAAACGAACTCTAACTTCTCTTGACATAATTTTCTATTTTAGGTTTCTTATCTATTTTTTCTTCAATTTTAGCCAACCAGCTAACGCAAGGGCGAGAACGACATAAGCCACAGAATAGACCAACACACCTCTGCTAAAACCGTGGGTTGCGGGGCACAACTCTTGCAACCAAGTGTTAATACTCACCGCTACCAAGACTGCCACCAAAAACGAAAGCGCCAGCGCGACAGGATGTTCTCGCTTATTGCGTTCAATAATAGGCATTGGTCCTAAAAACAAAAACATCCACAGCGCCAAGCTCCACGCCCACATTGCCCAATAGATAACATTGGTAGCATACAGTGCTGCCACACTCAACACAACCGCCACTACGGCTAACACCACATTTGCAATCTGTAACTTTCTCCAAATATCCATAGTAGGTAGTAGTTTTGTCAATTTTATTTAACGCGATACTCTACCCGCATCGTAATGCGAGCCTTCTTCTGGCGTGAAGAGGTATTAAACGAACCTCCCGCCGAGAACTCCTCATTGGAGTTGGCTCCCGTAATCTGGAATACTCCCATTCGTGCCGAGGCTACACGACCGATGGCTGTGCCGGCATTATCGGCAATCTTCTCGGCACGTGCTCGTGCATCTGCCGAGGCACGCTCGATGAGCGACAGTTTCACATCGTCCAGCTTTGTGTAGTAATACGAAGGCTGAAAAGCCTCAATCGAGACGCCCTGCGCTATGAGCGATGAAATCTCACGTGAGATATTCTCGACCTTATCCACCTCCGATGACTCAATGGTAAAACCCTGGCTCAAACGATAACCCGTGAAACGCTGACCCGCATAGTTGCCATTGGCGTTATAGACGGGCTCGCTCTGCTTATATACATTCACAAATTTGAAAACTATCTGCTCCTCTGCTACGCCTCGCGAAGTGATAAACTCCAGCACCTTCTGCTTGTTGCGCTCGAGTTGTGCATAGCCCGTAGCCACATCCTGCGTTTCGTAGAACAGTTCGCCATCCCACACGATAAGGTCAGATGCGAACTCCGTCTCACCCAAACCTGTAACAACAATAGTGTCCTGTGCGCGGAACTTATAGGTGTAGGCACGACCCAACAACCACGCCGCCACAACGATGGCCAAACCGATGATTAGATACTTCAAATTTTGTTTCATAAGGCAGAGAAATTCAAAATTCAAAATTCAAAATTTTTTATACTTTTTCGCTCAATATTGTTTCAACACAGCCCTCCCTCAAAAAAACATTTGAGTTGTGAGGTTGTTTTTGACGTTATCCTCACTCCCTTAATAATTGATTTGTGAGATTATTTCAAGGCTTGAATATATCTCCCAAAAACATTTGATTTGTGAGGTTGTTTTGACGTTATCCTCACTCCCTTAATAATTGAGTTGTGAGATTATTTCAAGACTTGCGAAGTTACCGAAAGCGGAGTTTACTATGACGTAAATGAGCATTTCGGAAACGAGCGTAACGCAGAAAGAACTCACAAGGCAATTTTTAAACGTTAAAGAGGAAATGCATAATATCTCCATCCTGTACAATGTACTCCTTACCCTCGATACCGATCTTACCCACATCGCGGCAAGCCTTCTCAGAGCCGAGAGTAACGTAGTCGTCATACTTGATAACCTCGGCACGGATAAATCCACGCTCGAAGTCGGTGTGGATGATACCTGCCGTCTGCGGAGCCTTCATACCCTTGATGAATGTCCACGCACGGCTCTCGTCGGCACCCGTGGTGAAGAACGTCTGCAAGTTAAGCAATTTGTATGCCGCCTTGATCAGTCGAGCCACACCCGACTCCTCCAAGCCCATATCCTGAAGGAACATCTGACGCTCCTCGTAATCCTCCAACTCGGCGATGTCGGCCTCGGTAGCCGCCGCAACGATCAGCATCTCGGCATTCTCATCAGCAATAGCAGCCTTCACAGCCTCGGTGTGAGCATTACCCGTAACGGCTGAAGCCTCATCGACGTTGCAAACGTAGAGCACAGGCTTGTCGGTCAGAAGATTCAGGTCGGCCACCAACTTACGCTCCTCCTTGTCGGTCTCGACAGTACGTGCCGAGCGACCCTGCTCCAGCGCCTCCTTGAACTGAACGAGCAAATCGTACTTGCGCTTAGCATTCTTGTCACCCGCTACGGCCTGCTTCTGACACTTGCCGATATTATTCTCTACGGTCTCCAGATCCTTCAACTGCAACTCCGTATCGATAATACCCTTATCACGCACGGGATCTACCGTGCCATCGACGTGAGTAATATTACTATTCTCGAAGCAACGCAAAACGTGAATAATGGCGTTGGTGTTACGAATATTGCCAAGGAACTTATTTCCCAAACCCTCGCCCTTCGAGGCACCCTTCACCAGACCAGCGATATCGACAATCTCGATGGTGGTGGGGATAACCTTCTTGGGGTTGTCAATCTCGGCTAGGCGCACCAGACGCTCATCGGGCACAGTGATAACACCCACATTGGGCTCGATTGTACAGAAAGGGAAGTTTGCAGCCTGCGCCTTTGCGTTGGACAGGCAGTTGAAAAGGGTCGATTTACCCACATTGGGCAGACCTACGATACCACATTGTAAAGCCATTGTCTATATGTTTTCGTTTATAATCTTGATACAATTTGACAAAAATAGTCATTTTTTACAAGACCAGCCCTATTTTCCTTCGGAAAAATTCGTCTTTCGCCATTTCTGAATGGTGTGGCGGCTCAAATTATGATTATTTCCATCCGAACGAAGCCTCAGAAAACAAAAAAAATTGCCACCACGCGGCGGCAACTTTTGTCAAACGAGGTCTATTCTACCAATTCTTCCTATCCTTGATTCTCGCGACGGCTCTTGACCGTTGCATCGAACCACTCCACCATCTTGGGGTCGTAATGCGAGAAGAAGAGGCTCTCCGAACGGTCGAGCGAAGTAATTGCAGCCATATCCTCCTCCGAGAGGGTGAAGTCGAAGATATTGATATTCTCCGCCATACGCTCCTTCTTCACCGACTTTGCCAACGCCACTACGCCACGCTGAGTAAGCCATCGCAGGATTACCTGCGCTACGCTCTTGCCATATTTCTGACCGATGCCCACCAGCACCTCGTTCGAGAACATGCCGTCGCGACCCTCGCCAAAAGGCGCCCACGCCTCAATCTGAACGCCAAAATGTTGCATAGTCTGCTGCGCCGCAAACTGAGCATTGCGGGGATTGACCTCCACCTGATTCACCTGCGGGATAACCTTGCGCTCGAAAAGGCAGATGTCAGCCAGACGGTCGGCGTAGAAGTTCGACACGCCAATAGCGCGCACCTTACCCTCAGCATAGAGCTCCTCCAATGCTCGATAGGCGCCATAATAGTCGGCAAAGGGCTGATGCAAAAGGATGAGGTCGAGATACTCTACCTGCAACTTTCGCATCGACTCCAGCACCGAGGCACGGCACTTCTCGTAGCCATAGTTATCGATCCAAACCTTAGTGGTAATGAAGAGTTCCTCACGCGGAACACCACAGCGGGCGATGGCCTGGCCAACTTCGGCCTCATTGAAATAACTCTGCGCGGTGTCAATCAGACGGTAACCCGCCTCGATAGCATCCAACACACACTGCGTACAATCCGCCTTTGAAACTTGATAAACGCCGTAACCAGCCAGCGGCATACGCACGCCATTGTTTAATGTAATATACTCCATAACAAACTCTAAAAAAATACTAATCCGCAAGCGACTACACGCCCTTGCCCAGTTCGTATGCCTGCTGCATATAAGGCGAGCCTTCAACTCCGCCCTTGCGGCCCATACCCAATGCTCTCACCATTCCACGCTCGGTAGGATTGGGCAGACAGCGCACAAAACCACGGAAGCCCTCAACGGCACAATCTGCGGCATACGACTCTACGTCGGCACTTGCTGTGATATAATAAAACTCCTTATCCTTGAGTTGCATAAAACAGTAGAAAGTACGGTCGATAAGATTCTTCATCTGACCGTTGATATTGAGGTAATATACGGGGCTTGCCAGCACGATTACATCCGAACGCAACATCTTATTAATCACTATGTAGGCATCGTCTCTTGCCTGTGCCTTTGCTACCGAGTCGGGCTGCATATAGGTATCAATTTCGCGGAAAAGATCAATCTTGTAGTCATCCAAAAACACCTTCTCAACTTTCGCGCCAGCCTCCGCGGCACCACGCGCAAATTCATCGCACAAAAGATCGGTATTACCTCCACGACGCGGACTTGCCGAGATAACCAAAACCGACTTACCCTGCTTGGGGTTGGGGCTCTCGGCCGAGAAGTTAATCTGATACATCTCACTCTCC
>JAFUOK010000001.1 GCA_017481925.1 Alistipes sp.
AGGGGATGCGCCAGGGCTCCGAGCCGTTGGCAATGAAGCCATCGGTCAAGAGAATCACGGGCACCATGTGCTCCATGGCGATCTTCGACGCCATAAATGCGTAGTGGAAACAGTCGCTGGGCGATGAGGCTGCGACAACTGCCACGGGGCACTCGCCGTTACGGCCATAGAGAGCCTGCATCAAATCGCTCTGCTCGGTCTTTGTGGGAAGACCCGTTGAGGGACCGCCACGCTGAACATCCACGATTACGAGGGGCAACTCAGCCATTACGGCCAAACCCATAGCCTCGCTCTTGAGCGAAAGACCGGGACCTGATGTGGTTGTTACAGCGAAGTTGCCTGCGTATGCTGCACCGATAGAGGTACAGATACCTGCGATCTCATCCTCTGCCTGCACGGTCTTTACGCCCAGGTTCTTGTGCTTTGCCAACTCCTCCAGAATAACCGTTGCGGGGGTGATGGGGTATGAACCGCAGAAGAGCGGAAGTCCTGCCTTCTCGCTCGCAGCGATAAGACCCCACGCTGTTGCTACATTACCGTTGATTGAACGGTATGTACCCTTCTCGATGGGAACCGATGCGAGGCGATATGTGTTGGCAAACTGATGTGTATTGGCTGCATAGTTGTAACCTGCATCGATGGCACGCTTGTTAGCCTCGGCCACGGCGGGGTTCTTCTTTGCAAACTTTGAGTCGATATAACGCTTTGCGTAATCCTCGGGCTGATTGTAGATGTAGAAGCAGATGCCGAGTGCAAACATATTCTTGCACTTTACGACCGACTTATTGTCCAGTCCCATGTCGGCCAAAGCGGCCTTGGTCATTGAGGTGATGTCGGGAACTACGATGTTGTAACCCTCCAGACCCAACTCGGCAATAGGATCGAGTGTTGTGAAACCTGCCTTTTTGAGGTTATCCTCGGTGATGGTGTCGCCGTCGATGATAACCGTAGCATCCTTCTTCAACCACTTGCGGTTGGCCTTCAGGGCTGCGGGATTCATAGCGATGAGTGCATCGCAGAAATCGCCCGGGTTGGTCACTTTACCCGCACCGATATGTACCTGGAAACCCGATACACCTGCCACCGTACCCTGCGGTGCGCGAATCTCGGCGGGCTAGTCGGGGAAGGTCGAGATGCCGTTGCCCTCGAGTGCCGACGTGTTCGAGAAGAGGGTACCCGTGAGCTGCATGCCGTCGCCCGAGTCGCCCGAGAAACGGATCACAATCTCCTTAACCTCTTTCGCATTAAGATTCTCCATAATAAATATTTGTTGTTTAGTTTATGTCAATTTCGGGACAAAGATATGCTTAAAATCGTTTCGTTGTCCTCTTTTCCTAATTTTTATTATAAAATTAGGTGTAAAAAATAAGACTGCCGAGTCCAGCGACCGACAGTCTTATCCGCTATAACAAAAATAAACAATCTCTATCTCTCTGCAATACGCGCCTCAAGCGATGCCACCTTTGCGTCAAATTCTGCTTTGAGTGACGAGATCAACTCCTTGACGCTTAAGATTTTCTCGCAGCGCCACGCATTCTCACCCGCAAAGGCGTAGCCATTCTCCAACTTGCCCTTGAAAGCGTTGTACAGAGCCAGCATAATGCAGTAGGGCGAATGTGTCACGTCGCACGTCTTGATGCAGTTGAACGGGCACGACTTGGGTTGCTTCAGACCCTGCTTGACCTTCTCGAGGAACGAGTTGTGCACCGCACGTCCGGGCATACCCACGGGACTCTGGATGATCTCGATGTCCTCCTGTTTCGCATCCAGGTAACTCTGCTTAAAGAGCGGTGATGCGTCGCACTCCTCGGTAGTGACGAAGCGTGTACCCATCTGCACTGCGTCGGCTCCGAGAGCCATAATATTGTGAATATCCTCGCCCGTATAGATACCGCCGCCAGCAATCACGGGGATGTAACGTCCATTTTGCTCGCCAATTTCGCGTGCTGCCGAAACCACCTCGGGAACAATCTTCTCGAGTGAGTATGCGGGGTCGCTTATCTGATCGTTCGAGTAACCGAGGTGACCGCCCGCCTTGGGACCCTCGACAACCACTGCATCGGGCACATAGCCATACTCGCCAATCCAACGACGGCAGATAACCTTCAAGGCACGTGCTGACGATACGATGGGGGCAAGTTTTGTGGTTGAGCCCTCCTTCAGAAACGAAGGGAGATTCAACGGCAGTCCTGCGCCCGAGAAGATGATGTCGGCCTTCTCCTCGATAGATGTGCGAACCATATCGGCAAAGTTTGTGAGTGCCACCATAATGTTCACACCCACGATACCCTTCGTAGCCTCGCGTGCCTTGCGCAACTCCTCACGAAGACCATAGATACTCGCCTCGTTAAAGTTTTTTGAGATTTCGTTATAAATAACGCCTAATCCCGCTGTTGAGATCACTCCCACACCTCCTGCGTTGGCTACGGCTGATGCCAGGCCGGATAGCGAGATTCCTACGCCCATGCCTCCCTGCACGATGGGTACACGTGCCAAGAGGTCTCCAATCTTCAATGTTTTCATCTGTTTGTATTATGTGTTTGAACCTCCCGCTTTCGTGCGGGTTTGGCTTCCGCAAATGTAATAAAATATCTCTACCGATGTTCAAAATCTGAAATAAAATATTTTATTTTTCTTTCGATGGGTCACAAAAAAGCCACCCGCAATGGATGGCTTTCAAAGTGTGATATGTAGAAATATTTACAAAATTTCTTCCAATCGGGCAACAGGTGCAATACTTAAATCGGAGATCATTCCCTCCTGATAACGGTAATATCCCGAGATGGCAATCATTGCGGCATTGTCGGTGGTAAATTTCAGTTCGGGGATGAACGTTCGCCAGCCACGACGACGACCTGCCTCGGCTACGGCTTCACGCAGTCCGGAGTTGGCTGATACTCCACCGGCAATGGCTACATCCTTGATGCCCAGCTTTTTGGTTGCCTTGATAAGTTTATCGAGCAGAATGTCGATAATCGTCTTTTGCAGCGATGCGCAGAGGTCGGCCTTGTGCTTCTCGACAAAGTCGGGATCCTCGGCTACGCGGTCACGCAGTGTGTAGAGGAACGATGTTTTCAGTCCCGAAAAAGAGTAGTCAAACTCACCCTTTACGTGAGGCTTGGAAAATGCAAAAGCGGAAGAATCGCCCTCCTTTGCCAGACGGTCGATCACGGGGCCACCGGGGTAGGGTAGTCCCATTACCTTGGCGCACTTGTCGAAGGCCTCGCCTGCGGCGTCGTCGATGGTCGAGCCTATGATCTCCATCTCGAGCGGAGAGTTCACCTTCACGATCTGCGTATGTCCGCCGCTGACCAGCAGGCACAGGAAGGGAAACGAGGGGTGAGGCAGCTCCCTGTCGGGCAGATCGACAAAATGCGAGAGTATATGGCCTTGCAGGTGGTTCACCTCCACCATCGGAATGTTATTTGCAATGGATAGCCCCTTGGCGAACGATGTGCCGACCAGAAGCGAACCCAGCAGGCCGGGGCCACGCGTAAAGGCTATGGCGTCGATCTTGTCCACCGTCACGCCCGCCTCCTTGAGGGCGGTATCCACTACGGGGATGATGTTCTGCTGATGGGCACGTGAGGCGAGTTCGGGTATCACACCGCCGTACTTTACGTGCACGGCTTGCGAGGCTATCACGTTCGATAACAGCGTGGTATTACGTATGACGGCAGCCGACGTATCGTCGCACGAAGACTCAATGCCGAGAATTGTTATATCCATAAGTGTGCTTTTAAGCGTTTTTTTTCTATTTTTAATAGAAAAATTTTTACATTTGTAGGTTTAATGACCATTGTTGAATGCACAAAGTTACAAAAATATTGTTAAAGGCACTATCAGTCACGCTATTGTTTCTGATATTTTGCCCTATTGTGCTCACTTTGCTCGTCGAATTACCCACGGTGCAGAACTATCTTATCGACCGTGCCACATCGTATATTTCAAAGCAACTGGATACCCGCGTGGAGATCGACCGCATCCGTCTGGGTGCGTTGGGCAGTCTGCGTGTGCAGGGTCTTTATGTGGAGGATTACCAGCAGGACACGCTGCTCTATGTGGATAACCTGAAGGTATTCCTTTCGGGTCTTAATGGCGGCAATGGACTCACGCTGCGTAACGGTACCATTTCGGGTGCCCACCTCAATATCCGCGAGACTCCCGAGGGGGAGATGAACATCAAGCAGGTGGTAAACCGCCTCTCACGCAAGGAGCGTGAACGCAAGGGCGGCTTTGCGCTTACTGTGGATGATGTCTATATGCAGGATATAAACCTCGTAATCGAGCAACACGAACATCGCCACCCGGGCTACGGTATCGACTATGGCGATATGCACATCGAACATATGTCGGCGCTGGTCGATGACTTCACGCTCGATGGCAGCCGTATCGGCGGATATATACGCAACTTCTCGGCTGTGGAGCACTGTGGCTTTATGGTGCAGAACTTCACGGGTCGCTTCGAAGTGGACAGAGGTGTGATCAACCTCAGCGACTTCGAGGTTATGGCCGAGCGTTCGGATATTCGTCTGCGCTCGCTCACGCTGCGTGGCGAGGATTGGGCGGCATATAAAGATTTTATTCACAACGTACGTATCGAGGGCGAGATATTCAAAAGTGTTGTGTCATCGTCCGATGTGGCTCACTTCGCTCCGCGTATGTTGCCGTGGGATATACTCCTACGTGATGTGAATGCTACGGTCGATGGTACGGTGGCCGATATGATGGTGCGTGTGGATAACGTTTCGTTTGGCGAGCACACCTCACTGCGTGGCGATGTGCGTCTGCGAGGACTTCCCGACGTGCGTCACGGCACGATGAATCTCGACCTGAAACGTCTGCTCACCACCGAAGGCGATGCGGCACGCCTGCTGGCAAGTATTACGGGTCGTCAACTGCCCGAGCGAGTGCTTTCGATGGCCGACGCTGCGGGCGAGATTATTTGTGCGGGTCGCTTTGATGGCGGCTTTGCGCAGTTTGATGCCGAGATGATGCTCACCACCCAGTCGGGTAACGCTTCGCTTACGGCCGAGCGTCGTCCCCTGCCTCGTGTTGAGGGTGAGGCGGCACAATCCTCTCTTGAGGCGTATGCCGAGTTGCGCCATCTGCAACTTGGTCATATGTTGCAGTTCCCTACGCTGGGTAGCGTGACGGGCGTTGTGGCATTCAATGGCGCTACTACATCTTCATCGTTGCGTGGTGCGGTAAATGGCACGGTGCAGCAGATGCAATTCAACGATGCGCAATACTCCGACCTTACCATCGACGGTACGGTTGTAAACAAAAGTTTCTCTGGTACCATAAAGAGTGAGTCTTTCCCTTTGCGTTTTGCACTCACGGGTAGAGCTGACTTTAATGGTGAACGACCGATGTATGATATGCATCTTAATGTCGATGAGGCCGACCTGCACGCTATGAACGTTAATCAGCGTGACACCACGTCGCTTTTGCGCTTCGATGCCGAACTCTATGCCGTAGGTCGCACGCTCGACGATCTGAACGGCTCGCTCACCATCGATGGCGGTCACTACATCTACGACGCCGACACATTGCAGACCTCGCAGATACGCCTCGCGGCAAATAACGACAGCGCACAGCGTTCGCTCACGCTTACGTCGGATTTTGCCGATGCTACATTTACGGGTCCGACGAGCTATGCCGATGTGGTGGGTTATTTGAAAACATCAATGGCAAAGTATCTGCCCGGACTCCAGACCAGCGCATCATACAAGAGTAGTGACGACGACGGCTACTCGGCTCTCTCGCTTACCGTCAAGGATATTGACCCTCTGCTCAACGCCATATCGGAGGGCTTGCAGCTGGCGCGAGGCTCGCACCTGAACTTTGTGATGAACCCCTCGTCGAATCACCTCTCGCTGCGTGCCGAGTCGGACTATGTGGAGCGTAATAAGCTGCTGGCAACACGCCTTAATGTGAACGTGACGAACCAGGGCGACTCGCTGGCTATGTATGTCGTTTCGGATGATCTGTATGCCGGCCCGTTGCATCTGCCGCGATTGTCGGTTATGGGTGGAGCGAAGAATAACCGTGTGCTGCTCTCGGCAGGCTTCAATGAGGGTAATGACTCACTATCGGGTGTGGTGGTTGTGCAGGCGCATCTTACGCGCGAGGAGCTCACTAATATGCCACACGTGGATCTTACCTTGTATCCCACAACCATCACCGCCGCAGGGCGTCCGTGGCGAATCACATCCGAGCAGATAGGACTCGATACAGCTCGTATTGCCGTGCGTAACTTCCACGTGGCCTCGGGTCGCGAGTCACTGCATCTGGATGGTGTGATGTCGCACAGCGACGAGGACTCTTTGACGATGACCCTGCGCGATTTCGACTTCTCGCCCTTTATGGGTTTTGCCCGCCGTATGGGCTATGAGGTGGAGGGACGTACCAATGGTGTGGCGTCGCTTAAGTCGGCATTCAATCACGCCTCGATTATGGCTGACGTGGATATAGATAGTATGAGTGTGAATGGCACGGCGGTAGCACCTCTCTGCATCACTTCGAGTTGGGATATTGAGCAGGAGCGTATCCGTGTAGATATGCGCAACCTACGCACCAATGAGGGTGTCGTACAGGGCTATTATGCGCCCCGTACGGCTCGCTATTCGGCCGATGCAACATTTAAGAATCTGCCTATGGGTATGCTCGACCCGTTGCTTACGAGTGTCGTATCGGGCACCGAGGGAAGGGCCGATGCAACGCTCTCGATCGAGGGACAGCGCCGCAATGCTACGCTCAGCGGTAAGGTTGAGGTGAGCGACCTTTCGACTATGGTTGATTTTACACGTGTGCGCTACTCGGTGCCCAAGGCTACGGTCACGGTGGCCGACAACCACTTCCGTGCTTCGAACGTTCGTGTATATGATGCCGAGCAGAATTCGGGTACGCTGACAATGGATCTCGATCTTAACCACCTCTCAAACATCGCCTACACGATGCGTGTTGTGCCACGCAATATGCTGGTGCTCAACACTACGGCGCAGGATAACGACCTCTTCTACGGTAAGGTATATGGCTCGGGTACGGCAACTCTGACGGGCGATAAGAGCGGAAATAATATGGATATTGTGGCCACTACGGCTGGAGCCTCGCAGTTCTTTATGCCCTTGTCGGGTAAGAGCGATGTCGCCTCGGCTGACTTTGTGGTCTTTGAGCAGCCGGGTGTGGAGATAGACTCTACGAACTACCTTGCCCGTAAGAAGATGGCCTTTGAGCGTCGTACACGTCGCACGTCGTCGTCGGGCGCAGGCAATATGAGTATCAACATCGACCTCACGGCCGAGCCTAATGCCGAGGTGCAGTTGGTTATCGACCCCACCGTAGGTGACGTTATCCGAGCCAGGGGTGATGGCCGCCTGAATATACGCATCGAGCCTAATGCCAATATATTTGATATGTATGGCGACTACACCATTACCGAGGGTAGTTACCTCTTCACGCTGCAAAATATTATCAACAAGCGATTCGTTATTAATAGTGGATCGACGATCCAGTGGACGGGTGATCCGTTGGATGCACGCTTGAATATTGATGCAGTGTACAACCTAAAGGCTTCGCTGCAGCCGCTGTTGGCCTCTACTACGCTGGATAACGTTACGCGTGCCGTGCCTGTGGAGTGTATCATCAATCTTACGGAGCGCCTGACAGCACCTACGGTGACCTTCGATATCAAGGTGCCCAACGTCGATACGGAGATTCAGAATGCGGTGTCGAACCTTCTGAATAACCAGCAGTCTATCGCTACGCAGTTTATGTACCTTCTGGTCAGCGGTACCTTCTACTCCGACTCTTCGACCTCGTCGAGCATCGGTGCCTCGGCATCAGCTACTACGGGCTTTGAGTTATTGTCGAACCAGCTGAGTAACTGGCTTTCGAGTGATGATTATAATATCATCCTGCGCTACCGTCCCCGCTCCGAGCTTACGAGCGATGAGATCGATTTCGGCTTCTCGAAGAGTCTGGTGAACGACCGCCTGCTGGTGGAGTTGGAGGGTAACTATTTGGTGGATAATAAGATGGCGCAGAGTAGTAATATGTCTAACTTTATGGGTGAGGCTTATATTACGTGGCTTATCGACCGTGCGGGCAACCTCAAACTGCGTGGCTTCACGCAGACTATCGACCGCTTTGACGAGAACCAGGGTCTGCAGGAGACGGGCGTAGGTATATATTATAAGGAGGATTTCAATAATTGGGAGGATCTGAAGCGCCGCATCCGCGAGCGATTTATGAGCCGCCGCAAGCGTGAGCAGCTGGAGGCCGAGCAGGCACTACGCGATAGCCTTGCTACAGTGGAGCGCGAACAGGCCGAAATTATAGAACGCGACTCCACCCAACAGTAAAAAGGTATTACACTTATAACACCTATAACACTTATTAAACTAAGGCATAGATAAGGTAAACACACAGCCATCTTTAGCGCTGGCACAGACAAAGTAAACAAATAAAAACTTAAATAAATTTAAAGGAAAAACAATTATGATCGATTTCATTCAGGCTGCAGAGGCAGCTGTTGCAACAGGTGAGGTTGCATCGGAGGTAACCCGTATGGGTCTTTGGGAACTCTTTATGAAGGGCGGTTGGTTGATGTGGCCGTTGCTCTTGCTGGGAGGTATTACTGTCTTTATCTTCGTTGAGCGTTTTATGGCTATCCGCAAGGCATCGGGCTTGGATATGAACTTTATGAACCGCATCCGCGACTATATCTCTGATGGTAAGATCCGCGCTGCTGTGGATCTCTGCCGCAAGACCAATACCCCCATTGCCCGTATGATCGAGAAGGGTATCGAGCGCATTGGTCGTCCTATGAGCGACATCCAGACCGCTATCGAGAACGTCGCTAACCTCGAGGTGTCGAAGCTTGAGAATGGTCTTCCGTTCCTTGCTACCATCGCCGGTGGTGCGCCTATGATCGGTTTCGTGGGTACGGTTATCGGTATGGTGCAGACCTTTATGGATATGGCCGCCGCAGGTGGTACTGTTGATATGTCGCTGCTCTCGGGTGGTATGTACGTTGCGATGGTTACTACCGTTGCGGGTCTTGTTGTGGGTATCCCCGCATACTTCGGCTATAACTATCTGGTGGCTCGCATCGAGAAGCTCGTATTCCAGATGGAGGCTAACTCAATCGCATTTATGGATATTTTGAATCAACCCGTAAAATAGTACGCTATGGCAATTAAAAGAGGTTCGAAGGTTGATAGTTCGTTTGCATCGTCGTCGATGACCGACTTGATGTTCCTGCTGTTGATCTTTATGATTATAGCGACCACGCTGATCAACCCCAATGCCGTGAAGTTGATGCTGCCCAAGAGCGCCAATCAGCTCAAGGATAAGGCTATCACCACCGTATCTATTCAGGATGCGGGTGGCGGCGTGTATCGCTACTATGTGGAGTTGGAGAATGTCGGCTCACGTGAGGGTATCGACCGTGCTCTGCGTGCCCGCCTTGCGGGTCAGGAGGAGCCTACTATTTCGCTTCACGCCGACAAGACCGTTAAGTGGGATGAGATTGTGCAGGTGATGAATATAGCCAAGGACAATGGCTATAAACTCATTGCCGCAACCCAACCTTAAAAAATACTCTAACGGGGTGATTACTGCGTTACGCTTGAAGAGCAAATGCTCACATACTTCTTGTATGCTCCGCTTTGCTCTTCGTCGCAAGCCTTGTAATCCCTCCCGTTATAGCATTTTTTAGTGCTTTGGTGGGGATGATAATTTCTTGTGACAGGTAACGCATAGCGTTAATAATTAACGAGCGTCAGCCTAATTTTGAATTTTGCACCCGTGACGGGTGTTTTATGAAAGGTGACGTATAGCGATTAATTACCGTTGTGGTAATTGCCAAGCGTTAGCCAAAGTAATTTTGCATTCAATTATGAAATATTACGACGAAAAGGACGATCGCCCGAGGCTGTATGGTGGGGTAGCGGTGGCTATCTACGCCATAGCGGTTGCGGCGCTATTGCTCCTTATCTACATACCCATAACTGTTGTGGAGGTGCCCGAGATGATGGTCATCGAGTTTGAGGAGGTGGAACCACCCACGCCCCAGCCCGTTATCAGCAACGAGGCGCCACGCCACGAGCGTATATCCACCACGGTGCAGAACTCGCAGCAGGTGTCGGGAACGGATGCTCAGACGCAGACCATCAATCGCCGTGCTATGTTCCAGAGTAACTCTGACGGCGTGGACGAGCCCGAGGATTTGGGTAACCCCTACGCTCAGCAGGGCGAAGAAAACCTTGCGCAGGGTGACGGCGGTGGCCTGAACCCCATCGGCAACGATCAGCTGGATGAGGGTCTGCGTGGTCGCGGTCTGGTGGGTAATCTGCCCGTGCCCTCATATCCGGGCAATGCGAGCGGTAAGATTGTTATCCGTGTGGCCGTAGATCAGCACGGTCAGGTGACATCGGCTGCCTATGAGCCCAAGGGCTCTACATCGTCCGATGCAGCACTTATTGCCGCAGCTATCGAGGCGGCCAAGCGTGCCCGCTTTACCGAGAGTCGCAGTTTTGCGCAGGGTGGCACGATAACCTATAACTTTAGATTGAACTAATGCTTATGCGTAGAGTTTTACTAACACTATTATTTGCCCTGGTGGCGTGTTGCACGTGGGCGCAGCAGCGTGGGCCACGTATGGTTTTCGATACCTCGACACATCACAACTTCGGCGATGTGAAGCGTAAGGGTGGCGACCTGATCAAGGAGTTTCGCTTTAAGAACGAGGGCGATGCGCCGCTGGTGATCAAGAAGATTACCAAGTCGTGCTCGTGCATGACCATCACCTATTCGCGCAAGCCCGTGATGCCGGGCAAATCGGCCGTAATAAAGATTAAGTATGAGCCCCACAAGGTGGAGGAGGGTATCTTCCATAAGGCGGTGCAGATATACTCCAACGAACCTACGTCGAAGGTGCGCCTGATAACCATTCAGGGCAATTCGATAGATGATAAGATGTAGAGTATAGGAGTAATAGGTGTAATAAGTGTAATAAGTGTAATACATCTTCCTATAGCACCTATTTCACTTATAACACCTATAACACTTATAACAAACCCACAACAAAAAATCCGACCCTCACGCCGAGAGTCGGATTTTTATTATATATAAGGTGTCACTACTTTGTAGCGCTCTCCAAACGCTTCATCATAGCGAACATGAACGCTGCTGAGAGCAAGCACAGTACGATAAATACTGACCATACGATCCACAAGGGAAGACCGCCCCACAACAGACCACCTACAGCAACGAGCATATTACCGATAGCGGTAGCCACGAACCAGCCACCCATCATCATACCCTTGAGCTTCGGGGGAGCAACCTTCGATACGAATGAGATACCCATAGGTGAGAGTAACAACTCTGCGAAGGTCAATACAAGGTAGGTTGAGATCAACCAGTTAGCCGATACGAATGTGCCGTTAGCACCAGCTGCAGCCTGCTCATCGGGAGTCAGAAGACCCATTGAGCCAAATGCCATCACTGCGAAGCCCAAACCTGCGATCAACATACCGTAAGCGATCTTGCGAGGTGCTGAGGGCTCCTTGCCCTTCTTTGCCAGCGAACCGAAGATAGCCATTGATACGGGAGTAAGAGCAACCACATAGAAGGGATTGAAGTGCTGGAAGATAGGTGCGCTTACATCTACCGTGCCTGACACGTTGAGAGCCTTCCATACGAGGAATGCAACAGCTGCCAGAACAACAGCCCATGAGAGCAACTTACCATTCTTTGACTCGCTCTGGAATGCAGAGAAAGCAGCATAAACGGCAATGATAACAACCACGAGGTTCCATACGTTGAATGCCATGCTCTGTACGCCCTCCGAGGTCTTTGCGGTGAACTCGTCAGCGAAGTAAGTCAGAGCCAGACCGTTCTGGTGGAATGCCATCCAGAAGAAGATCACAACGGCAAATACCAAGCACAGAGCTACTACGCGAGCCTTGGTCTCGGCGGGAGTAAGCTCCTCCTCGGTGTTCACTACGCCGGCCTTGCGTACGCCACCCTCAACGTGACGGAACGTAGGACGGAAGATGTAGTAGATAGCCATTGAAAGAATCAACGATGCACAAGCCACGGCGAATGAGAAGTGGTAAGCGTCGTTAGACGAGTAACCGAGCGAGGTCTCTGCCCACTCCTTGATCTCTACGGCTGCGGTAGGTGCAAACAAGGCACCGATGTTGATAGCCATGTAGAAGAGCGAGAATGCAGAGTCGCGCTTGTCGGCATACTTGGGATCGTCGTACAAGTTACCCACCATTACCTGCAAGTTACCCTTGAAAAGACCTGTACCAACGCTGATGAGAACCAATGCGCCGAGCATTGCAACCATAGCCAGAGTGTCGCCACCCAGGGGTACAGAGAGCAGCAGATAGCCTGCAAACATAATGGTAATACCGATTGTTACCATGCGACCGAAACCGAACTTGTCGGCCAAGATACCACCGATCAGCGGCATAAAATATACCAAGCCGAGGAAGGTAGAGTAGATTGTGCCTGCTACACCAGCATCCAAGCCGAAGTTAGCACGAAGGAAGAGTGCGAACACAGCCACCATAGTGTAGTAGCCGAAGCGCTCACCCGTGTTGGCCAATGCGAGAGCAAACAAACCTTTGGGATGTCCTTTGAACATAAGTTTAAGTTATTTATTAGTTAATAATCGAATTGTTTCATAACAATTTGGACAAAGATACGCAAAAAAATTGTATATTTGTGTATAAACTAACTTAATTTCTCTATGCAGAATGTAAAACCTTTACTGCCTGTTGTGGCTGCGGATGAGTGGCTGCAACCCGTGGCTGATAAGATATGGGATCGTCATGAGCGTTATCTGCAGCGTATGCAGGCCATCGAGGGGCAGGCCTCCACAATCGTTGATTATGCCAATGGCTACCGCTACTACGGCTGGCAGTGGGACGATACGCTCGAGGGGTGGTGGTTCCGCGAGTGGCTGCCCGAGGCGGAGGATGTATTTATCTTTGGTGACTTCAATTCGTGGCAACGCACCCAGCTACGTTTAGACCGTGGCCCAGGTGGTGTGTGGCAGATATTCCTGCCCGAGGCTATGTATGGTCATCTGCTGACACACGGCTCGCTATACAAATTGCACGTTCACGGAAAGAACGGCTGGCATGACCGCATACCTGCCTACGCTACACGTGTGGTGCAGGACGAGGTTACGAAGAACTACACCGCACAATTCTGGAATCCCGCCGAGGCGTACAAGTGGAAAGATACTGCTTGGCAGGGCGCTCCGCAGGAGGATCTTCTCATATATGAGGCGCACGTAGGTATGGCGCAGGAGGAGGAGAAGGTCGGCACGTACGTTGAGTTTCGCGATGAGGTGCTGCCCCGCATCGCTAAGGCGGGATATAACGCCGTGCAGCTGATGGCCATAGCCGAGCATCCCTACTACGGCTCGTTCGGTTATCATGTGTCGAATTTCTTTGCGCCCTCATCTCGTTTCGGTACGCCCGAGGAGTTAAAGTCGCTTATCGACGCGGCACACGAGATGGGTATTGCCGTGATTATGGATCTGGTACACGCCCACTATGTGAAGAATATGAACGAGGGTCTGCTTGATCTCGATGGTTCGGGTCATCACTACTCAAAACCTGGTGAGGCGGGTTATCAGAAGTATTGGGATTCGATGGTCTTCGACTACGGCAAGGGTGGTGTGGAGCATTTCCTTTTGTCGAACGTTAAGTATTGGCTCGATGAGTTCCACTTCGATGGCTACCGCTTCGATGGAGTGACCTCTATGCTATACTACCACCGTGGATATATCGACTTCGATTCGCGTGAGCGGTTCTTCGATGAGGGTGTTGATCTGGATGCTGTGACATACCTCACACTTGCGAACCGCCTTGTGCACGATTCCCGCCCGAAGGCCGTGACCATAGCCGAGGATGTGAGTGGTATGCCTGCTCTTTGCTCGCCCATCAATGATGGCGGTGTGGGTTTCGACTACCGTCTGGGTATGGCGATACCTGACTTCTGGATTCGTATGCTCAAAGATACCCCCGACGAGGAGTGGAACATCTGGGAGATGTGGGATGTGATGACCTCACGCCTGCCATCGGTCAAGACCGTTGCTTATGCCGAGTCACACGATCAGGCGCTGGTGGGCGATAAGACCATAGCGTTCCGTCTGCTGGATAGCCTGATGTATGAGGGTATGGATCGTGCTTTTGAGTCGCCCGTGATGGATCGCGGTATGGCTCTGCATAAGATGATACGCCTGTTTACTATCTCGACGGGTGGTGACGCCTACCTTAACTTTATGGGTAATGAGTTCGGTCATCCCGAGTGGATTGACTTCCCGCGTGAGGGTAATGGCTACTCGCACGCCTATGCACGCCGTCAGTGGTCGCTGCGTGACAATGGCTTTCTGCGTTACGCTTACCTTGCCGACTTTGATGAGGCGATGATTGCGCTTATGAAGGAGCATCGTGTGCTGTCGGATGGCTACCCATATAACCTTTTGATGGACGAGCAGAACAAGACGATGGTATATTCGCACCGTGACCTTGTATTTGTGCTTAACTGGCACACAGAGGCAGCTATCCCCGACTATGAATTGCCTGTTCGTGAGGCTGGTAAGTATGAGGTTGTGCTGTCGTCAGACGAAAAGCGTTTTGGCGGTCTTGATCGCCAGACGGTGGGCGAGGAGCACTTCACGTTCAATGTCGTGGGCGAGGATGGCGAGCTGTACCCCCGTCTGAAAGTTTATAATACACCACGCACAGCTATTGTACTGCGAAAAGTTGATTGAGTAAAAAGATAAAGAAGATGTCATTCCCCGTTGTAAAGCAACGATGGGAATCCTCTCGGATGTGAGCGAAGATAGAGTGGAGGATTACCTTCGCCACCCTGCGGGTGTCGGGTAATGACGTAGAAAGAAAAATTTTGAATTTTGCATTTTGCATTTTGCATTTTGAATCACCCTGCCTATGAAACAGCGTTTGGAATCTTTAGATGTACTCCGAGGCGCCGACCTCTTCTTTCTGGTCGCCCTGGGGCCGTTGATGAGCCGTATAGCTTCGGCCGTGGATACGGAGTGGATGGATCGTGCGATGTGGATCTTCCACCATGTTGAGTGGGAGGGATTCTCGCCGTGGGATATTATTATGCCCCTGTTTATGTTTATGGCGGGCACTACGATACCTTTTGCTCTGGAGCGTTATCGCCGTGATGGTGGAGTTGGACAAGCCTTGTGGCGCATCGTGCGCCGTGTGGTGGTGCTGTGGATCTTCGGAATGATGTGTCAGGGTAACCTGCTGGCGTTAGACCCCGACCACATATATATCTACACCAACACCCTGCAAGCCATTGCCGTGGGCTACGCTGTGGCGGCGGTGATGTATCTCTTTACCTCGTTGCGCACACAGATTGTTGCAGCCGTTGTGCTTCTTGGTGCTTATTGGGCGGCTATGGAGTTTGTGCAACTTGGTGGCTTTGGTGGCGGTAGCTATACTCCCGAGACCAATCTCGCCGAGGGTATCGACCGTCTGGTGCTGGGACGCTGGCGCGACCACGCTACGGTTGTGGATGGGGTAGTTGTGTGGGATAAGGGCTACCACTACACCTGGGTGCTGAGTAGTCTCACCTTCGCCGTGACGGGACTCTGCGGTATGTTTGCAGGACGTATAGCACGCAGTAAGGCTACGGGCGAGAGAAAGCTACGTTGGTTCTTTGGTGTGGGTGTGGCGATGGTGGCTGTGGCGATGCTGTGGAGTGTGTGGATGCCAATTATCAAGACTATATGGACCTCGTCGATGGCGTTGTTTGCCGCTGGTGTGTCATTTATCCTGCTCGGCATAGCCTATTACTTTGTCGATTATCGTGGTACGAAGGCCAACCTCACGTGGCTTAAGGTCTATGGCATGAACTCAATAGCAGCCTATATGCTCTCGCAGCTCATAAATTTCCGTGGCTTGGCCGACTCGCTGCTCTACGGACTGGAACAGTATATCGGGCAGGCGTGGTATCAGGTCTTGCTACAGGTGTGTCAGGTGGGTACGATATTTTTGATCCTGTACGTAATGTATCGCAAGAAGATATTCCTCAAAGCGTAGAAGACGGGTAGCCGTTATTATATGTGAAATAGGTGTAATAAGTGCTATAAGGAGGAAATAATAGATATTCTGCCTATTACACTTATAGCACCTATCACACCTATTGCTCTTTTCTTTACTTAAACGGCGAATCGGGCTCTTTCGACATCACCCAGTAGAACAGTTTATCCACCAATCCGGGGGCGAATTTCTTCACAAAGTGCGTTGCACGACCCTCGGCCTCCATCAAGCACAAACGCTTGCGGCGTGCTATGCCACGTGCCACGATGTGCGCCACCTGCTCGGCGGTCATCATCTTACCCTCCTCGCGGGGTGTAGAGCCCTGTTGTGAGCCATCGGCTGTGAGCGCCGAGAAGCGTACGTTCGAGGCAGTGAAGCCCGGGCAGGCAACCATAACGTGCAGACCCTTCTTCAGATTCTCGATGCGGACGGTTTCGAGGAATCCTGTCATTGCAAACTTCGATGCCGAGTAACCCGTACGACCGGGCAGGCCGTGAATACCCGCTACCGATGATATGCCCACCAGCGAACCCTTCGACTTCTGAAGGTAGGGTAGTGCGAACTTGGTGCAATATACCGTGCCCCAGAAGTTTACGTCCATCAATCGGTGCAGTACGCTAAGATCCAGATCGTCAAACAACGCACGCATCGAGATACCTGCGTTGCAGATCAAGACGTCAATACCACCGAATGTATCTACAGCCGTCTGTATTAGACGCTGGCAATCCTCCACCTTCGTCACATCACACTCCGACCAGGCGGCCTTGCCACCCTTGGCCTCTATCTCGCGGCACATCGCGGCCAGCTTGTCAGCCTGACGTGCGCCCAAAACTACCTTTGCTCCCATAGCCGCGTACTCGCGTGCCATAGCTGCGCCGATACCCGACGATGCTCCGGTGATTACCACCGTCTTACCATTAAGTTTGTTGCTCATATATAATGTATGTTATTAGTCTAAATCTCTATCTCCATACCGTCATAACCCAACTCCACACCCTCGGGTAGCCGTCCTGCTGCTTGCGCATGCAGACCTATGTCGTGCGACAGGTGGGTAAGTATGGTACGTCGTGGCTTCACACGCTCGGCCACGGCGCAAGCCTCCTCCACGCTAAAATGTGAGGGGTGTTGTTCCCAACGCAGGGCATTGATTACAAGCACCTCTACGCCCTTCAACTTCTCGATTTCGCTATCCTCAATCTCCTTGAAGTCGGTCATATAGGCCAGCGTGCCAAAGCGGAAGCCCGTAACCTCAAAGCGTGAGGAGTGGCGACCCGCTATGGGTATAATCTCTACACCTTTAATCGTAAAAGGAGCTACGCCATCTATCTCGTGCAGACGTATCTCGGGTACTCCTCGGTACTTATTCTCCACGAAGGCGTAGTCAAAGTCCTTGCGAACGGTACGAGCCGTGCGCTCCGTTGCATATATATCCACTACTCGGATGATAGGGTAATCGACAAAGTTAAATGCACGCACATCATCCAGACCTGCGGTATGGTCTTTATGTTCGTGTGTGAGCAGTATGGCGTCAATCTGTCTCACACCCGTGCGTAGCATCTGCTGACGAAAGTCAGGGCCGCAGTCGATTACGATACGACACTCACCCACCTCCAGCATAGCCGACGTGCGTAATCGCTGGTCGTGCGTATCTGTGGAGCGGCATACTTCGCAACGGCATCCTATGGTCGGTACGCCCTGTGATGTACCTGTGCCTAAGAGTGTGAGTTTCATGGGGTGTGTTATCTTGCTCGTTTTTCTGTTATCCTTCGGGTGTGTAGCCCGTGTCCTCAAAAAGATTTCCGCTATTGGCAGCAGCTACGACCAATTCGTCACAGCGGTTGTTCTCGGCTGTTGAGGCGTGACCCTTGACCCATACGAAGCGTACCTTATGGCGACGGTAAACACGCAAAAAACGCATCCACAGGTCGGGGTTCTTCTTGCCGGCAAAGCCCTTACGCTCCCAACCAAATACCCATCGCTGATTCACGGCATCGACAACGTACTTCGAGTCGGAGTATAATGTTACCTCCGTGCCATCGTACTTCAAGGCCTCCAACGCTACGCATACTCCCATAAGCTCCATACGATTGTTGGTTGTCAGGCGGTAACCCGCCGAGAGCTCCTTGCGATGAGGTCCCGACAGCAGGACAACACCATAGCCGCCGCGACCGGGATTTCCCTGCGCGGCGCCATCGGTGTATATCGTTACTACGGGCATTACTTCAACGCCTCCATACGCTCCTTTATAGCGGCAATCTTGGCCTCGGCATCGGCCTGCTTTGCACGCTCATTGGCAACAACCTTCTCGGGTGCTGACTGCACGAAACGCTCGTTAGAGAGTTTCTTCATTACGCTCGCGAGGAAGCCCTCGAGATATGTGAGCTCGTCGGAGAGTTTCTTCAGCTCTGCCTCCACATCGATCGAATCCTCCATCGGAATGAAGTACTGCGTGGTCTTGACCATAAACGACTCTGCCGCAGGGTTCTTCTTCTCCACGGCGGCAACATTCTCCAGGTTACACATCTTAACCACTACGTCCGCGAGTTCTGCGGGGAAGTTCTCGTCGAGGATAAAGTTCAGCGTCAAGGTCTTGCGCTGAGGTATGTTGCGCTGCTTGCGGATGTTACGCACGTTAGAGATAATCTCCTTAACCAGATCGAAACGCATCAGGAGATTCTCATCCACTGCCGTGGCCTTAGGCATGGGAGCATACATAATCGACTCGCCAGCCTTGCGGGGCTCCAGATCCTGCCATATCTCCTCCGTGACGAAGGGCATAAAGGGGTGGATAAGGCGCATCAGATAGTCGAAGAAGCGGCGTGTAGCATCCATCGTTGCGCGGTCTATGGGTGTCTGATATGCGGGCTTCACCAACTCCAGATACCAACCACTGAACTCATCCCAGAAGAGCTTGTAGATACGCATAAATGCCTCCGAAATGCGGTATGAACGGAACATCTCGTCAATCTCGGTAATGGCTTTCGATAATACATTACCAAACCACATAATGGCGAGTTGGTTACTCTTAGGTTGCTCTTTAATATCACTAAGTATTGAGCCGTTAGTCCAGCCGTTGATCAAGCGGTAGGCGTTCCAGATCTTATTACCGAAGTTACGTCCCTGCTCGCACAATGCCTCGTCGAACATCACGTCGTTACCAGCCGACGATGAGAGCATCATCGCTACACGCATACCATCGGCACCATACTGTGCTATCAGATCCAACGGGTCGGGTGAGTTACCCAGCTGCTTTGACATCTTACGACCCAGCTTATCGCGTACGATACCCGTGAAATATACATTGCCGAAGGGCTTGTCGCCACGGTACTCATAGCCGGCCATAATCATACGTGCCACCCAGAAGAAGATAATATCGGGACCCGTTACGAGGTCGGCTGTGGGGTAGTAGTACTTAATCTCCTCGTTGTCGGGGTTGCGGATGCCGTCAAACACAGAGATAGGCCACAACCACGATGAAAACCATGTGTCCAGCACATCCTCATCCTGACGCAGATCGCTCAACTGCAGCGACTCGTCCTGTGCCTTCTCGCGAGCCTTTATGAGTGCCTCCTCGGCCGTAGGTGCTATGACATAGCCTCCCTTGGGCAGATAGTAGGCGGGGATACGCTGACCCCACCATAACTGACGTGAGATACACCAATCCTTGATGTTCTCCATCCAGTGACGGTAGGTGTTCTTATACTTTGCGGGGATGAATTTGATAGAATCTTCCAGAACGGCCTTTGTTGCGGGCTCTGCAATCTCCTTCATCGAGAGGAACCACTGCATCGAGAGCTTGGGCTCGATGGCTACGCCCGTACGCTCGGAGTAACCCACGTTGTTGGTGTAAGCCTCGACCTTCTCCATAAGGCCGGCAGCCTGCAGATCGCCCTCGATAACCTTGCGGCACTCGAAGCGATCCATGCCTACGTACATACCCACCTTGTCGTTGATCGTACCGTCGTCGTTGAAGATGTCGATGGTCTCGAGCGCATACTTTTCGCCCAACATATAGTCGTTCACGTCGTGTGCAGGCGTCACCTTCAGCGCACCCGTACCGAACTCAATATCTACATACTCGTCGCGAATGATGGGTACCGAACGACCTACCAACGGAACGATTACACGCGCACCCTCGGGGATGTCGGCGTAACGCTCGTCGTTGGGGTTAAGACATACGGCCGTATCGCCCAGGATAGTCTCGGGACGTGTGGTAGCCACTACGAGGTAGCGGTCCGTGCCCTCCACCTGATAGCGCAGGTAGTAGAGCTTGCCCTGCGACTCCTTGTAGATCACCTCCTCATCCGAGAGGGCGGTCTTTGCCGAGGGGTCCCAGTTTACCATACGTACGCCACGGTAGATCTTACCCTTGTCGTAGAGGTCGCAGAATACCTTGATCACACTCTCGGTGCGAGCCTCATCCATCGTGAAGCAGGTACGATCCCAGTCGCACGATGCACCCAATTTGCGCAACTGCTGGAGGATGATGCCTCCGTGCTTCTCCTTCCACTCCCAGGCGTGGGCGAGGAACTGCTCGCGTGTAAGGTCGGCCTTGTTGATACCCTCGGCAGCGAGTTTGGCCACCACCTTGGCCTCGGTAGCAATCGAGGCGTGGTCAGTACCCGGCACCCAGCAGGCATTCTTGCCCTGCTGACGAGCACGACGCATAAGCACGTCCTGCAACGTATTGTTAAGCATATGACCCATATGCAACATACCCGTCACGTTGGGTGGCGGAATAACTATAGTGTAGGGCTCGCGAGCATCAGGCTCCGAGTGAAAGAGTTTGTTGTCGATCCAATACTCATACCACTTCGATTCAATCTCTTGCGGTGTGTACTTGTCTGCTACCATAATCGTATAGTTTTATTTGTTAATTATCATAATTTGGGTGAGGCTTACGCGCCCTCGCGCGCATAATGCGCATACAACCGACAAATATACGAATAAAAAACCGAAAAGGAGTATATTTCGACGAAAAAACCTCCCCTCCACACGGGAAGAGAGATCCGCAGATAACGGAATGGGAGTAGTAGGCGTCGTAAACACGATAATAAAACCTGTTCGACCTAAAAGTCGATCGTGCCTATTTCGCCAATAGTTCCCATTCCATCAAAGGGTGATCAGCGAGGCTGAAAATTTGCGTGCAAAGATATAAAAAGTGGCTATCCGGCAATACTGACAGCTATAAATTTTTATTAAATTTTGCTACGTGGCCAAAGGAAAATTGCTACATCAGTATCAGCGATTCCAGGAATATTACTGCAATTCCTGACACATAACCAAGGAAGGCCATCAGCGAGATATTCTTCAGATACCACGTGAAGTCAATCTTTTCCAGACCCATAGCCACCACACCTGCGGCCGAGCCGATGATAAGTATGCTGCCTCCCACGCCGGCGCAGTAGGTCAGCAATAGCCAGAACAGTCCGTCGGGCATAAACATCTCGGTGTAGGAGGGATCGGCGGCTGCGACAATTGCTGCCGTGTCGGCTACGGGGTACATACCCATACAAGCGGCAACAAGAGGAACGTTATCAATAACCGATGACAGCACACCCACCACCGATGTGATGGTGAACACCTCGTGTACGTTCTTGTCGAGCCACTCTGCCGCCGTGTTGAGCAGACCAGCCGACTGCAGGCCCGCCACCGACATCAGAATACCGAGGAAGAAGAGAATCGTGGGCATATCAATGTTGGCCAAAACCCTCGATACACGGTGCTTGTGCTCCTCCTCCATGCCTCGTTTTTTCTTGTCGTAGGCCCACTCCGTGAGAATCCACAATGCGCCCAGCACCAGCATCATACCAACATAAGGTGGCAGTCCTGTGAGGCTCTTGAAGATGGGAATAAAGAGCAATCCTGCAACACCCGAATAGAGTACCGCACGACTGAAACGTTTGCCGATGCCATCGGGCAGCGGCACGGTACGATCCACCTCGGGGAGCATCTTCTCGCCACTGCGCAGCATACGCGTAGCCATATAGGCGGGAATCAGCAGTGATACGATACAGGGCAGGATGAGATATACTATAAGACTCTGAGCCGTTACGTTGCCACGCATCCAGAGCATGATGGTCGTCACATCGCCAATGGGTGACCAGGCGCCACCGCTGTTAGCTGCGATGATTATCACACCGGCAAATATCCAGCGGTCGCGAGCGTCGGGGATGATGCGACGCAGCATCATAATCATAATAATCGTGGTGGTCATATTGTCCAGTACGGCCGACATAAAGAATGTGATGAAGGCCAGGAGCCACACCAGCAGAAGTTTGTTGCGTGTTGTGATGCGTTCGGTGATGATGCCGAAACCTCCGTGAGTGTCAATCAGTTCGACGATGGTCATTGCACCAATCAGGAAGAATAGTGTTTCACACGTCGAGCCCAAATGTTCCAATAGTTCTGTGCCCGTCGAGTCGCTGCCCGAGAGCAGGGCGTAAAGCGACCATATGGCACCAAACATAAAGAGTGCCGTGGCGGCTTTGTCGATTTTGATTTTATGCTCCAATGCAATGCAGGCATAGCCCACCGCAAAGAGCACAATCATTGCTGTAGTCATCATTTTTTTACTATTAAAAGAAGGCTTGCCGCCTTTGGGAAAATAAGGGGGAAACAAAAACAAATGCATCATAACGTTGCATCAGACGGCAAGCCGAATTTTTTTTCGATTCGGTTGTGCCATAAGCACGCATAGCACGTCACCTTCCTGAAGGGGAAGGCGGCGACTGTGGTATGATGTATGTTGGCTAAATTATAATATGCCGAAAGGCATAGATGTAGAGATCCTTCGCCGATGAGAAATTATGCATCTCGCATTGGCTGTGATGGATCGTATAAGCGTTGTGGTTGAGCCGGTTACTGCCTATTGCAGAGTGCGAACGGCTACCAGATGATATCTGGCTCTTAGATGTGTGTTTGTCGCTGTGAGATGCGTGGTTGAGACCTACATGTGAAGTCTCGCTCTGCTGAATGCCGAATGACTCGGGGCGGTTGTCAAGTGCATCCTCCTCGCTCTGCTCGTCGATGTAGCAGATGACCTGTGCCCGTGTGGCGGGGTCGATAGAGGCTACACGCGCCATCAGCGAAGTGGCGTTGCAGACAAGGATAAAAAGTAATATGCCCCAAAGTTTTCTCATAGTCGTTCACAAAGATACAAAAAAAAGCCGTCGGTGTAACTCCGACAGCCTAAAATTCGCAAATTTTGTTCCGTGGTTATAGGAAAATCAGTTGTGCTATGATGTAAATCGGAAGCAGAACAACGAGCGAGAACTTGATCATATAACCGAAGAAACTCGGCATATTCACACCTGCCTGCTCGGCGATAGCCTTGACCATAAAGTTGGGCCCGTTACCGATGTAAGTCATCGCTCCAAAGAATACCGAACCCAGCGCAATGGCACGCAGCAACATTGCATCGATGCCGGCCTCCAGCACCGCACCCGAAGCGGTGGGCAGACCCTGCGCCACGGTGTGGAACGCCACGGCCGTAGGCGAGTTGTCGAGGAATGCCGAGAGGAATCCCGATGCATAGTAGAATTGCCACGGCTCCGTTAGACCAAGCTCTGCCGCGTGGGCGTTGAGGTAGATCAGTGCAGGGGTCATCGTAACGAAAATACCGATGAAAAGGTATGCCACCTCGATGATTGGCTCCCAAGAGTATTTGTTATCCTGGCGGATCGACTTTCTCGTTGTCAGCCAAGACATTGCACCCAGTGCGATGAGGGCTATCTCTCGCAAGAACTGTATGTAAATAGGCGAGTGGTGGTCGCCCATTGCAGGGATATACGAGGGGTTGAGGAACGATACAGAGAGGATGATGCCCACGAGGTAGATGATGTTGATTTTACCCGTGATGGTTATGGGTCGCTTCTCGTGTACGTCGGCCATAATATCGACGGTCTGCTCCTTGCGGTAGTAGAATGAGTAGTCGATTGCAAGATACAATATGAGCAATATGGCACCCACAAAGGCCCACTCAGGCAGAAGGTTCATAAACCAGCCAAACTCTGCTCCGCGCAGATAGAGCAGGAACAATGGGGGATCACCCAGCGGTGTGAGCACACCACCACAATTGGCCACCAGAGCGATGAAGAAGAGTATGGTATGCACCTTGTATTTGCGCTGTTGGTTCACCTCCAGCAGCAGACGGATGGTCAGCATAGCGGCTCCCGTAGTACCGATGAATGAGGCCAGGAGAAAGCCTACAAGCATTATGAGGGTGTTGTTCAGCGGGCGAGCCTGAATATCGCCTCGGATATGTATTCCGCCTGTGACTACGAACAACGCACCGAGCAGTACGATGAAGGGGATGTAGTCGAAAAGAATCTGATGCTCAAGCCTATCGCCCATACCATTTGCCATGAGGTAAATGCCTGCGGGCAGAGCCAGCAGAATGGAGATGTAAAGCTTGTGCTTATTGCTCTCCCACCAATGCTCGGCCAGCAGCGGCAGTACGGCAATGCTTAACAGCATAAGAGCGAATGGGATAAGTGCCCATAGTTCAATTTGATGCATAGATTGTTTGTTTTTTGTTTCCGCCGCGAAAATACAAAAAAATGTTGAATTTTCTAATCTTTTCGTGAGGAAAAAAAAGTTTTATTTGTGGTATAATTTGACAAGGTGAAAAATGGAGGAGACATTACCGTGCGTTAGCCCAATTTTGAATTTTGCAGGCGTTACGCCTGTTTTATGAGAGGCAAGACACAACGGCTAATTACCGTTATAGTAATTACCGTGCGTTAGCCCAATTTTGAATTTTAACCCTCCACTAGGGTGGCTTTTC
>JAFUOK010000016.1 GCA_017481925.1 Alistipes sp.
ATTCAATTTTTGTCCCCCGAGAATCCCGAGGGACAAAAAGGGACAAAATTTTAGTGCCTTTTTTGTCTCGGGGGACCATCTGGGGGACAAAATTAAAACAAATATCTGATACTGCAAAATAAGCAACGATTTCGTATGCAAAGAAACGCAAATACCGCAATATGCTGTTTTATAGCATTTTAATTGCTGATATTTGCGTTTTATACGGTTTTCTTTGCATCCGTTTTCAATTCAAAAAAGTGCCATTTATTTTCCGATGCAAAAGTGTGAAAAAATATTCTTTAATACGTCGTCCGAGGTGATTTCGCCGGTGATGGTGCCTATGTGGTGGATGGCAAGACGGATATCTTCGCTCATAAGATCGGTCGGGATGTCGTTATGTAACGCAGTGAGTGCTGCTGCGAGAGCCTCTTGTGCCTTGCGGAGAGCTTCATAATGGCGGTGATTAGAGACTATCACATCACCGTTATATGCCCCCGTAGCATCGGCAGAAGAGTGTAATGCATCGCGCAACTTATCTACGCCTTCGCCTGTGAGTGCTGACAGGCGGATAGTGGGATAGGGTGATGTCGTGGGCTTGTCCGACGTTGCGGGCGATAGGTCAATCTTTGTGATGATGCGATATACGTGCTGCTCCGTGGTGGGTGTATAACCTACAAGGTCATCATCTATGCAAGAACTTTCGTTGTCGGTGAGCCACAGTACTATACGCGCCTTACGCAGTGCCTCGGCGGTACGCTCGATGCCCATTTGTTCCAGACGATCGGAGGTCGAATGCAGACCGGCCGTATCAACCAGTCGGAACATCACACCGCCGATGTTGATGCATACCTCCACCGTGTCGCGTGTCGTACCTGCGATATCCGACACCATAGCGCGATCCTCTCCCGCCAGACGGTTCAATAGCGTACTCTTACCCACATTGGGACGTCCCACGATGGCAACCTGCACACCCTCCTTGAGTGCATTTCCGAGTGCAAACGATTGTGCGAGGCTTTCGACCTTTGCAAGTGTCTGTTCGAGTAGTTGGCGCAGTTGTTTGCGGTCGGCAAATTCGACATCCTCCTCCGAGAAGTCGAGTTCCAATTCCAGAAGCGAAGTGATGTGTAGCAATCGATCGCGCAGCGTGCGTAACTCGTCGGAGTATGCACCGCGCATCTGCGTTGTTGCGATGGCGTGCGAGGCGTGCGATTCGGCCGCTATAAGGTCGGCAACAGCCTCGGCTTGCGCAAGATCCATGCGGCCTGCCATAAATGCACGGCGCGTAAACTCACCTGCCTCGGCCATACGGGCACCCTCCTTTACAAGAAGTGCTATGACGCGCTCAACGACGTAGCGAGAGCCGTGGGTGGATATCTCGATGGAATCCTCGCCCGTATATGAATGCGGAGAGCGGAATAGGCTCAGCAGAACATCATCTACAACCTCCTCGCCATCCACGATACGGCCATAATGTACCGTTGCGGTGCGGGCTTGAAGTAGTGATTTGCGGCCACGAAAAACTCTGTCAGCTATGGCAATAGCCTGTTCGCCACTCAGGCGCACAACGCAAAGCGCACCACCCGTAGGGGTAGCCGCCGCTACAATGGTATCGCCATCGTTGTAGATCATCGCTTTATCGTTTCTCGATTCTCAGGCGCTGGCCTATGCTGAGACGGTTGGCGCTTTTGAGGTTGTTCCACGTCATCAACTGGCGTGTGGTAACACCATAGCGGCGTGCAATAGCACCCAGCGTGTCACCCTTCTTTACTCGATATATGGTTGTTGCCTCGGCCATCTTCTTCTGCACGGCGCCGGGGTTGAGGTAATCCTTCAGGTAGATCGAATCCTTCGCAAATATAGAGTCCTGGCGAGAGATATACTCCGTTATTCGGTTTGTAGGCAGCACCAGTGCATAATTCTTGTTCGTGGCAGGGATTACGTCGAGTTTATACTGCGGGTTGAGCATCTTCAGGACATCTGTCGGGATGTCGATCGTCGAGGCTACCTGGCCCAGGTGGAGCAGACGTGTAATCTGAATCGTATCCACCGCAATAGGCATCGGTGGCTCCGAGTATGTTATCTGGTGCGCCTCGTGGAAGGCGTAGGCGTACGATGCCGCAATGAAGGCGGGTACATATCCGCGTGTCTCGCGGGGCAGGTGCCAATATACATCCCAGAACGACTGTGGGTTGCCACCCGTGCGAGCCAGAGCCTTGTTTACATTGCCCGGGCCGCAGTTGTAGGCGGCTATGGCGAGGCTCCAGTCGTCGTACATATTGTACAAATCCTTCATGTACTTGCACGCCGCTACGGTCGATTTTGCGGGGTCGAAGCGCTCATCAACCATCGAATTCACCTCAAGACCGTAGGCACGAGCCGTCACAGGCATAAACTGCCACAAACCGCTGGCTCCGACGCGTGACACGGCCGTAGCCTGCAGGGCCGACTCGATGATGGCCATAGCGCGCAGCTCGACGGGCAACTCGGCCTTGATGAGCTCCTGCTCGATCATCGGGAAGTAGTATTGAGCGAGTGAGAGCACACGGCTCATAAGTCCCGAGCGGTCGGTATAACGCTTGATGTATGAACGAACCAACTCGTTGTATGGCAGGTGTATGGGCGATATGAGCGACTGTAGGCGAGCCGTGTAGAGAGAGTCCAGCGCAGAGTCGCTGCTCAGCGTTGTGGGCTCGCTTACATACTCGTCAAAGAAGTTCTGGAAGGAGTTGCTTACCTGCTCCAGTTTCAACTGCTCGGCCAGCGAATCGGCGTGTGCGGGTGTGTACTCAACCGAGAATTGAACCTTGGGCTGATACTTCTCTGCCTCCATCTGTGCCTCCAAGGCCTGCTCGAGCTCGTTCTCGCGGGCACGCGAGGTCGCCAGAAGCGACGTCAGCGAGTCTATGCGCTGACGCTCCAGCACCAATTGTTCCTTGACCGATAGTTTGCGGCGTTTGATTAACTGTGCGTCGGCCGTATCTATTCCGCTAAGGCATACCGCCAGAAAGAGTAGTATTTTAATTGCTCCTCGAATCATATTAGAATGTTAGGTTTAGGTTGAATCCAAATACGGGGTCTGCACCGCCGATCTGGGTGTATTGGTAGTCAAACATAGGGTCAATATCGACCGTCAGGTTGTCCGAAATGTCAAAGTCCTTGAGGTGTGCATCCACGTGGGCGTCAATGGCCTGGAATATATATACTCCCGCCGTGAGCAGTATGCTCAGGTCGCGGTTACGACGATACGAGTCACGCAGATTCTTCAGGAACGTAGCCGAGTAGCGACCTCGGAACTCATCTTTCGACACGCCGTCGGGATAGTTCTCGGGGTGCTGGTCAAAGTCGGCACGCAGCGAGTATGCGGTCTTGAAACGCTTGAAGCCACGGTTGTTCCAGTCGATGACATATATCATCGAAGCCATACCTCCCAAGACTATTGGTACCTTCCAGTAACTCTTGTTGTAGGCCTGCCCTGCGCCGGGGAAGATAAGCGACAGGGTAGTAGCCTTCTTTACGTCCGACACGTCGTTCGTGGCGTAGTTCATCGCTGCATCCCCCAGAAAGTAGAGATACGATGCGGCCGCCGTAAACATAAATACCTGTTTCTTGGTGTTCTCGCGTATCTTCTGGCGTTGCAGGGCGTTCATCTCCTCGGTGCGCGACATTCCGTTCTCGAACATCGCCTCCAACTCCTGCTTCAGTGGCTTATGACGACTGCCGAAGTGGGCTGCAAGACCGATAGATGTGCCGAGCGTACCGTAGAGTATGGGCAGCTTCCAATACTGCTTGTTGTATATCTGACCGTAGCCGGGTAGCACGGCCGACACAATGGTCATACGCGAGAGCGAAAGCGAGTCGCCAAACCACTTCTCGCGGGGGACGATGTTGCCATCGTCGTCCAGTCGTCCCAACTCCTTGGCGCGAGCCTTGCGGCGTGCCACGCGTGCCAGCGAGTCGGCTATCTGCTTGGCTCGTTTCTCGCTCAGACGCTTCAATTCGTCGGGTACGTTGGCTATGGAGTCGGCGCGGGCCTGCTCCAATGAGTCCAGACGCTCGATCAGTATGCCGCCCGTCACCTGCTGTGCACGACCACGACGCAGTGCCTGTGCCGAGGCATCGGTATTGATGCACAAAGTGAGAAATACGGCCATCACAACCACGCGTAGCCATCCGCCCGACATCGTGCTGATAGATGCCGGGTTGTGTTTGAAGAGTCGATAGCGTGGTGTAGTGTTCATGCCTAATTAATCAGGTTCAGGAGTTGTCTGTGGCGAAGGCGCTCGATGAAGGTATCGATATCGGCATCCGACTGGAAGTCGATAACAATCTTGCCACCGCCATTCTTGCTGCGCTTGATGCTGATATTCTCCGAGAAGTAGGGCTCCAGCTGCTCCACCAGACGTGAGTATGACTCGGGATACTCCTCCTCTGTGGTAGGCTCCGATGCGCTCTGCTCGGCCAACTTACGGGCCAACTCCTCCATCTGACGTACCGACAGGGCCTTTTTAAGGCAACGCTTCAATGCCCACAGCTGCTGCTCGGCGTCGATGCCTGCGATAGCCTTGGCGTGACCCATAGTGATGAGACCCTCCTTCAGGGCGAGCTGCACCTCGTTGGGTAGATTCAGCAGACGCATATAGTTCGATACCGTAGAACGCTTCTTGCCAACCTTCTCGGCCATAGCCTCCTGCGTAAGACCGCACTCGTCAATAAGACGCTGCATACCCAACGCAATCTCTATGGCGTTGAGGTCCTGACGCTGGATGTTCTCCACCAGGGCCATAGCGTGCAGATTCTCGTCGTCAGCCTCGCGGATGTATGCGGGCAGAGTCTCCAGCCCGACGATCTGCGAAGCTCGCCAGCGGCGCTCACCGCTGATGATGATATACTGCTCGCCCTGCTTCTTTACCGTTATGGGCTGAATCACGCCCAGCTGACGGATCGAAGAGGCCAACTCCTGCAGAGCCTCGTCGTCGAACTGCGTACGGGGCTGTGTGGGGTTGGGTATAATTGCCGAAATGGCGATCTCGGCCATCTGGTTCATAGGAGTAGCCTTCACCGATACCTTGTCCGTACCGAAAATGGCATCCAGGCCTCGGCCTAAACCTTTCTGTTTCATATCTTACTTCTTTTCTTGTTTTGCTTTGCGGTTGCGCTTGAGCAGCTCCTTGGCCAGGTTGAGGTAGTTCACCGCACCCGTAGCCGATGCGTCGTAGAGCATAATTGGCTTGCCGTGTGAGGGGGCCTCACCCAGGCGGATATTACGCTGGATGACCGTGTCGAAAGCCAGCGGGCCGAAGTGCTCGCGCACCTCGTTTGCTACCTGGTTGTTCAGGCGGTTGCGCATATACATTGTCAGTACAAAACCCTCAATTTCAAGCGCAGGGTTAAGGCCGCTCTTTACGATCTTGATGGTGTTGAGCAGTTTGCTCAGTCCCTCCAATGCCAGATACTCGCACTGCACGGGTATGAGCACCGAGTCGGCCGCCGTGAGTATGTTTACGGTCGTGTAGCCGAGCGAGGGTGAGCAGTCGATGAGGATGTAGTCAAATCGATCGCGCACGGGCTCAATGACATTCTTGATGATGTGGTGGCCGTTCTCCATCTTGGGCAACTCCGTGTCGGCTGCCACCAGGTCGATACTCGAGGGCAGTACCCACAACTTCTTGATGTCGGGGCTCTGCAGGATCACCTCCTCGGCACGCTTCTCGCCCACCAGACACTCGTAGATACCCTCCAACTCGATGTCGAAGCCCAATCCCGAAGTGGCATTTGCCTGCGGGTCGGCGTCGAGCAGAAGAACCTTCTTGCCCAGCAGCGCCAGCGATGCGGCCAGGTTTATAGCGGTGGTGGTCTTTCCTACGCCACCCTTTTGATTTGCTAACGCAATTACTTTTGCCATTTGTATATCCTCTTGACTTAAATTTTTTCGCTTGCGATAATGCCTACAATAACGTAAGATTGCATAAATATGTAATATTATAGGCGATAATCGGACAAAATTAATGAAATTTAATTAAATAAAACAACGATTGGCAAAAAATGCTTAACTTTGTGGAGAGTTAAAACAATCCTTATCCCTTTTGTATTATGACGGAAAATATTAAAAACGAGGTTGCAACGGAGCCTATCTCCTCGCCTCAAAGAACGAAAAAAAATAATCCCTCCTGCCAGCCTTTCTGGGTTGATGCGTTGGTTGTAGTGCTGATGTTTATCATTGCACAGGCTATAGGTGCCGTGTTGGCGCTTGTGCTGGGAGTACGTATGCCCGGAGAGGCAATGACAACAAGTTTTGATGCCGAGGTGCTGGAGGCTGCCGACTCTATGCAGGCGCGATTTATCGCTATCTCGTACCTGCTCTCGATGGTCTTCTTCTATCCTCTGATGCTCATCTATCAGCGCCTGCGTGGCTGGTCTTCCAAGGGATGGTTCCGCTTGCGTGGCTGGTCGGCTCCGACGAGTCTGCTGGCAGGTTATCTGCTTATCTGGTGCGTGAGCGTGGTGATGGAGCCGTTGTCGGAAGCGTTGCCCGGTGACCAGAGTATGCTGGGTAGTGGTGGATGGCTACTCTTCTCGGCCGTGTTGCTTGCTCCCATCTTCGAGGAGAGCATCTTCCGCGGATATATGACGGGTATGCTACGTAAGAGCTATGGCGGCATGGCTGCCTGGGTAGTGCCTGCCGTGACGTTTGGTGTGATACACGCCATCCCCTCGGTGGTGCTGTCGGCTACGTTGATGGGCCTTATTTTCGGATATCTGTACCTGCGTCATCAGTCGCTGGGTCTGGTGATTATGTTGCACGCTATGAATAACCTCACGGCCTGCTTCCTGCGTATGATGGATCTGGGCGATATGACCATCAGCGAACTGCTGGGCGGTGGCGTCTGGTATTGGGCTGTATATGCCGTTTGTGCGGTTGTTCTTGTGGCCACGCTGGTGAAAATGTATCGTTACGTTTCAGGTATAAAATGTGAGAATAATAGCCCGATTGAGTAATAATATTGTACATTGCTACGTTACTTTCAAGTAAAAAAACTATCTTTGTGGAATATTATGAGCCGATTGGTTAAAATATTGCTGCTCGTTGTGCTGCTTTCTACTGTGTCGTGTCGTGAGCTGCCGGATTATCTGGTGGGTGACGATACGATTGCGCGTGTTGGTCGCAACGAGTTGTCAATAAATGAGATAGGTAGTGCTATTCCGGCTAACCTCAAGGGCGAGGATAGCGTGACCTATGTCAAACAGTATGTCGATCGTTGGATTGTGCGTCAGCTCAAGGTCGAGGAGGCCGACCGCCTGTTCTCTACCTCGGAGCACGAGATTGAGCGTATGGTTGAGGAGTATCGCCAGACGTTGCTCAGCAGCCGTGTGGATCAGCACTATGTAAATGCCGCTACCACGGGCGAGGTTACAGATGAGGATATTGTAGAGTACTACAATACACATAAGTCGGATTTTCTGCTCGATCGCACGTTGGTCAAGGGTCGTATCTTGTGCTTCGATGCCGCCTATCGTCAGAGCAAGCGCCTGATGGATCAGATGCGTAAGGCTTCGACCTCGCAGACCGACGACAAGACCTTCACGGATATGTGCGAGAAGAATGGCTTTATGCTCATTGACAACCGCTCGGAGTGGGTTAATTTTGTCGATTTCCTGACCAACCTGCCCACTACCCGCACGCAGGATTATGAGCCTCTGCTCGATAAGATGGGTATTCAGCAGATGGAGGCCAACGGCCTGCGCTATCTGTTTGACTTTACATCGGTATGCCGTAAAGGCGATGTGGCGCCGCTGGAGATCGTGACCGAGAATATACGTCGCATCCTGGCTACGCAACGCCGTAGCGAGATTGTGAAGGCGCACGAGGAGGAGATTCGCCTTAAGGCTGAGGCCGAGGGCCACGTAAGTATTTATAAAGAGTAAAACAGACGCTCGGCTGAATCAGTCGTGGGCATTTGAATATAATAAGGGATAAAAAGGATAAGATATATGTTGAAAAAGAGAGTTATAGCCGTTGTGGCGTTGCTTGCCGTAGTTATGTCGGCAGGTGTGCTGACGGCACAAAAACGACAGGTGTTGCTCGATCGTGTTGTAGCCGTTGTGGGCGGCTCGGCTATCCTGTATTCGGAGGTTGAGGAGTATGCCGCAAACCTTGTGCAGCAGCGTCGTGAGCAGGGATATACGTCGGATCGTGATCCTATGAATGAGGGCTTGGAGGCCCTTATGCGTCAGAAGTTGCTCTACAATCAGGCCCTGATCGACTCGGTGGAGGTATATAGCGATGTGAACAGTTACGTCGAGGAGCAGTTGCAGGCAATGATTGCCGAGGCAGGCTCTATCGCCGAGTTGGAGGCACGCGAGCATATGGCGGTATTTAACTTCCGCGAGTTGTTGCGCCAGCAGATTCTTGAGCAGGAGTACGCCCGCAGTATGCAGCAGACTGTTGTCAGCGATGTGAGTGTGTCACCCGGAGAGGTACAGCAGTTTTTCAAGGATCTCAAGGAGGAGGAGTTGCCTCTGGTGCCCGAGCAGTATGTATATGCACAGATTGTCCGCTATCCCTCATCACAGGAGGAGGCCAAGCGCCGTACGCGTGAGCGTCTGATGGAGATGCGTGAGCGTATCATCTCGGGTAAGTCGTCTATGGCTGTTCTGGCCCGTACCTATTCGGTCGATCCGGGTTCGGCTATGCGAGGCGGCGAGCTTCCGGCAGGTCCTCTGGAGGAGTTGATGACACCCTATGCCGATGCGTTGGAGAAGCTCAAACCCGGTCAGGTGTCGGAGGTTGTGGAGACTGACTACGGTTTCCATATTATCGAGATGATCGATGAGCCGAAGAATGGTCTCTATCACTCGCGTCACATCCTGTTGCGCCCGACCTATACGGCCGAGGAGTTGAACCAGCCTATTGTATTCCTCGATAGCCTTGCAAATCTTATTCGTACGGACTCCGTGACATTTGAGGCTGCTGCGCTGGAGCACTCGGAGGATAAACTCACTCGAATGAACGGAGGTCTGGTTAGTAACCACGATCTTTTGATGAGCAGCCCCTCGCTCGCTAACGTGAAGTACTCGGCTACGAAATTCCGCCGCGAGGATTTTGGTGATGGTAAGAGCTTGCAGGATTATAGCAATCTTATCCGTATGAAGGTGGGCGATGTGTCGCCGGCATATATGGCGCAGGACTTGCGACAGAACGAGCACGCCAAGATTATCAAATTGCTGGAGATTATACCTACGCATCCAGCATCGCTTGAAGAGGATTATACCACCATCGAGGAGATGGCCCTCTCGCAGAAGCAACAGAAGGTCTTCGATGATTGGATGCGTGAGAAGATCGATGGCCTATATGTATATATTGCGCCAGATTTTCGCGAAGGTGAATTCCAATATTCTAACTGGGTGAAGTAAAGTAAATTACGGTGCGTCGCATACTATCCATTATAACCGTTATGGCGTTTGTCGGCATCCTCTTTGCGCAAGAGGTTGCCGTTCGTCGTGTTATGACGCGCCCTCAGCAGGCTGTGGATACCGTGCCCGCACAGCAAACTACGCCGCAGCGTCGCCGTGTGGACTTTATGGCCGATATGGTGCGACCTTACAGCCACGGCACTGATAGTATAGTATATATGGTAGGCAACTTTGCCGCCCACCATAACGGGGCCGTCATCTCGTGCGATAGTACCGTGCGATATAGCGATACGCGCTGGGGCTTCTTTGGCCGTCTGCTCATTAATCAGGACTCCATATATATATATGGTGATAGCGCACTCTACGATGGCGAGGCTGGCGTAGCGGAGGTTTATACCCCGATTGTGAAGGTTGTCGATGGCGATGCGCTGCTCTATACCTATAACTTCAAGTTCAATACCGAGTCGCGTGTGGGCAACTACACAGGTGGCGGAGTGCTGGTGCACGACGATAATATCATCGAGTCGCAGCGTGGCTACTATTACTCTCAGAGTCACGATATTGTCTGCGTTGATGATGTGGAGCTGCACGGCGAGGAGTACGATATGAAGAGCGACTCGATAATCTATAACACCGATAGCGAGATGGCTCGCTTCTTTACTTCGAGTGAGATCTGGAATGCCGATGGCGACTACCTCTCGGCCGATGCGGGGATGTACGACAAGGCGCAGGATCTATATATGGTAACCCGCAATGGATATATCCTTACCGAGGATCAGGAGCTGTGGGGCGATACCCTCTCGTATTTCCGCACGCTGGGTTATATTGAGGGGCGAGGAAACATCCAGATGGATGATCGTAAGGAGAAGATGATGGCCTTCGGCGACTACGCCGAGTATTGGAACGAGGCGGGCGATATGTTGCTTACACGCCGTCCGTCGGTTATCAGTTATGATCTCTCACGCAGTGACTCTGTCTTTATGGCTGCCGACACCATTATGGCACGTACCATATCGGTCCTGGAGGAGCGTCGTGAGGCTGAGCGCAAGGCTGCCGAGGCTGCCGAAGCCGAGCGTGCAGCGCAGCAGGCTGCTGCAAGGCCTGGATCTACGTCAGCAACGCCAAGTGCCAATGCGGAGCGACAGACAAATACACTACCGACTGATCAGCGACCTGCAACGGGCGAGAATTCGGATGTCGTCGGGGCGCAGGACGCAGTTGCCGAGCAGGATGATTTACAGCAAGATAGTCTTCAGCAGGATAGTCTTCAGCAGGATAGTGTGCAGAGGGATAGCGTAGTGCTCTCTCTCAAGGAGCAGCGTGCGGCGGCCAAAGCAGCTGCCAAGGCGCAGGCCCGCAAACTAAAGGATGAGGCGCGCAAGGCAAAGATGGCCGAGCGCAAGATAAAACTCGACTCTATCGCCCGTGTGCGTCAGTCCAAGCTGACGGCTATGCTGGATCGTCAGAAGGCCAAGGAGTTGGAGCGTGCCGAGCGGGACTCTGTCCGTCGTGCCGAGCGCCGAGCAAAACTCATGGGCAAGGGTCGCGATGTGTCGGCTTTGGACCGTGAGGATAGCCTCGCCGGCGTGGAGCGTGAACGTCTGCGTAATGGCAATCCACGTCTGGAGGCTGCCGATTCTCTGCCGCGTGACTTCGCCGAGGCTCCCGAGGAGGTGAGCGATACAACGACCGTTGAAAAGACGGACTCTATCGCCGCCGATAGCGTATATCGCTTGATGAAGGCCTACCGTAATGTGAAGATGTGGCGCAAGGATGCACAGATGGTGTGCGACTCGCTCGCAAGTTCTACCATCGACTCTATTATTCATCTCTATATAGACCCCGTATTGTGGAATGGTGCTAATCAGTTGGCGGCTACGGAGATGCAACTCTTTACACGCAATCAACAGTTGGAGCGTGCCGAGTTTTTGGAAGACCCCATCATGGTGGGCGAGGTCGATGGCCGCTACTTCAATCAGGTTACGGGCAAGAAGATGATAGCCTTCTTCCGTGATAATGCGCTCTATCGTGACGATGTCGAGGGTAACGTGCAGACGATCTACTTCCGCACCGTGGATGAGCAGTCGAAGGAGGTGATCGAGATGACCTACTTGGAGAGTGCGTCCGCGTCGTTCTATCTAGAAGATCAACAACTCGTCGGTATCACCTATCGTAACGAGGTGCCCTTCACGCTCTATCCCATAGGCCTAGTACCACCTACTCAACCCACCGAGTTACCCAATTTCAAGTGGGTGCCCGAGCGCCGTCCCTCGTTGGAGGATGTCTTCGATCGTGAGTTGCGTCCTTCACGTCGTGATGTGGTAGTGAATCAGGCTCGACCTACGTTCCGTATCGTCGAGCGCATGGATCGCCGCAAGGAGGCTCTTATGCAGGCGGGCGATTGGTATGATCGTGAGGATGAACTCTCACCCGAGGTTCAGCAGTGGCGTGATACACGTGGTTTGTAACGGCTTATATTATTGTCGGATGCATTTTTGCGTGGCTTGTCACATGGCGTGAACGGCGGGTAGAATAGTGAATAAAATCTTACTGCGCCAAAGTATTCTGAAAAGTGGGGCGCAAAAAAAAATTAACGATTTTTTTACATTTTCTGCAAAATTTATTTGGATAATGATTTTTTTTATGTAATTTTGAATCGGATTAAGTCACAAAACTAACCAATTTAAAATTATACTATTATGAGTTCAAAATTTTCACGTCTTGACTTCCTTCGCTTTTCAGCAGTGGGAGCATCAACTTTGATCCTTCCTAAGACTTTGTCAGCAGCTGTTGCTCCTGCAAAGAAGAAGAATGAGAAGGAGAATTTCATCAAGCTCGGTTTCATCGGTCTTGGTCAGCAGTCATTGAGCCTTATGAGCGGTATGATCTCTGTTACCGATCAGGTTCGTATCGTAGCTTGCGCTGATATCTATGATATCAAGCGTGCACGTTTCGAGCAGCGCGTTAACGACTGGTACGCTGAGAAGGGTATCAAGAACAAGCTTACAGTTTACACTTATCCCGAGGAGTTGCTCGCAGATCCTAACGTTGACGCAGTAGTTATCGCTACTCCCGACCACTGGCATGCAGCAATCGCTATCGCTGCTTGTAAGGCAGGTAAGGACGTTTACTTGGAGAAGCCCCTTACTTTCACCGTTTACGAGGGCCAGCGTTTGATCGAGGCTGTTCGCGCTAACCACGTTGTATTCCAGACTGGTTCTATGCAGCGTTCAATGTCTGTATTCCGTCACGCAGCTGAGGTTTGCCGTTCAGGTAAGTTGGGTAAGATTAAGTTCATGCGTGCTTGGGCTGGTGATGGTCCTAAGCCTTTCGATTTGGAGACTTCTACACCTCCCGCAGGTTTGGATTGGGAGCGTTGGGTTGGTCCTCTGCCCGCAGAGTGGCTTAACAAGTACAACCACACTTTGAACCCCTTGATCAACGATCAGGGTCGTGACGAGTGCTGGGGTGCATGGCGTTGGCATCAGGGCCTCGGTGGTGGTTACACTACTGACTGGGGTGCTCACATGTTCGATATCGCTCAGTGGTGCATCGATAAGGATGGTTCAGGTCCCGTTGAGGTTCTTCCTCCCGATTTCAGCCCCTATGGTGGTTTGACTTACCGTTACGACAATGGTGTTGATTTGGCACACCTTAACTACGGTTGGGGTCAGAGCCTCCAGGTATTCGGTGAGAAGGGTTGGATTAAGGTACGTCGTGGTAAGTTCGAGGCTTCAGATCCTTCACTCTTGCCCGCTGCTCAGCAGGATGCTAACACTGGCGCAGCTAGCGTAGCAGGTCGTACTTATGAGACCAACGTATCACACTATCAGAGCTGGTTCGATGGTATCAAGAGCCGTCGTGATCCTAACACCCCCGTTGAGGTTGGTCACAGCTCATGTACTTTGTGTAACATCGGTAACATCGGTTACGAGTTGAATCGTCCTTTGAAGTGGAATCCCGCTATCGAGAAGTTCATGGATGACGAGGAGGCTAACTCTAAGTTGCACTACGAGTACCGTGCTCCTTACAAGTTGGAGTAATACTATACGGTATCCAATAACGAACGCCTGTCCCGCAAGGGGCGGGCGTTTTTTTTGTTGTTGTGGGGGAGGGGTGGTTGGTGGCGAAGTGTAGGGGTGTAAGAGTAAATAGGTGCAATAAGTGTAATAAGTGTAATAAGTGTAATAGGAGTACTTCTCTGTGTTTTATAACACCTATATCACCTATTTCTCCTATATCACCTATTTCACCTATGAAACCTATCGCACCTATCCTGCGTTATGCCACATTTCTTCTACTGATTACCTTACTGTTACTGACTACTCTTTACAATTATCCCTCCGCCGGCTTTTGCTGGTGATTCCTTATATCTTCCCATAACGCATAAAAAAACGGCCGTCTAACCCGAAAGTTAGACAGCCGTCTATAATGCAATCCGTCAGGGATTATTTCGCACCGATTGACTTCAAGTACTCCATAGAAGTCTGGATGCACTGCATAGGCTCAAGACCCATGCTGGGCTCGTCCTGCTCAACGATGAGCCACTTGCTACCAGCCTGATGTGCAGCCTCGATGATTGAGGGAACATCCTGAAGACCCTTACCCAAGGGACGGAACTCGAATGCAGAAGACTTCTTCTCCTCACCCTCGTTCAAACCGATAAGAGCATAGGGATCGCCCTCCATCTCACCCTCGAGGTTGTAGTCCTTGAGGTGAACAACGGGTGAACGACCAGAGTACTTCAAAAGGTACTCTGCGGGGTTCAAACCAGAGTACTTAACCCAGCACTCATCCAACTCAGTCTGCAAGAGGTCAGCAGGAACGTTAGAGTAGAGGTAATCCAAACCATACTCGCCGCTCTCCAACTTCTTGAACTCGAAGTCGTGGTTGTGGTAGAGAAGGGTCAAACCAGCCTCCTTGCACTTCTGACCGATAGCGCGGATCTCCTCAACCATCTGCAAGAACAACTCGCCACCGGGACGACGCTCCTCAGTTACGTAGGGAACTACGATGTAAGTACAACCTACTGCCTTGTAGTCAGCGATCACCTTGTCGATGTCAGCCAACATGTCAGCCAAGGGTACGTGAGCAGAGATAGGCTCCAAACCGATCTCCTTGCACCATGCGTTAACCTGTGCGGGATCGTTGTTAAACAAACCTGCGAACTCAACACCATCATAACCCATAGCCTTAACCTTCTGGAGAGTGCCCTTAAAGTCAGCCTCCATGTCACCACGTACGCTGTACAACTGTACACCTACGGGCAACTTCTCTGCAGCAGCCTCTGCGGGCTTCTGTGCGTTACCGCCACATGATACCATGAACATAGCAGCAACAGCCATCAAAAGAGATGAAATCTTCTTCATAATTGCTTAAATTTTAGTTATTTGTAAATCATTGGATCTTTAAAGCCAAATTTGTGTGCAAATATATATTTTTTTTGTTGTTTTTCAAAGAGTTTGCCCTAAAAATGATTTTACACATTCTATTTTTGGTCGTAGCGTGGCCATTGCAGAATAATGGCGATCAATGCACAACCGCCCATAATCATCGGGTAGTAGAGGTGGGGGATAATCTCCACGGGCGAGATAGAAGCTAGACCCGCGGCCATAAGTAGCTGTGCACCATAAGGTAGGACGCCTTGAATACAGCACGAGAAGGTGTCCAGTAGGCTGGCCGTGCGGCGTGCCGAGATGCCGAAACGGTCGGCTATCTGGCGGGCTATCGATCCTACCGAGATGATGGCTACGGTGTTGTTGGCCGTGCAGATATCGGCAAACATTACAAGCGCCGCAATCGAACCCTCGGCCGCACGGCGTGAGTTTACGCGTGAGGTGAGGCGAGAGATTATGTAGTCGATACCTCCATTGATGCGAATCATCTCCAACATACCGCCAGCCATCATCGTGATGATGATGAGCTGTCCCATAGAGTCTATACCCTCGCCCATCGTAGAGAACCAGTCCAATAGGCTTATCTGCCCGCACGCAAGGCCAATGATGCCCGACGAGAGGATGCCGAGTGTGAGCACTATCAGCACATTGGTGCCAATGGCCGATAGGATAAGCACAAGCAGATAGGGCAGGATGGTGTACCACGGCGAAGTGACATCCGTGGCGGAGTATGTTATGACATCCTGCTGCGTGAAGATGTATATGAGCAGTGTGATGATAGCCGCAGGGGTAACGATCTTTACGTTTGTGCGGAACTTATCGCGCATCGAGCACCCCTGGGTGCGTGTTGCGGCGATGGTGGTGTCGGAGATAAATGACAGGTTGTCGCCAAAGAGCGCTCCTCCTACAACGATAGCGATCAGCCATGGCGCTGAGCAACCCGTTTGCGTGGCTATGGCTGAGGCAATGGGTGTGAGGGCTACGATGGTACCTACTGATGTGCCGATAGATATGGATGTGAAGCAGGCGGCGATAAAGATACCTGCGGGCAGGAACTGCTCGGGCACCACACGCAGCGTGAGTGCTACGGTGGCATCGACGGCGCCCATCGCTTTGGTTGAGGCGGCAAAGGCCCCCGCCAAGACGAAGATCCATATCATAAGCATAATGTTATGGTCGGTGGCGCCACGCGAGTAGTCGCCCACCGACTCGGCCATCGGGCGACGGGTCATCCCTACGGCCACGATCGATGCTACCATGCCGGCTATGGTGATCGGAATCTTATAGAAGTCGCCGGCTATGATTGAGCCGATGAGATAGATGCCTAAAAATACGACGAGTGGCAGCAGTGCCACGATGTTCCCCCTCGATTGAGTCTGCATAACAAAACTAATTTTCCGCCTGCAAAATTAGTAGATATAAGTCAATTAACCATAAAAAAGAGCCAAATTCGTAAAAAGCGACAATATTTGCAACGGGCTGTGGATAAATCTATATGTTATGAGAATAGAAAATATCACTGCCCGCGAGATATTGGACTCGCGTGGAAATCCCACTGTCGAGGTGGATGTAATTCTTGAATCGGGTGTTGTGGGGCGTGCTGCCGTGCCGTCGGGTGCTTCGACGGGCGAGAATGAGGCTCTCGAATTACGCGATGGCGACCAGTCGCGTTATGGTGGTAAGGGTACGTTGCAGGCCGTGCAGAATGTAGAGCAGGCAATAGCTCCTGCATTGAAGGGATACTCGTCGCTCGAGCAGCGACGTGTGGATCACCGTATGCTGGAGCTGGACGGAACAAAGACAAAGTCGCACCTAGGCGCCAATGCTATTTTGGGCGTGTCGCTTGCCGTGGCGAAGGCAGCTGCCGCGTATCTGCGTGTGCCGCTGTATCGCTATATCGGAGGCGTGAATACCTACGTTATGCCCGTACCGATGATGAACATCATCAATGGCGGTTCGCATAGCGATTCACCCATCGCCTTTCAGGAGTTTATGATTCGTCCCGTGGGGGCTCGCTCGTTCAGCCACGCCCTGCGTATGGGTGCCGAGGTGTTTCACGCCTTGCAGAGCGTTCTGCGTAAGCGAGGGTTGAGCACCGCCGTAGGCGATGAGGGTGGCTTTGCGCCGATGATCGAGGATGTGGAGCAGGCGCTTGACTTGATTCTGAAAGCCATCGATGTGGCGGGCTACAAGGCAGGTGAGGATATTACCATAGCTTTGGACTGCGCCGCCTCGGAGTTTTTCATTGGTGGGGCGTACGACTACGCCAAGTTTGAAGGTCATCACGGCAAGTGCCGTACCTCGGATGAGCAGGTGGCATACCTCGAGGGGTTGGTGGCAAAGTATCCTATCGACTCTATCGAGGATGGTATGGCCGAGAATGATTGGGCTGGCTGGCGCAAACTGACCGCTACCATAGGTGACAGGTGCCAGCTGGTGGGCGACGATCTCTTCGTTACCAATGTGGAGTTCCTCTCGCGTGGCATACGAGAGCATTGTGCCAACTCTATACTTATAAAGGTAAATCAGATAGGAACACTATCCGAGACGCTCGACGCTATCGCTATGGCGTACCGTGCAGGCTATAGCTGCATCACATCACACCGCTCGGGCGAAACGGAAGATGCTACGATAGCCGATATTGCGGTGGCTACGTCGTGCGGACAGATTAAGACTGGATCGCTCTCGCGCTCGGATCGTATGGCCAAATACAATCAACTGCTGCGTATTGAGGAGGAGTTGGGGCGTGAAGCAATATATGGCTTGAAACGATAGTGGCAGATGCGGGAGGTCACGAGTTCTGTAACCGGCCATAAACAAAAAAGGAGCCACCTTAAGTGACCCCTCTTTGAGCTGCCCACGAGGATTGAACTCGAGGATGCTTCCGC
>JAFUOK010000017.1 GCA_017481925.1 Alistipes sp.
ACAGAACCAGACTTGATCTTAGCAGCTTCCTTAAGCTGAACGGCTACCGGTGGCTGTTTTACGATGAAATCGAAAGACTTATCGCTATAAACTGTGATGATGACTGGCAGAACCTTTCCCGCCTTATCCTGTGTACGTGCATTGAACTGCTTACAGAAGTCCATAATGTTGACTCCCTTAGAACCCAATGCCGGACCTACCGGAGGTGAAGGGTTGGCAGCACCACCTTTGATCTGCAACTTAATAAATGCAGCAACCTCTTTTGCCATAATTTTCCTGGTTTATTATTCTTTTTCTACTTGTGTGAAGCTCAACTCCATTGGAGTCTTGCGACCGAATATCTTCACAGAGACAACAAGCTTACGCGCCTCGTTATTGACACTCTCAATGGTACCTTGGAAGCTTGAGAATGGACCGTCTGTAACCTTTACGCTCTCGCCAACAACAAATGGTATAGCCTGCTCCTCCTCCATCTCGTTTAACTCATCGACGCGGCCCAATATGCGGCTCACCTCCTGTGGACGTAGAGGTGTTGCAATCAGACGGCGGCTCTCCTCCTTAGTGTCACCAAGGAAACCGAGTACGTTTGGAGTATTGCGAATGATATAAGGAATTTGTCCGTCTAAGATAGCCTCTACCAACACGTAACCCGGATAAGAAACTCTCTCCTTAGAGACCTTCTTTCCGTTACGAATGGTATAGACCTTTTCTGTAGGAATAAGAACCTGTGATATCTGCTCCTGCAATCCGTTGCGGCGAATCTCAGCATCAAGGTACTCCTTTACCTTATGCTCCTTGCCACCGATTGCGCGAACCACATACCACGCCTTCTCCTTCTTTGTTTCGCTCATAACCTAATCAATACTACTGACCAAGATTACCCAGGAGCTTATAAATGCCCTGCATAACGGTCTCGAACGAAACATCCATAACAAGTACAATCATCGCAAAGATCAGCGAAGCAACCATTACGACGATAGTAGAGCTCTGTAACTGAGCAAAAGAAGGCCATGTAACCTTCTCGACAAGCTCTTTATATGAGTCTTTAATGTATCCCATAGTTTTCTATTTTATTATTGGCAGGAGCAGAGAGATTCGAACTCCCATCAACGGTTTTGGAGACCGCTATTCTACCCTTGAACTATGCTCCTAAAAGTGGGAGAGGAAAAACCTCTCCCTATTGTTGTCGAGAAAAATTACTCAACGATAGAAAGTACCTGACCAGCACCTACTGTACGACCACCCTCACGGATTGCGAAACGCAGACCCTCGTTGATAGCTACAGGATAGATAAGAGTTACAGTGATAGTAACGTGGTCACCTGGCATTACCATATCTACACCCTCTGGAAGAGCTACCTCACCGGTAACGTCCATTGTACGGAGGTAGAACTGAGGACGATACTTGTTGTGGAATGGAGTGTGACGACCACCCTCTTCCTTCTTCAAGATATAAACCTCTGCAGTGAACTTAGTGTGTGGCTTGATAGAACCTGGCTTTGCTACAACCATACCACGCTTAACCTCCTTCTTGTCGATACCACGCATCAAGAGACCTACGTTATCACCAGCCTCACCCTCATCGAGGAGCTTGCGGAACATCTCAACACCTGTACAAGTAGAAGTCAAAGTCTTCTCACCCAAACCGATGATCTCAACTGGATCACCTACGTGGATGATACCTGTCTCGATACGACCTGTTACTACTGTACCACGACCTGTGATTGAGAATACGTCCTCAACAGGCATCAAGAAAGGCTTCTCGTTCTCACGTGGAGGAATTGGAATATACTCATCAACATTGTTCATAAGCTCCATAATCTTCTCCTCCCACTGTGGCTCGCCGTTCAAACCACCAAGTGCAGAACCGCGGATGATTGGGCACTCCTCATCGAAGTCATACTTTGCCAAAAGATCACGAACCTCCATCTCAACGAGGTCAAGCATCTCAGGATCGTCAACCATATCGCACTTGTTCAAGAAAACAACGATCTTTGGTACGTTTACCTGCTTTGCCAAAAGTACGTGCTCGTTAGTCTGTGGCATAGGACCGTCAGTTGCAGCTACTACCAAGATAGCACCATCCATCTGAGCAGCACCAGTAACCATGTTCTTCACATAGTCGGCGTGACCTGGACAGTCAACGTGTGCATAGTGACGAGTTGCAGTCTGATACTCTACGTGAGCTGTGTTGATAGTGATACCACGCTCCTTCTCCTCTGGGGCGTTGTCGATAGAGTCGAATGAACGAAGCTCTGACAAACCAGCCTTTGCAAGAACTGTTGTGATTGCCGCTGTAAGAGTAGTCTTACCGTGGTCAACGTGTCCGATTGTACCGATGTTCACATGGGCTTTCGAACGGTCAAATTTTTCTTTTGCCATAGTATTATAAGTATTAAGTTTTAATAAATTTCTTTCTTCTCCTTTACATACAAATGAGTAACACGTCACGACCCTCTCGGGCTGAAATCGTGTTACTGCTTTGGAGCGGAAGACGAGGCTCAAACTCGCGACCCTTAGCTTGGAAGGCTAATGCTCTATCAACTGAGCTACTTCCGCAAAAATAAACCGCATCAGAGCAGCTTACCCATTGTCTAAAGACATCATGCAACCCCGATCGGTTCGGAAAGTGGGAAGAGATGGATTCGAACCACCGAAGGCGTACGCCAGCAGATTTACAGTCTGCCCCATTTGGCCACTCTGGTATCTTCCCAATTATTTAACAGTTGGACTCCTTCACGAGTCAGGGAGCCGATGGAGGGATTCGAACCCACGACCCCGAGATTACAAATCACGTGCTCTGGCCAACTGAGCTACATCGGCATTTCAACCGTTACGGGATGCAAAGGTAGGGATATTTTTTATATTTGCAAATTTTTCTCAAGTTTTTTTTCAAACCCTCTGAAATTTTGCGCAAATCGCACCCACCTCGCTCGTTCAAAGAACGGTGATTTTCGCCCTTCAAAAGTCAAAGTCGGAAAATCGAGTGCAAATATAACTACTCTTTCCCTAATTAAAAAGCAAATGAAAGTTTTTTTTGCGAAAAAGTTAAAAAAATGTCGTTTTCGGCACTACCTATATAATATATAGGGAATTTTCGTTTGCCACAGAGTTTCCCCACCCCCACGTCATTCCCCGGAGGGCGTAGCCAAACCCCACACGTCATTCCCCGACACGCATCGCGTGGCGATGGGAATCTCCATATTCGACAAAACTCGCTCGTGATGACGTATATATAAATTACCGTGCGCACCCACGGCTCGAACAATAGAACAAGGGCGCCCGCGCGAGACGCCCTTGAATCAATATTTGATTGCTGATTGGTTAGTTACTATGTAAAACTCAAAGTAATATTTGCGTTTTGTAGTTTTCCTAATGTTGTAGAATAGGAACAAGTACTTGATGTTCCCCACCAATTGGACATAGACTGTCCATATCTATATTCTCCGCTAATTGTAACAGGCATATCATTCGAGAGATTGTAACTCTTTAAATTATCAAATGCAATCTGCTGCTCTGAACCATCTAAGATAATCGGTTCAGACCAATCTCCACAAGATATTGTAACTTCTCTATTTTCATTACGCAGATTTTTACCAGTTACTTTAAACGTCAAAGTATTTATTGGTTCAGGATTCTTAAAGCTCGTATCCTCTGCCTCTCCAAAGAACTCATTATATACCCACACATCCGATGCGCTGGCAGCCTTATTGGTGAGGAATCCGCTTGGCATTACCTTATTGCCATTTTCAGTGCTCAATGCATTATACTCCGCCTCTGTAAGCGTGCGCTGGAAATAGAACGAATTCTTTGTGGTGTTCGGAATAATCGTGTTACCAGTCTTTACGGGCATTGTCACAGCCTGTCCAAGAGCGTTCGTAAAACTTGGATCGGGATAGATACTCAGCTCCGCAGCCTCGATATCGAATACCAACGGGAAGATATCCGACGGCAAACCACTGGGGATATGAGTATTAATCGTTACCGATGCTCCCACCGAGCGAGCAACCTCCGTAGGATTGCACGACACAGTCATCGTATAGGGCTTCAACATATACAATCGCACCGTACGGCTGAGCGCATTCGACGAAATGACAAACGAACCCTGAAGCACCTCGTTATCGTCGAGGTTATTAAACACATCCGCATTAACGGTAAATGTAATCTCCGACCAACCTTCGCCAGCATCGGCCTTGGTTACCGACCAATCGGTAATAAATTTGGTATCGGTGTCGCGAACCTTGGCATTAAGCACACCTGTCAGATGTGCACTTGTATTAGACTCAGTCTTGAATGCATTTGCAGAAGTACCATTGAGCACAGGCTCATATTTGTACTTAAGCGTGAATGAGTTGGTGTTCATAATACGCTTATCGACATACTCCACAAACAAGCGGCTTTGACCGTCGGAGATATTCAACAGGTTCTCCGTATCGACTGAACCGCTGAGGTTGTTACCTGCGGTATTCTCCATAGCCTCCTTTGCTGATGCATAACCTTCACCCAGTACCTCATCAATAGTAATGGTGTAGCAGATGTTACGCAAGATGTTGTAGTTCTCGCTCTGCGTAGCCAACTCTACCTTGTAATAACACGCTTCAGAAGCATTATTGTAAGTACCGCGTATCAACACCGCAGTACCGTTACCATAGGTGCTCTCGTAGGTATATACGCCTTTCCCATCCGTACTCCAATCAGTCGGCACACTATTGTCGATCTGAACGCCTGCGGGCATAAAGCCTTTGTAGTCGGCCAGATCACCCTCGCCATAATTCAAACCCGTTGTGCCAGATTTCACAAAGTTCTGGAACTGGGTAGTTGCGGTGTTGTAGGGCGCCACAGTACCTGATGTGGGTGCATAAACCACAGCATAACCCGTCATAGTGAAGTTCTTCACTTTCTCTTTATCCACATTCACAACGATCTTTGCAAAGTTGCGAACCAGGGGGACATTTTGAAGCTGAGCATTCAGAGCATCCGCTTCTTTTTGCATCATACTGCTCACCTCTACACGCTGCCAATATGCATCTTGGCTGTTGGTTGTAGTGAGCGATGACATAATCGACGTCTCGGTACCATAGCTAAAGTCCGTTGCCTGCTTGTTTGCCACAAAGTGCAATGCACGAGGTGTTCCCGACTGCGAAAGCGTAACCGTGAATTTAACAGGATCCGTCGAGATAGCCCAACCATCCACGGGCTCAGCATCCACGGCCTCGACATAGCGACCATTCTCGTCAAATACCACAACAACAAGCGATTCAATTGACGGCGAGGCCATCGTTCCACGCGTGGTGCTACCCGCCTCGGGAATCACCACACTGAAGTCGAGTGTCACCTTGTCACCCTCGTGCGGTATGTTGGCCTGCGGCAGGTCCTCGCTCACGCAAGAGACCAGCGCAAAGATCATCGAAAAGGCAAATAATATCTTTTTCATAATCGAAAAGTTGTTACAAGGTAAGGTTCCATTAAAATTGGTCATTAGTTTTATTATCTCCCCATTGTGCAGACTGTAAGGCGCTTTGAACTCTATCTTCGCCCCAATACCAAATATCATAAACACAACGAACTGCATGCTTGCTACAGTTTACTTCCGTAGTATTGTATGCTCCTGCCGCAGGTCCCGTAGGAGTACCAGGGGTTTCATATCCCGGCCAATATGCTAATCCATAAGAGGTCCAATATCCAGAATATTGACGGCCGTCATACACGTCACCGTTAAACAAACTTGGGATCTCATTATTTGCCGAGCGTTCTTGAATAAATGCAATCTCGGCAGGCGTAGGGACTCTCCAGCGGCCAGCAGGATATCCAGATTCCTGATATGCTGCACATCTTCTCTCTGCAGCAGCATATGTTCCCAAATCTGTTGTTTTACCCCAAGAGGACGCTATTTTAAATGCAGGAGCAATAATATTCTCCGCTCCTTGTCGTGTGGGTCGGTAGTTGGTTACACTTTCTATACCGTATAAAGTAGAACCTGTAGCAACTCGGGGATCTCCAAGTATACTTGAACTTGATGCAGGAAGAACAGATATATATATATTATACATATTAGTATTATCATTCGTCTTTTCATCATTACCCGTAACATCGCCAGCTAATGACCCTAAACTATTCCCATTATCATCTTCTATATCACTTCTACTTCCATTAATATATACACGTCCATTTGAAGGATCATTCTTCATATAGATTGGTGGATACTGAACTATCTCAATCTGTTGCGAGAATGATGCGTTGTCAGTATGCCTCAAAGTGACGTATATGGTGTGAGGCACGTAGTTAGTAGGAACTGCGTGTGAGAAATCCAATGTGCCCTGACCTTCAGCTAACGATGCAGTTTGTGCGGTAGGGATTTTATAATCGGTGAATCTATCAGTAACCGTAATTTTATTAGATGCAGGGTTAATTGTCGTAGAGTTTGAAGTAATGGTAATCGTACGAGTGTTTGCCAAACGATAGCTATTAAACTCAATTCTATCAATCGTAGCTGTTACGGCGTGACTTGAGTTATAACCAACACTTACAGTACTCTGATTATAAATCTCAAGCTTATTCTTATCAACTACCAAATATCTCGGGCTGCTGAGGGCGGCATTTATCTCGCCTGTGCCCCAATCGACAACAACATAGCTGGGAGTGAGCTCTACTTCGCCCTCCAAAGTACCAAGCACACCTACATCAACGTTGAGCTGATAGAGATGGTTGCGCTCCAACTGCTTGCCATTGAAATTAACGGGGATCTGGTAAGAGTATGTAAGGTAGCTCGTTCCATTATTCTTCGCCCACGGAATGAGAAGTGAGATGTAAGCCTCATTATCCTCGGTATTCGCCCACGATGAGGGGTATGAGTAGAAGGGAACATTCTGCGTAAGGGTGTAAGAAGTAGCAGTGCTACCCTCCTCCGTTCCCGCAAATGTGAAGTCATCAGACTTAGACTTCTGCGCATAAGAGGCACGTGCGGTGGCATCAGCGGCAGTAGCGCTGAGCTTAGAAGAGGTCACGCTTCGGTTGTAGGTCATCTCGATAGAACTCAAATCGGGGGTCCACGTCTGTGCAGCTTCGCCCTCGCCCACAGTGATACTCTTGTTGATATTTACCTGAACCTGAATCTTCGCAGCAGCACGTATAAGGTCGATAGCCTTGCCATCAGACGTGACGATAGAGTTATCAGACTTCTTGATAGCGGTCAATGCGCTATCCATAACAAACTTTGACTGCGCAGAGGCCACAGCGTCAGCAGAGGCTTCAGCGTCAGCTTTATAGGCCTCGAGAGTAATCGCCTGTTCTTTAACGGCATCAATGGTCTCAGCCTCAATCTTTGTACCCACATTAGCGACAACATAAATCTTCGGTGTGACATTGCCAGTGCCACTAAACAAAGTGGTCATCGCCGAGCTCGGGATAATCAAGTTAAGGTCGGCCGAACCATTCTTATCGTCGTCGGCAATAGTAATAAGATCCGATGCATAGACAATAGTGTTATCATCCGTAGTGAAGAAGCACTGTACCTCATCAATCCAGAACTCATTGAGCGCTTTCTCATCAGCCGAAGTTGTGGCACGCGTGGTGATAAGCGTGTTGTTGCTCAACTTCAGGGTCACCATACCCTGGTGATCCGAAGTGATATCATCGGTCTTAACACAGCCAACCATCACAGCCAGCGTGAATGCAAATGCTAAATATGATATAAATCTTCTCATAGTTGCATATTATTTTTCGTTCTGAATAATTGTATATTCGTCAACACCATTTGCAAGGTGCACAGTGAGGTTTCGGCCGTCAGCAGTCCTCGCAAACATACAGAACTTAACCTGCTTCTGACCCTGAAGGTAGTTATTCTTAAGCGTCTTGATAGTAAGAGTAACAGATTTATTGGGTGTAATCTCTCCACTTGCAAGGGTAGTGCCCGTAGATTCGAATGCAAAAGCATCTACATCACCATCTGTCAGCTCAGCATACCACTTACCACCCACGGGGGTGTTGATTGTAAATGTACAAGACTGCGTTTGATCAGGATTAGAACCAAAGGTTATACTATTGCCAGATATTGTTGCAGCACCAGCATTCCATGTAATGCCATTGCCATACAAACTTACCTCGTCCTCGAAATCTACGTCCTGCTTGTTGGTAGGCTCCCACTTGATAACATTCAACTCGAGGGTCATCTCACCGCCAGCATCAACAGTCGCATGAACCTGGTAGTCGTGGTTGCGAACCGCTGCAGGCAGGGGCACGTAGCCAGGTTGTTGCTCCTTACCGTCGATCGTGTAGTTGATCTGCATATAGTAGTGGTTGTTGTAACCCTCTACCTCTGCAGGATTAGCCTTGTAGTTGTAGTTCGCATAATTAGCGACGCGGCCGTCAGCTTTATTCTCATAGAGGAACAATGAACCAGCCCAAACGTCCTCATAAGCAGGATTAGGCTCCGCCTCCGTAGGCTTTGGGAGCGATACCTTCGTGAATTCGTACGTTGGCTGTCCGCCCTCGGTCGCCGCAGGAGTGGTTGTATTCTTCAGCGACTTCGTGAATTCGGCCATATCGGTCGTAACAAATGTACCATACCACGTCGGAGTTGTGCTCTGCTCGGGATTACCAATCTGCGTGAACTCACCGTTCGCACCTGTGCGATTCTCTGGCGTGGCTGAGAGAACAAAGCCCTTCTTGGGAGCTGAGCCGGCGTGAACCGATGCACCAGTAATCTCAAGAGCGTAATCGTTGCTCTTCTTGCTCACGAACAGTTGTGTCTTGGCAACTGCACGATATACGGGCATATTCAGAGTATAGCACTGATTATTGGCGTGCGTGTTGTTGTTATTGATCAGGAACTTCGCCCAGTTTGATACAGGCATATCCTTTGGCAGGAGACCCGGCTCATTGGGATAACTCTTCCAGAAGGTACGATCTGACGCATCGAAGGTCATCGTCTTCAACTGCGAATATGTCGTACTGCTATTGAACGTCGTACCAAACTCTGCGGTATTGATGATTGCCACCAGCATATACCACTGTGGCTCATTGTTACATACAGGCAGAGGAACGTGTACACTTACGCTCTGCTCAGTATTTGCATTAGGCACATAGCGCCATCCTATAGCGGTGTCCTGCAAAACATCCGTTCCATCTGCGTTTAGTTGGAATGCCCAAACCATCACATCCTTAATGCCATTACCCTGCTTTAGTTTAGAATCTTCAGTAGAGTTAGTGGTATCATCAGTTGTGTCGCCTTCAGCGCGTGTGAGGTTAACCTCCAGCGTTGCAGTCTCTAATGTATATGGCTCCTCCTTAATACAGCCTGTGAGGGCCGCGAGGCATATAGCGGTAAGTAGTAAATAAACCTTCTTCATAGCTCAAAAGTTTAATTGTTACCGTAACCGGGCTTCACGTCGTTGATCATCCAGTCGGGGATCGTGACCGTAACGCCTATATTCTTGAATTCCACTACGATGGGAATAAGTACTTCCTGCATAGTAACATCAATCTGCGTGAACTCCGCAAGGAAATCGGCCAATGCGAGGGTGTGAACTACCTCACCCGATGCCTTGTCAACGAGTTCGAACTCTACGTCCGAATCCTTCGCGTGACGCATGATGTTGAAGTAACCCTCGTGGTCGCCGTTCTCCATGTTGAGATTGAGCACGGGGTCGTATGTCACCTTGTCGCCGTGTGCGCGATTGTTGAAATCGGTCTGCGGCAAGAGGTTCTTAACTCGCAACTCCAGATAGCCGTCGCCTGCGCGCGATGCGGCCTGTGCTGCGTTGGGGTTGACGTATCCCTTTACGGTGTATGACACCTTGAGGTGTGACGAACGGAATGGAACATCGTCCTCATACCAATAGTCCGAAGGGATCGTTATGTCTAAAATTCCAAGATAGAGCGGATCGTTGCTCTCTACCACGCCACTGCCGTCGGTGTTGGGGTGGCGGAAGATGATCTGGCTCATATCGGCTGACGGGATATTCTCCACAATCGTCTGGTCGAACTGGTTACCTATGCCCACGATATGGTAGTCGCCCGGCTCGAGGTTCAGTTTTGTACCCTGGAATGCTTTCAGTTCGTTCTGCTCAATACGCTTGGTCTGTACCACGCGATTGTTGGCATCGAAAACATACAGGCTAACGCTTGTGATATGCTCTGGAAATATATCATATGTGACGTCACCCGTGTAAGAGAATGTAAGCGTACATCTCTCACAATCGTCGTAATTCTCCTTGATGCAGCTCGCGAGCAGAACGAACGAGACGAGCGTTAAGCACAAGTGTAGAAGTTTTTTCATCTTTCTGATAGTATTGCGGCGCACAAGCGCCTGGTTGTTTTGTTTGGTGGAACATCTCTTCCGAAGAGATGTGCCGTTGGTTAAATGGTTGCTTTATACCACGCCTCAATGCCTACTGCTTGCGGACCTTGTCCGCAGTTGCAAATCTGACCCACCCCTAAATCCCCGCCTCAGGCAGGGACTTTGGTCGCTGCGCTCCGAAGGTGCAGAGCCAAAGGTCGTCAATGTGTGGTTATAAAGAACTCGTTGGTTAAAAAAGAGCCCCCGCCTCCCTATAAAGCGGAGGCTCCGAAAAAATCAATCCTTATAAATTTTAAGCCCTTCGAAAAGAACTTGAAATTTCAATTAATTACTGCTGAGGCTTTGTAGAAGAACCGTTCTGACCAAATACAGGCTGAACAGTATTGATAGTCCAATCTGCAATTTTAACCTCTACCTGAACGCAAAGAGCATCCTGATCCTTTACATTACCCTCTACAAAAGTCAAGTCCAACTGATAGATATTACCTGCCTCAAAAACGAATGCAGTCTCTGCGCTGTTAAGACCTGTTACAAGCAAAGGAACCTTCTTACCATCCTCGTCCAAAGTGTAATCATATGCCAAAGCCTCTAAATCTACAGTCATATCGTTGAAAGTAGTACGATCTGCTACGTTCCAAGACCAAACATTTGCATTTGCGGGCTTAATGTAGTTCAAGCGTTTTGCGGGATCCTGAACGGCATTGTCAGTTACAGTAGGATTGTAAACTCCGTACATAGTTCCAAGAACAGTCTTGCCATCCTCATACTTTGCTGAATAGTTATTAGCAGTCAATGCGGGAGCATCCTCAGTAGCCTCTACAGCCTTTGAAGTCCATACAAGACTCTTTGCAAGCAACTCATCGAAACCATAAGTTCTTGTGTTGGGTGTTCCATCAGTGTTTGTGTCAATATTCAAGTAACCAAGATCATCACACATAATACGATTAACCTCGAAACGAGCAAGCCAAGGCTTAACCTCTACCACAGCCTTCCAATAGTGGTACGAGATACCGTCAACCTCATGTGTTACATTCATATCCTCAAGATCGTCAGTGCCGAAAAGTACAATCTCATCAAGATTACGGCCAATATTTGCGGACTCATTCAAAGCCAATGCTTTATATGCGGAAATTGTGTTAAGCTCTGCATCATCATCTGCAGTACGAACGATAGCGATATGTGTTACCTGCCAAGGTACATTGTGCCAAATATATGTATTACTACTACCATTAGTCTTATCAGCTACATACATTCCTGCGGGAACAGATGGGTCTGCGATTCCAGTGTGATCATCATCTGATGTACCACCCGCTGCCAATGACAGTCTGTGCAAGATATTGTCACCATTAGCAAAAAGGACTACCAAATCCTCGGCATCAGCACTTGCCATTGTGTTAGTTTTGCCCTCATCTGCAACACCAGGAGCTGTAAGACCACCGGTAAGGTCTGCTCGAGTTGAACCATTACCATTAGCAATGGTAATCTCGATAGATTTGTTCTTTGAGTCCAGGGCAACACCCTGAGCCACATCATCCTTGCTACAGCTTACGAATGCCGCAAGTGCCATAGCGCATACAAATAACTTTTTCATAGTCGAATAGGTTAAATTAATAATGTTGTTAATTAGTTAGTTGTTATACTTTGTGTATATTTTGTTTCCTTTATTGGGAGATTCCCATCGCCACGCTGCGCGTGTCGGGGAATGACGTTCAACACTTAAAGTGCACGCATCTCTTTGTAAGAGATTACAAACTCTCCAAATATTTGTCCAATTCAGAAATATTGTGCTTAGCATCAGCAGAACCCTTAGCGGCAGCCTTGGTCCAAGCCTCGCGAGCCTTGGCCTGATCGCCCTTAGCCATATAAGCATAGCCCTGAGCGGCGAGAATACGTGCATCCTCCTGGTTGCTACGTGCGAGGAGTGCCAACGCCTCGTCGTACTTCTTATCGCTGATGAGCTTAGCGGCCTGGTTAACAGCAGCGGCTACAACCTGAGGATAGGTCTTGGCGGCAACCTCCATAACGTGGTTATACTCGGCAGAACCCTTGGCATAAGTGCCGGCAACCTGGTACAACTCGCCAACAGAGAGCTTATTAGGATCAGAGTCAACCAATCGCTTAGCCTCCTCGATATTGAAGTTACGTACGCTATACTCGATGCGGTAGTCGTTGCGACGCAAGCGAGGATACATCTCATTCATCAAACGCTGGTAGATGGTGGGAGGAACCAAAGCCTCAAGAGCTGCGTCCTTCTGATCCTGGGTCATGCTTGCATCGGCGATGATATCCAAAACCTTCTGCTGATCGAGCAGACGAGGAGTATTCTCAACCTCGCGCTTCAAGCCTGCCCAGTCCTCACCCATACCGGTAGCGTGGATAGAAGTGCGAGCGATGCCGGTCTTAGCGGTCACGTAGTCGGCAAGTGAGTTAGCACGATTCTGCGACAGAACCTTATTGTGCTGCTCGGTACCCTCGGGAGAGGCCCAACCCTCGATAGAGATAGAGGTGATGGTCAGGTCGGCATCGTCCTTTACGCGGTCGATAGAGTTGATGATAGAGGCCAACTCGGTGTTGTTGCTCTTATAGTTCTCGAGGATCTCGTAGCGGTCAACGCGGAAATTGATATATGCCGAGTGAGACTCTGCGCGCATCTTAACGGGCTCGGGATCGGGCTCCACGAATGAGAGCAGGTACTGAGGATTGTAAATCTCGTGCATAACGCGACCCACGGGGTTAGCACCCAAAGCGATAGGAGTCTGGTTGCAACCGCAGCTGCCCTCCTTAACCACAACGGTAGAACCACGCATCCACTCCTCGAAAGCAACGGTAGTAGAGTAGTCAACGGTCTGCTTCTGACCAGCCTTGCGCTCGGCGCGCTTGGCGATGCGGTCGGCGTAGAGAGGATTGCTCGTCACGGGCACCTCGCCATTGCGGCGGTAGTACATCCACGCGCGACGACCCATAATCTCAACCGAAGGCAACTCCTGCGAGCGACCATTCTTCTCGATGGTGGGGGTGAGGATCAAAGTCTCGTCGGCACCTACCTCGATAGATGAAATGTCGATATCCATATCGATGGTCAGACGACCATTGGCACGGTCGGTGGTGAGGTTCTTAACCTCGCCGGTGCCATCGACAATCTGCTGCGATGAAGCTGTGGTAGCCATCAGAAGCGCAGCCAGCGAACAGAGAATATAAGGAATGTATCTTTTCATACGACTCTGAAGTTTTAGAACAGGTAAACCAAATTAATTGCGAGCTTGGTGGGGCCATAGTAGATGTGGTCGTCAGAACCGATCTTCTCGCCACACTTGGGGCAGTAGTACTTATCGTAGTTGGTGTAAGCCGCACCGATGCCGATCTCAGCCTCGAGGTTCCAGTGCTTGCCCAGCATCCACGCGTAGCCGTAGCCCACACCGGCACCAACGAACCAACCCTCGTAGCGGTGGTCGGCCAACTCAGAGAAGTTCGTGCCCAGGAAATCGGGCAGACCGTCGATGTTACCTACATTATATTGTCCACCCCACAGGTGAGCAGCGAAGAAGTGACCGCCAAACTTGCGGCACAACCAGTAGCGTACCTCGGGCTGCACAAACCAATGCTTCCACTTCTTATTGTCCTCAAACTGGAAGGGGTTCCAGTTACCCGACAAATCGAATGTCCACTTCTCAGCCAGGGCAGTCTCGAAGCCGAGGTTGATCGATGTTGTGGCATCATACAGCAGGTTGCTCTTAATGGCCCACTCCTGTGCTGAACTCTCCTTTGCGGAGAAGAGTGTGATAAAACTCAGAATTAATAATAGTCTCTTCATCTTACAACTTTATTATTCTTTTTTGACTTTTTTGTGCTAAAAGTTACATTTTTCAAGCATTTTCAACAACTTTTTGATGTTGTAGTGTAATTTTTTGCACTATTTACGCTCGAAAATAGCCGTTTGCGATAACAAAATTAGAATATTTTTCAATAAAACAAAAGAAAGTATCAATAAAATTCAAAAAAATGTGAAAAAAATCGCCGAAAACCATCGAAAAATTACATAAAAACTTCAAAAAATCCCCCCCCCTCGGCGCAAAGCGTTGTATATCAGCAAGATACAAAAGTTTAATTTTATTAAAGGAACGTTTAATTTTTTTTACGACTTTTTTCACTTTTTTTCAGTCGTCGCACTTAAAATCAATTTTCTTGTCGTGCGGCTTTTTTGCGCAGGCGAGAAACGCTCATGCGTTATCCTAAAATTCCACTCCTCCGCGCGGCCTGTGATACCTATATATTATAGTATATATCACTTGCCACCTCTACCGCCGCCAAAGCCCCATTTTCCCCGAAAAATGTACATCTCTTTCAAAGAGATGTAAATGCAGAATTTGTCTTACGGCATAAGGCAAATTTTGTATAGCAGAGCAAAATAAAAATTCGCAAAAACAAAAAAAACATACCACATACGTCATTCCCCGGAGGGCGTAGCCAAACCCCACACGTCATTCCCCGACACGCGCAGCGTGGCGATGGGAATCTCCCAGGGAAACGAAAAAATAGGGACGTCATTCCCCGACTTGCGTAGCAAGGCGATGGGAATCCTCCAAAAATGGAAATAATATACAACAAAGTATAACAAACTAAACTAATTAACAACATTATTAATTTAACCTATTCGACTATGAAAAAGTTATTTGTATGCGCTATGGCACTTGCGGCTTTCGTAAGCTGTAGCAAGGACGATGTTCAGGGTCCCGCTTTGGATTCTGCTAACAAGAGTGTGACAATCGCCATTAAGAATGGAGCTCTTGCAACTCGTGCAGAAGTTGGCACAGATGTAAATGCTGGTGAAACCGCTCCTGGAGCTGGTAATCATGGTGCTACATTGGAGAGCACAAACGCAAGCGAGTTGTATGTATTGTTTGCTGATGATGACGAAATAAAGATGATTCTTCCTTTGTCTGCAAGCGAAGTTACTGATGATACCCACAAAGAGTTTCCTACGAATGGAGAGTATATTGTAGGCGAGAAAGAAGAAGTAACAACTAAAGATGGCAAGTCTGCATTGGCATACACTTGGCACAATGTACCTTGGGTAATTGACAATATCTCAGTTGTCCGTATAGATGAGGAGTTAGATAAAGAGTATTTTACTGTAGCAGAGGATGGTACTATTACATTGACTGAGACATCTGTTGCAGCTTATCTGGCTTTGGCAGAGGATGAGGATGAGAACCTTACTCGTGAGTTGAGCGAGATCGTTCTTTTTGACAATCAGCCCTTGCGTGATACAAATACGACACACGAGGTTGAGGGTGTTACATTCCACTATTGGCAGGCTGACTTGACAGTCGCTCCTAAGTTCGCTCGTTTCGAGATTAATAATATTGAGTGTACTAACCTTGGAGAGTACAATGTTCCTGGATACGTACAGACACCTGGTGCTTACAAGTACGGTTTTGATGAGATGGATATTCTCGATCTTACATGGACCGCTCAGAATGGCAAAGAATATACAATCGCCGTAGCTGAGGATGCTATTATCGGTCGTATGTATGGTAGATATGATCCTGAGACAGTTAAGTCTGATGATGAGAATACTTACGATGCTGAGACTGATGGCCGCGCTCGTACTGCAGATGCGAACAATGCAGCAGATGCTGTGAAGCCCGCTGCTGGTAACGTTTGGTCTTGGAATGTTCTTCCTACATCTTGGACTGGAATGACAGTAGATTTGTATGCATATGCTTACGATTATAAATTGAATACTGAGGGTCGTACTTTGGAGTTGAACGTAATTGGCCTTGATGGTAATAATAATACAGCTGGTGGTGCATACTCATTTACAGCAGGTAACATCTACAAGTTGAATCTTCAGTTCACCGAGGAGAATGTTAAGGATCAGGATCAGCTTTGCGTTGAGGTTACTGTTGCTATCCAGCCTTGGACTATCGTTGATAACTTGAAGGCCGTATTCGGCAACTAATAATGAAATTTCAAGTTCTTTTCGAAGGGCTTAAAATTTATAAGGATTGATTTTTTCCGGGCCTCCCCTTTATAGGGAGGGGGAGGCCTCTTTTTAAGAAAAGGTTTGAAGAGGCCTTCACTCTCTTCGCAAGAGATG
>JAFUOK010000018.1 GCA_017481925.1 Alistipes sp.
AGCAGCGGCAGCGGCCTTAGCAGCAGCGATAGCAGCAGCACGCTCCTCCTTAACCTTGGTCTCGGCAGCGAGTGCAGCCTTCTCAGCGTTGCGAGCGTCGGTAGCGAGCTTGTTGACCTTAGCAGCGATCTTGCTCTCCTTCTCGCCCATCCACTTATTGAACTTAGCCTCAGCGTCGCTCTCAGAGAAAGCGCCCTTAGCTACACCGCCCAACAGGTGCTTCTTGTACATAACACCCTTGTACGAGAGAATTGCTCGACAAGTATCGGTAGGTTGTGCGCCCTTGAGTAACCAATCCAAAGCTCGGTCGAACTTCAGATCAATCGTAGCAGGATTCGTGTTGGGGTTATAAACACCCAATTTCTCGATAAACTTACCATCACGTGGCGCTCTGCTATCTGCGGCAACGATGTGGTAGATGGGAGCACCCTTCTTACCGTGACGTGCCAAACGAATTTTAACAGCCATTTTGCTATAAAAATTTTAGTTAATTAATAAACGCAACCCTACGCTTTCGGGGTTTGGGCGCAAAGGTAAGAAAAATTAATTCAAAATTCAAAATTCAGAATTCAAAATTGTTGGTTTTGAGCGAAAAAAAGAGGCACAATGCCGTGCCTCCATTCTATTTATAGGGTGAAACCCTCTATTCTCCATTCTCGGCTTTGAACTTTGCAACCAATTCAGACCAAGACTGAATCTCTTGTTGAATTGGTGTTAATCTCTTTCGTCTAATGCAGTAGCCGCCGTCATCGAAGTATTCGGTGTGTGTGAATTCGATGTATTCTTCAGTAAGACTTAGTAGATTGCATTCGGTCTCTCCGATTTTTAATGTCGCATTCTGCTGTGAGAACTCATAATTTGTCTCTCCATAGGTGTAACGAGCCCAATTGGGACCATTGAGTCCCGTGGGTAGCCACCAACCTATGAAATGTTCATCGATGAATATAGAGTATGTAGGCCCATCGATGGACGTTCCGTTGTAATTAACCTCTTTAATGAGAGTGTTATTTGCATCGTAGTACTTAAAATCAAACCAGGCGGTCTCTGCCCAAGATGTGTTATACAACGATGATATAGAAACGATATTTTGCTGTTTGTCTATAACTTGATATGGATTCATAGATTCTTTCTCTCTATCATTTTTTTCGCAAGCTAAGAGAGAAAATATTAAAAGACAATATACTAAGTTTTTCATAAGCAATTTATTAATTATCGGGTGAAGATAATCCTGTTATGATTTTAATATTTGTGTTGAAATTGTAATTAGCAAGGACGCTGCTGCCTTCGTTGAGAATATAAGGATTTGCAGTGTGAAATCCTCTATTCTCCATTCTCTGCTTTGAACTTTGCAACCAATTCAGACCAAGTCATGTCGCTCTCGTGAGGGATGAGACCGGTTGCCCTAATCCTGTATGAGCCGTCGCTTAATGTTGTTCGACTGACAAGCTCGATATACTCGGGCGAGAAGTTGTTTAGAGAGTATGTTGTATTATCTATCTTGATAGTATGCTCCTCAAGATTGTAAGATATTGGCCCCTCTCCGTAATGCCAGGGTTGGGATGGGCCCATTGCACTCAACGTACTTTTCCAAAAGCCTAAAGATTGTTCCCCGATGTACAAATGTAGGCGTCCGTGGCCTATCAAATAGTCTCCTCCGTCAATGGAGGTATAATACTCTTCTATCTTCTTGCCATCAGCGCTATATAGTATATCTCGTAACGAATATTCTTGCCAAAACGTATTAGTCATCTCCTCGATTGCAACAAACTCTCCTGTCGGGAAGGTCTTTACTTCTACGGTAGGCTCTTCGGGTTCAGGCTGCGGGGTGATGATGTTATCATCCTTGCTACATGCCATTATTGCACACGCAATAAACAAAAGGGAAAATAACTTTTTCATAATGCCTCAATTAAAGTTTGATGTTCGTCTGCAATATACAAATAATGATGTAATAATGCAAATATCGACTTAAGAAAAATAACAAAAAGTTTCGTATAGATGAAAATTGTGGGAAAATATATAAATAAAATCCCCGAAAATCAGAGACTTTCGGGGATGTTGCAATTTGTAATCTATCGCTATCGCATTGCCACCTCGGCAGAGCCTGCCAGGCGACCGTCGATATAGAGTTCAACCTTGTATGTACCGGGTGTGAAGCCGTTGCCATTGACATAGATACCTACGGGCAGGTCGTTCAGGTCGTAGTCCACTTCACGCATAGCCGAATAGACCTTCTGCTCGCCCTCGAACGAGAACGATGCGGCATCGGGGTTAGAGAGCAGATAGCCCTCGGGTGAGGTCACGCAGGCGTAGATAGCCTTGTTGCCCGGCTCGGCCAGTTCGTTGGCTGCCAAAGTGAAATCAACCAACAGACGGGTAGCGTTCTTCACGCGAGTAACCTCCTTGCCTCGGTTGTTCAGAGCCTGCAACGTAATGCTGCGGGCACGGATAACGGCACCTACACGAACCTTATTGTTGAGCTCCTCGGCACGCTCCTCAGCCATCTCGGCACGCAACTGTGCGGTCGAGATCTCCTTCTTATAAGAGATGTTCTCCTTGGTGAGCTGCTGGTTGATGTTGTTGAGCGAGTCAATCTGGCGGATGTAACCCTGCATTACGGTACGCAGTGTACCCACCTCCTTCTCGTAAGCGCGGATCTTGGCGTAGTTCAGACGGCGCTCATTCTTGAGCTGCTCCATCAGCTGGTTGGCCTCCTCAAGGTTGGCGGCGATAGAGTCGTTCTGAATCTTCAGATCGTCGAACGATACGATCAGCGAGTCCAGATCTCCCTGAATCTTCGTACGATCCTCCTCCAACAGGGCATACTCTGCCTGCTGCTGGCGATGCATATTGAAATATACCACCGATAGCGCAACCAGAATCACCGCAAGGATGATGATCACGATGCGGTAGCCACGCACGGCTTTATTATCGACCTCCTGCTCCTGGTACTCGTCGTACTCCTCGTCGTAGCGGTCGTCGTAGTCGTTATACTCTTCTCTCATAGTTTGAGGGTTTTAGTTTTTAATGTTTGGGTTGTATTTCTTCGGCAAATATAGTCATTTTTTTATAAAACTATCCAACGGATAGCGTAAACCTTCATAACTCGACAGGTAAGCCTGCACGCTGCCCACCTTGATGGGCGATTGGATGTAGAGCGGAATCTTGTTCCGATCGTCCGAAATCCACACCACGAACTCGGTGCCATCCTGGAAGGCGTAGCCGTCCGACGTGGCTATCTTGCAGCGGAATTTGAGTGTGTTGAATTTGCCTAAATTCTTGATTTTCTTCACCTCGCGACCCTCGTAGCGGAAGCTTAGGTAGCGCACCGTATCTTCTAATACCATCTCCAGGTCGCGTGCAAAGCCATCCTTTATCTCACTGTCATCCACCGAGCGCATATTGAAGTAGAGCGATATGGCATCCATACCCTTCTCCGAGATCTCCAGCGTGCGGTTCTGGATGGGGCGCTTGCGTGTCTGCCACGAGGTATATACCTTGCCGTTGGGCTGATCGAAGATGAAGGTGCTCTTGCGAGTGTAGTCGCCTTCCTGCAGATCGGCCTCGAAGCGTTTGGTCTGCAGCGTCGCAGGATCTACCCAGATGGTGTAGGCATCCTTGACGGGAAAAATCCAGTTGAAGGCCTTGGCCGTCTGGCCCATGCCATAGACCTTATACATATCCTTGCCGTCGAACTTTTCCTCCGTGGTCTGGATAATCACCTTTGCCACCTCCGTGTTGGGGAATAGCTTGGCCTTGTAGCTCATGCGGTAGTTCAGCGTTTCGCCCGGTACATATACCTGTGCCCGAACGGCCGACGCGGTGAGCAGTGCCACGAGTAGAGTGAATATAGTGCGTTTCATAGTGTGTGCTGTTGTTTACGGTAAAAACGTTTACCCACGCTCTTTTATTGTCTGCGCCCCGCTACGAAATCATCGAGAAGTCGAAGCGCTGTCCTGCGCTGTGACGTTCACGCAACGTGCGCAAAGGCTGATTCTCCGCCTTTTGCAACTGCGGGTCGGTGGCAAGGACGCGTATGGCAGCCTCGCGAGCCGTCTGCAGCAGGTCGGCATCGAGTGTGGGGTTGGCTATCTTCAAATCAAAAGCCATACCACTCTGCTGTGTGCCGTTTATATCGCCCGCGCCGCGTAGTTTGAGGTCGAGTTCTGCCAGTCGGAAACCGTCCGTAGTCTGGCACATAGCCTGCAGGCGCTGTCGCGCCTCACGCGATAGCTTCTCGCCCGACATTAGTATGCAGAACGACTGTCCGCCACCACGACCCACACGGCCACGCAACTGATGCAGCTGTGAGAGACCAAATCGCTCGGCCGACTCGATGACCATAACCGTGGCGTTGGGTACATCGACACCCACCTCGATGACAGATGTGGCGACCAGAATATCGGCTTCGTGATCCTTGAACTGACGCATCGACTCCTCCTTATCCTGCGGCTTCATCTTGCCGTGGCACACCGTCACACGATAGGTAGGCAGGGGAAAGTCCCTGACGATAGATTCGAAGCCATCCTCCAGATCCTTGTAGTCCATTGTCTCGGACTCTTTGATAAGGGGATAGACCACATATACCTGTCGTCCTCCTGCAATCTGCTCACGCAGGAATCCCCACAACTTCAGACGTGCAGCGTCGGTATAGTGGTAGGTGCGGATGGGCTGACGACCAGGGGGCAACTCATCAATTACGGATACATCCAGATCGCCATATAGTGTCATCGCCAGTGTGCGAGGAATGGGCGTAGCGGTCATCACGAGGATATGTGGCGGCTGCTGGTTCTTGGTCCAGAGGCGTGCTCGCTGCTCCACGCCGAAGCGTTGCTGCTCGTCGATAACGACATAGCCAAGATTGGCGAACTGCACACAATCTTCGATCAGAGCGTGCGTGCCGATGAGTATATCCACCTCACCCGAGGCTATGCCCTCCAGGGCGTGGCGACGCTCAACCGCCTTTGATGAGCCTGTGAGTATGGCTACGCGCAGGTTCATCCCCTCGGTCTGACGTGATATGGTAGCATAGTGCTGGCGTGCCAGAATCTCCGTGGGTGCCATCATGCAGGCCTGAAAGCCGTTGTCGATAGCCAAGAGCATCGACATCAGCGCCACCATAGTCTTGCCACTGCCCACATCGCCCTGCAGCAGACGGTTCATCTGGTAGCCTGTGACGGTATCCTGACGAATCTCCTTTATTACACGTTTCTGCGCCGTGGTGAGCGAGAAGGGAAGACGATTGTTGAAGAAGTCGTTGAATAGTTCTCCCACCTTGGGGAATAAAAAGCCGTTGCGACGCGACAGACGGTCGCTGCGCAGCGACTGCACCGATAGCTGCACGCCCAGGAACTCGTCGAATTTGAGGCGTCGCTCGGCAGCCTTCAATCGCTCGGCCGAGGGAGGGAAGTGAATGTCGTGCATCGCCTGACGCAGGGGTACAAGCGAATATTGGTCCAGCAGCCACTCGGGCAGTCGCTCCACGATGTGCTTCTCGGCCACGGCCCAGGCGTTGCGAATTAGTTTTATAAAACCTTTGGTGCCAAGCGTTGAGGCTATCTTCTCGGTTGAGGAGTAGATGCCCTGCATGGCAAAGCGGTCCGTGCGGTTTAGTGCCTGCTCGACAAGCTCCAGCTCGGGGTGGGCAAACTGCACCTCGCCGCGGTAGAATGATGGGCGTCCGAAGATGATATACTCACGGCCCACCTCCACACTCTTCTCAACCCACTTGATGCCACGGAACCACGTCAGTTCCACCGACCCCGTAGAGTCCGAGGCGAAGGCTGTAAAGCGTTGTTTGCGTCCCGTGCCCGAGTAGGCCACGCCCGTGATGCGGGCCCGCACCTGCACCAAAGAGGAGTCCATCGAGGTGTTTACCTCGGCTATGGAGTATATCTTGGTGCGATCGACATAGCGGAAGGGGTAGAACGATAACAGGTCGCCAATGGTGATGATGCCCAACTCCTTCTCCAGCAGTTTTGCACGCACCTCACCTACTCCAGCGACATATTTCACGCTATTATCGAGCCAATTTGCCATAATACAAAGATATGAATAATTTGTGAAAAATTGTATGGTTGGAAATGTTTCCCTAAATTTGTCATCAGGGATTGTATCTGCATTCCCCATAGCGAATGGATTATCGGCTAAAAACAGGAGTATGGCTCGTGGAAATCAAAACAGCGCCTACAAGGAGCGCAACCTGGAATTTTTGGAGGAGTACGCTTCACGTGACGGTGTGAAGGTGCTGTTCAACGGTGTGATGTATCGCGAAATCACCAAAGGCAAGGGCGATAAGCCTACGCCCAAGGCGATGATTACGGTGCATTATACGGGAAAACTCATCAATGGCAAGGTGTTCGACTCCACCCAACAGGGTCGTCCCGCTACATTCAAGTTAAACCAGCTTATCGATGGCTGGCGTACCGCCCTGCGCGAGATGCCTGTGGGTTCGCGCTGGGAGATTGTTATCCCCTTCAATCTCGGTTATGGTGCCAAGGGTGCGGGTGTGATCAAACCCTTCTCGACGCTGATTTTTGATGTGCGGTTGATCTCGATAGGGTAGGTGCATTTGTCGTTGCGATAGAAAGAAAACCGACAAAATAGACAAAGCATAGACTAAAAGCGTCGTTTTGCGAAAAAAGAGTTATATTTGTAGAAAGAAAACCTAATTTTACTATGGAATCTATACTCAAAAATCGCCCCGCATTGGAGCACGAGATCTATCAGGTGGCCGAGGTTGCAGGTTATCTGTGGCAAAAGGGATGGGCCGAGCGCAACGGCGGAAACATAACAGTCAATATCACCGAGCATGTCGATGACCAGATTCGCACGCTGCCCGCTATCAGCGAGCCTATGGCTATTGGTGTTACACTGCCCCACCTGAAGGGATGTTACTTCTACTGCAAGGGTACGCAGAAGCGTATGCGTGATCTGGCACGCTGCCCGATGGATAACGGTTCGATTATCCGCATCACGGAGGATTGCGCCCACTATGAGATTATTGCCGACAGCGTGGTCAAGCCCACCTCGGAGCTGCCGGCTCACCTGAGCGTGCATAACTACCTGCTGGCCAAGGGTTCGCCCTACCGTGCATCGCTGCATACACACCCCATCGAGTTGGTGGCAATGTCGCACAGCAAGACGTTCCTCGAAAAGGATGTGGCTACACGCCTGCTGTGGAGTATGATCCCCGAGACCAAGGCATTCTGTCCGCGTGGTCTGGGTATTATCCCTTATATGTTGCCCGGCTCGGTCGATCTGGCCGATGCTACGCTTAAGGAGCTGGATGACTACGATGTGGTGATGTGGGAGAAGCACGGCGTATTTGCTGTCGATACCGATATTATGTCGGCTTTCGATCAGGTCGATGTGCTCAATAAGTCGGCACAGATCTATATCGCATCCAAGTCTATGGGTTTTGAGCCCGACGGTATGAGTGATGAGCAGATGGCGGAGATGACGCGGGCGTTTAATCTACCGAAATAGTATTGTTATACGACTTATAGAAAAAATTGGGGCTGTTTAACAAGGGTGTTAACAGCCTCAATTCTTTTATACACGTTCTTTTTGTTGGGGCGTGCAATAAAAAACCCCGAACCAAAGGCTCGGGGACGAAATACTTACTAACCAACCCGTATTGAGTGGACCACTTCCACGCAATTTTCCGACACATTTTCGATTGTTTGTCGGTTCGGATGCGGGCAATCCGATGTGATTACAAGGACCAGTAAAACGTTTTCAGTATGAAATGATTTTAAAAGGCAGTTAATAAAAATATTGGAAAATTAGGTTGTTTTTCGAGTGTTGTTTTAATAACATATGTAATTAGTAAGTTGTTTTTCGCAAATACAAAGCTAAATAAAAAAATCTACCGAACCAAATATTTCGCAAGAAAAATGTTCTGATATATAAAAAAATAACCCCTGAGGGCGATTCAGGGGGCTTTTAGGCACATTTTGTAAGTTTCGATTTAAGAGCAAATTTAGCCCAAAAGCGAAAAAAGTATTATGAAAAGCGGTTTGTAAAAATATGATTAATAAGTTGTCGCACCTCTTTTCATTACGAAATGGCCAATCTTCATTACGAAACGACCAACGAAACCAAAATTTACAATCTTTTCACTACTCGGGCGGGATTTCCCGCCACGACGGTGTTGTCCTCCACGTCGCGTGTGACAATCGAACCGGCTCCCACAACCGCATTTTCACCTACGGTAACACCCGGCAGGATGGTTGCGCCGGCGCCGATCCAGCAGTTGCGCTTCAGGTGCACGGGCTTGCAGGTGAGGACGGCGTGGTCGTAGAGGTCGTGATTGTTTGATATTAGTTGGGCGTTGGCGGCCACCATCACACCGTCGTCAATGGTGATACCTCCTGCGGCCATCATCAGGGCATTGTTCATAATGACCACGCCGCGACCAATCTTCACACTATTGCCTCGCACTACGGTGATGGGCGGCATCACACGGCTTCCCTCGCCGATATTTCCCAAGAACAACTCCTTCACCAGAGCGTTATACTCCTCGCTCAGGGGCATCGTATGGTTAATCTTAAAACATAACTCCGTGCAGCGTGCGCCCTCCTGTGGGTCGGCCTGCTCGGGAATACGTAAATCAATTCTCTGCTCTTCCATTTCTCTATCTCTTTATGCAGGCTTTGTGGCCGCGTATTACGGCCGAGGTGAAGCCTGTGTGTTCCAATTCGTTCAGTCCGCGGATGGTTATGCCTCCGGCTGTTGTCACCTTGTCGATCTCGGTTTCGGGGTGGCTCTGCGTGTGTAGCAGCAGCTCGGCAGCACCCTTGACCGTATATTCCACTATCTTGTGAGCCTCCGCAGCACGGAATCCCAACTCCACGCCAGCTTCGCCTGCAGCACGTATGTAGCGCATGGCGAAGGCTATGCCGCACGAGGCCAGGGCAGTGCCCGCCTCAATCTTATCTTCCGTAACGAGCATCGCACAGCCCGTCTGGTTGAATATTTGCATTACCGTTTGCTGCTGCTCCGCAGTGGCGCCACGTGAACATACGAAGGTCATGCTGCTCATCACCTCAATGGCGGTGTTGGGAATAAGGCGGAAGATGGTGGCCTGCTCGCAGCCAAGCATCGTAGCAAGGTCGTCGAGCGAGATGCCTGCCGCCACGGAGATTATGATTTGTCGCTCAAGGTCCAGCGCGGGACGCAGTTGCTCCACAACCTCACGCATAAGCCACGGCTTTACGGCCAGCAGAACGATGTCGGCGTCGGTCGCGGCCTCCCGATTGTCGAGAGTCAGGTGCAGGCGTGGCTGCTGCGAGTGCAGACGATCGAGTGTGGCCTGCGTTTTGGCTGTGCAGACGATGGTGGCGTCGCTCAATGTGTCGCATTTTGCGAGTGCGCGGGCTATGGCTCCTCCCATATTGCCGGCGCCGATGATGGCTATACGCATAGTCGAAAGGTTTTATTATATAGCAAACTTACGGAAAATATTGCTCGGAGGAGCGATTATTGCAGAAAAAATAGTTGGAAATCGTGAAAAAGTTGTATTTTTACATTCGAGCGGCAGGGCATTTGTCCGCCGCTTGCGAAAAATAGAAAACATTGAAAACGTAAAACTATGAAGAAGAGAACGGTTGCTATCGTAGTACTGCTCATAGCGGCGGTGGCTACGGCTTTGCTCTATTGTGCTATGAATCGTCCCCCTTCAGCGGATCAGAATCTTAATGCACAGGTTTTGGAGATTCTCCAGAAGGGAGGTTGTGCTTCGTGTCACTCCGCTTCGCCCGAATTGCCTTTCTATGCCAATTTGCCCGTAGCGGGCGATCTGGTGCAGAAGGATGTTGCGGAGGGTTATCGTGCCTACGATATTGAACCTCTCGTGGCGGCATTGTCGAGCGGCCGCGATATAAATCCCGTCGATGTTGCCAAGGTGGAGAAGGTTGCTCTGGATGGCACGATGCCCCCGGCGAAGTACTATCTTGTGCATTGGGGTAGCCAGATGACTGCGGCCAAACGCAATATCATCGAGCAGTGGGCCGAGGCATTCCGTGAGATATATTATGCCGATGGCGTTGTGGGCAGCGAGCCCGTGCGTCCTATCGTGCAGAGCCAGTCGGTCGATGAGCGCAAGGTGGCGCTGGGAAAGATTCTCTACCACGATACCCGTCTTTCATCGGATAATACCGTCTCGTGCGCTACGTGCCACGACCTGGCTACGGGTGGTGTGGATAACAAACAGTACTCGGAGGGTGTTGATGGTCAGAAGGGTGGTGTGAATGCCCCCACGACCTACAATGCAGTATATAACTTCGTGCAGTTCTGGGATGGCCGTGCCGCAACATTGGCCGATCAGGCCGCAGGACCTCCGCTCAACCCCGTTGAGATGGCCTCGACATCGTTTGACGAGATTATTGAGAAGTTGGCTGCCGACAAGGCCCTGACCAAGGAGTTTGAGGCTGTCTATGCCGATGGCTGGTCACAGGCTAATATCACCAACGCCATTGAGGAGTTTGAGCGCACGCTCATTACGCCCAACTCGCCGTTCGATAAGTATCTGTTGGGTGACGACAATGCCATCACGGCCCAGGCCAAGCAGGGCTACGAACTCTTCAAGGAGTGGGGTTGTGCTACGTGTCACGCAGGTGTGAACCTCGGTGGCGAGACGTATGAGCTGATGGGTCTGCGTCGTCACTACTTCGAGGATCGAGGTATGGCTCTCACGGAGGAGGATAATGGTCGCTTCAAGCAGACACAGCAGGAGCGTGATCGTCACCGCTTCAAGACCCCTGGTTTGAGAAATGTAGCTCTCACGTGGCCTTACTACCACGATGGTACACGCCAGACGCTGGAGGAGGCCGTGAACGATATGGCTCGCTATCAGTGCGATGTGGATCCTACTGTAGAGCAGACTGCGGATGTTGTGGAGTTCCTGCGCTCGCTTACGGGTGAGTATGAGGGAAAGCCCCTGACAAATAGTAATCAGCAATAAATATTAGAAGTTGCCTCGCAAGGCTCTTTCGGCGTCTGGCGTGTGTCGCAAATGCTCACATACGCCTTAGTATGCTCCGCTTTGCGCCACTGCGACCAGCCTCAAAATAGCTCTTGTGATACAACTTCTTGGGAAAATAAAGGGAGGTGTTCAATGTATATTGGGCACCTCCTTTCTCTTTTGATAGTGTTGGCGTTGCGGGTGTAAATTGGGTTTCGAGAAGGTAAATATTGTCTGTATATGCCATTTTTTCGTTGAAAACGTAGTATTTCTAAAGTTTTTTGATGATATTTGCAATATCATTACACAACCAAGATGCGTAAATTTGATTATATAATCGTCGGTAGCGGACTCGCCGGGTTGTATGCCGCCTATAAGGCGTCGGCAAAGGGCAGCGTGGCGGTGATTACCAAATCTTTCCTGCGCGAGAGCAATTCGTTTAATGCTCAGGGCGGCATAGCCGCTGTGACCTCGCGCGACGATAACCCTGAGATACATAAATCCGATACCCTCATAGCAGGCCGTGGCCTGTGTGAGGATCGCTCGGTAGAGATACTTGTGAACGAAGGTCCCGACCGCATAGCCGAGATCATTGCCGAAGGCATGGAGTTCGACACCGTGAATGGCGTGCTGGCTCTGGGCTTGGAGGGCGGACACCATAAGCGTCGTATCCTCCACGCCGGTGGCGATGCCACGGGTCGCTGGATTACGGAGTTTGCCATCAAGAAGGTTTTGGAGCGTGACAACATCTCCATCTTCGAAAACACCTTGTTGCTGGATCTGCTCGTGAGAGATGGCGAGTGCTATGGCGTGCGCTGCTGGAGCGAAAATGAGGCGTTGCAGAGCGCTGGCGAGAAGGGTAGCGAGGTGCTGCTCTATGCCAACCACGTGTTCCTCACCTCGGGAGGTGCCTCGGCTGTCTATGCCCGCACGACAAATCCGCAGACTACTATCGGCGATGGCCTGGCCATAGCCTATAAGTCGGGTTGCCGTATCCTCGATATGGAGTTCATCCAGTTCCACCCCTCGGGACTCTATCTGAAAGATTCACAGCGTGCGTTCCTGATCAGCGAGGCGGTGCGTGGCGAGCGTGCCCACCTGCTCGACAAGAATGGCAAACGTTTTATGGTGCCTATCCACGAGCTGGCAGAGCTTGCGCCACGCGATATTGTCGCCCGCTCGATATATAAGCAGATGCAGAAAGATGGTATGCCCTATATCACCCTTTCGCTCAAACATCTCGACAAGGAGATGATTCTGCAACGTTTTCCGGGTATATATGCTCAATGCAAGGAGTTCGGGTATGACCTAACGCAGGAGATTCCCGTAGCACCTGCGGCGCACTACTCGGTAGGTGGCGTTATGTCGAACAATGAGGGTCGTACCGATGTCAAACGCCTGTATGTATGTGGCGAGGTTGCTGCAACGGGTATTATGGGTGCAAACCGTTTGGCGTCGAACTCGCTTATCGAGTGCCTGGTCTTCGCCTCGCGAGCCGTTGAGGATTCGGTGAAGGTGGGAGCCGTTAAGGAGTGCCCGCACTTTGACTACGAATATATGAAGGATGAGGCAAATGCCGAGTTGTATGCCCGTCTGAAGGAGCAGGTGTCGGAGATTATGAACTCTCATGCCGGCATTATCCGTAGCGAGGAGGGCCTAAAGGAGGGCCTTAAAAAGATTGAGGCGCTGTCGCAGAGCATCAAGCAGCGTCAGGCTCAGCGTCAGGTTTCGGGTCGTGAATACTATCTTGAGGCGTCGCGCCGTTTGTTGTGTGTTGCGCGTCTGATCATGTCGCCCGCACTGTTACGTCAGGAGAGCCGTGGCGGTCACTACCGCGAGGATTTCCCCTGTGCCGATGAGGCCTACGCCCTGCACTCGGTGCAGCGTAAGGGCGAGGAGATCACGACCGCACCAGTAAATAGTAACTTTTTTAACTTTTAGCGAAATATGCAGTACGAGAATCTAATCACCAAACTCCTTGATTTGGGTATTGAGGAGGATATCAACACAGGTGATATTACCACCGAATCTATTATCCCCGCAACGATGAATGCCGTTGCCACCATGACTGCCAAGCAGGAGGGCGTAATCTCTGGTTTGGATATTGTGCGTATGGTCTATGAGCGTTTCCAGCAGGACATCGTCTTTACGCCCTACTTCAAGGATGGTGACGCAGTAAAGAAGGGTGATGTGATCCTCAAGGTGGAGGCATCGTATCCTACGCTGTTGCGTGGCGAACGTCTCTCGCTGAATATCTTCCAGCGTATGTGCGGTATCGCAACCGAGACGGCAAAGTATGTTCGTGAGCTTGACTCTACGCACACCGAGCTGCTCGACACGCGTAAAACCGCTCCTGGCCTGCGCGTATTGGATAAGATGGCTGTTAAGCACGGTGGCGGCACGAACCACCGTATGGGCTTGTACGATATGGCGATGATCAAGGACAACCACATCAAGATGGCTGGCGGCATCACGAAGGCTGTTGAGCAGGTGCGTTCGAAGATTGCTCCCGAGATTAAGATCGAGGTGGAGACCACCAACCTCGACGAGGTGCGTGAGGCTATCGCAGCAGGTGCCGATATCATCATGCTCGACAATATGGACAACGCCACGATGACCGAGGCTGTTGCCATCATCAAGGCCGCTAACCCCACGATCAAGACCGAGGCGTCGGGTAATATGAATATTCCCCGCCTGAAGGAGGTAGCCGCTACGGGCGTGGATTATATCAGCGTCGGTGCGCTCACCCATACCGTGAAGGCTATGGATATCAGCATGAATATCATGGTTGATTAACCGCTAAATTTTTTATCTATGAATAAAAGTTCACTCGCAGAGCGAATCGAGGAGCTAAAACGAGAGAAGAACGCTGTCATCCTGGCTCACTACTACACCACCGCAGAGGTGCAGGCTGTGGCCGACTTTCTGGGTGACTCGCTGGCGCTCTCCGTGAAGGCACGCGATATTGACGCCCCGATTATCCTCTTTGCTGGCGTAAACTTTATGGCCGAGACCGCCAAGGTTCTCTCGCCCGACAAGAAGGTGCTGCTGCCCGTCCCCGAGGCAGGCTGCTCGCTTGCCGAGTCGTGCGATGCGGAGGCTTTCGCAGCCTTCAAGGCCAAGTATCCCGATCATAAGGTTGTATCCTACGTCAATACGTCGGTAGGCGTGAAGGCACTCACAGATGTATGCTGCACCTCATCCAATGCTTTGCAGGTGGTAAGCAGCATCCCCGCCGATCAACCTATCATCTTCGGCCCCGACCGTAACCTCGGCTCATATATCCAGAAACTCACGGGTCGCCAGAATATGGTGCTGTGGGATGGAGCCTGCTCGGTGCACGAGGAGTTCTCGTTGGAGAAGATTCTAAAGCTCAAGGAGGAGCACCCTGCGGCGAAGATTGTTGTGCATCCCGAGTGCCGCGACAGCATTGTGCGTGTGGCCGACTATGTGGGTTCTACGGCTGGTATTCTGGAGTACTGCGGGCAGAGCGAGGCCGAGGAGTTTATCGTCGTTACGGAGGCTGGTATCTTGGTCGAGATGCGTAAACGTTACCCTGAGAAGACATTTATCCCTGCGCCACCCGTGGACTCTACGTGTGCCTGCAACGAGTGCCACTATATGAAGATGGTGACGCTGGAGAATATCCTCTTTTGCTTGGAGAATGAGTCGCCTGAGGTTATACTGGATGAGGATGTGCGCCGTGCTGCCGAGCGCTCGATACAGAATATGGTAGCAATAAAGTAAAGAGAAAATGGTAGAAGTAACAAAAGATATTAAGTATATAGGTGTCGATGACACCGACCTGGACCTCTTCGAGAGCCAGTATATTATCCCCAACGGCATTTCGTATAACTCATACCTTATCCTTGACGAGAAGGTGGCCGTTATGGACACTGTCGATAGCCGCAAGGAGGCCGAGTGGCTGGAGAACCTTGCCACGGCTCTCGCAGGCCGTCAGCCCGACTATCTCGTTGTGCAGCATATGGAGCCCGACCACGCAGGTAGCATCACTGCATTTATGGAGCACTACCCCGAGGCAAAGATCGTCGCTTCGGCACGTGCCATCCAGATGATGCCCCAATTCTTCGAGGGTGTAGATTTTTCTGCAAAGACCATTGCCGTCACGGAGGGCGAGACGCTCTCGCTCGGAGCGCATACCTTGCAGTTCTTCGCCGCACCCATGGTGCATTGGCCCGAGGTTATTGTCACCTACGACCAGATGGATAAGGTGCTCTTCTCGGCCGATGGCTTTGGTAAGTTCGGTGCTCTCTCGGCCGATGAGGATTGGGCTTGCGAGGCACGCCGTTACTACTTCAACATCTGCGGTAAGTATGGCGCACAGGTGCAGGCTCTTCTGAAGAAGGCTGCGACGCTCGACATCGAGTGCATCTGCCCCCTGCATGGCCCTATTCTGAAGGAGAACCTCGGCTACTATATCGGCCTGTATGATACCTGGAGCAGTTATGATGTTGAGACCGAGGGTATCTTCATCGCCTACGCCTCTATCCACGGTGGCACGGCTGTTGCGGCAAATAAGCTGGCGGAGATTCTGCGCGCGAAGGGTGCTCCGAAGGTGTCGGTTGCCGATTTGAGCCGTGACGATATGGCTGAGGCTATTGAGGATGCGTTTCGTATGGACCGCCTGGTTGTGGCTGCGGCGTCGTACGACGGCGGGGTGTTCCCCGTGATGCACGACTTCCTGCACCACCTGCAGATCAAGTCTTACCAGAAGCGTAAGGTGGGAATCATCGAGAATGGCTCGTGGGCACCCTGCGCGGCGCGTGTTATGCGCTCTATGCTGGAAACGATGAAGGATGTGGAGATCGTGGAGCCCGTAGTGACTATCCGCTCACGAATGAAGCAGGAGGATATACCTGCGCTTGAAGCCTTGGCAGACGCATTGCTCGCCTAACGAGGTGATTTATGCGTTACGCTTGCCTTCGCAATCCTCATTTACGCCATAGTAAACTGCGGTTGCTCGGACTTCGCAAGCCTTGAAATCCCTCTGATTATATTAATTGGTAATACAAAAAAAATAGGTTGCTCCCTTGGGGCAACCTATTTTTTAAGTCAATCTGCGAGAGATTACTTGTTCTTCTTATCGTAGCGCTTTGCGTAGCGGCTCATAAACTTATCCACACGACCTGCGGTATCAACCAACTTCATCTTACCGGTGTAGAAGGGGTGAGATGTGTTAGAGATTTCCATCTTGTACACAGGATAGGTTTCGCCGTTCACTTCGATGGTCTCCTTTGTCGAAACGGCGGACCGGCACAAAAACACGTGGTCGTTCGACATATCCTTGAACGCCACCAAACGATAATTTTCGGGGTGAATACCTTTCTTCATGTTTGTAATGTTTTTGAATTAAATGCTTTTAGCGGGACAAAGGTAGAAAATTTATTTCACAAAGCAAACACTTTGCCTAAAAAATCGGCAAATTATTTCCGCTCACCGCTTTTTCTGGTGATAAGCGATACGATCAGCAGTAACACCACCGCACCAACGACCGACGTTAGGAGCGTTCCGAAGGTGCTCACAGCCACCCATCCCATTATTCCTACCAGCCAGCCGCCCAGCAATCCGCCGACGATACCCACGATGAGGTTTACCACCAGGCCTGCGCCACGGCCCTGCACAATGAGGTTGGCGAGCCACCCGGCCACCAAACCTATGAGTAAATACCATAACCAATACATAATTCCAAATTTTAGTGTTACCGCGACGGGTGCAAATTGTGTGCCTTTTGTCGCTTGAGGGCTGAAATAGGGAATTTTTGGTGTGATAGTTTTATTTTACGAATTTTTGTTCTATCTTTGCATCGCACATCGCGCGGGGGCGACCCTTGCCGTGTCGCGGGCCCATAGCTCAGTCGGTTAGAGCAGCGGACTCATAATCCGAAGGTCGTGGGATCATGCCCCTCTGGGCCCACCTCAGGCAGTTGTCATCGTGGCAACTGCTTTTTTTTGTGCGATTGTGTCGTGGCAACTGCTTTTTTGTTTTCGGCACAAAATGAAGATGCCGACTATCTCGCTGATAGTCGGCATCGCTTATTTGATTGCTATTCGGTTGTTTGCGTAACCTTGATGGGTATTGTTCCCCAGAAGAAGTCATTGCGTGCAATTGCATTTGTTCCCGTCGAACCTGACGAAGACATGACAATCGGCTGAGTGATGGTCTTATCAGTTTGAGAGCCACTTGCACCAGTAATTGTTTCAAAGGTTAATAATTCATAAGACCAACTGTTGGTGTTGGATCCTGACCCTCCCCACCAATTATTTCCACTAGAAGAAGATGAACCTATAGTCGTTATATCTGTAGTACTTGGATATTCACTTTTTGTCCACAAACCTGTATTCTGAGCTAAATAGTAATAATACCCATCATATACACAGAATATTGTGCCTTTTTCATCTTGTCCATTAAAATTAATCTTGAAAATCAAGTCTGTCGGCGATTTGCTATATGCAAGTTTTGGCGTCATTGAGTTTGTGTCTCCGTCATAAGCCTGTAGATAGAGTCCATAGCCAATAGAATAGAAGTTTCCATATGCAACACCAACTTGAGAGCTGGTTGAGTAATTATCAGTTTGAATCTCCCAGACATATTTCGGATCCAATGCGGTTGTAGCTTCATCTGTAGCATTACTTACTTCGTTGGCGCTGACCTGCATTGTGCCGCCAGTTATGATTGTATTCTTATCTGCATCAGTGGTTGTGGTTGGCACAGCTTCCATAAGGTATTTGCTATCACTTGTATTATTTCTTACAAAAACCATAAATTGTAAGAGGCCGTAACTGTTGCCACTTGCTACCCAGTCGTGTATCTGGTAGTTTGCTGTTGCACCACCTGTTGATGCTGAGGTCCAATAACTTGCCGTAAATGAGAATGCATAGTCAGCCTTGATTTGTCCTTCAAGTATATAGCAATCGAAGATATTGTAAGACGCATTTGGGCTTAGTCGGCGCATAGTCGAAGAGAAAGGTATAATAGCATCTTCTGAAGAAACATTAAGTGTACCTTTAGTTGTGCTGTATAGCGCAAAATCTATATGGTTATCCGAAAGTTTGGTTGCACCTGCAGACTTGTCGTTAAACAGATATGCCTGTTTAGATGCATAAGCTCCGTTGAATGCGAGATTTGATATACCAACCATATTGCTGGCATCGGTATTCTTTGCTGTCAAACGCACGCGTGCAAAAGTACGAGAGAGTTGTCCGTCAAGAGTTGTTTTCTGACCATTTGTGAGGGTTACATCACGAACCATAACCAATGGTTGTGGCATCAACTTACATACGCGGTCATCGCCCGAATTGAGCGTATAGTTGAACAGCGCCTGTCCGTCGGATCCGTCGAAGTCAAATCCATCACCAGCAACAGCAGCGCTAATGATCTTATTTACCAATGTTGTGAAGTTGCCATCACCATTCTGAACCAATGTGCCATCCTCTGCGGCAGAGCCAAGACCTGCGTAAGTGTTATCCCCCTCGGTAATTGGCGCATAGTTAGCCACGGCTACTACTTTATATTTGCCTGCCTGTAACTGCTCTCCGGTGTGGAGAGGATTTGCTGAATCGAAAGTAGCTTTTACCGCTACGCCGGTAGTCGCATCTGTATTAACGGCACTATCTTCCCAAAAACCGTTACTGCCTTTTTGTTGAGCGGCCTCATTATTGTCATAACTTCCTGAGTAGAAATCACGATATGCCGCAAGTGTATTATCAGCTGTGTTAATCACAAATATCGTTACACGATAGAGCAATGCTCCATCGACAAATTTATCCCAATTGGTCCACTTACCACTGCTATTCTCGGGGTCGGTGGCTATTGCGGTGCGCGTTGTTGCAGAGAATGTAGGCACATCCATCGAAATTGTCAAGCTGGCAGCATCCTTGTTATTCAAGGCTACTGCACCGTCGTCGCTCTTCTCGCACGCGACAATGCCCGCAGCACAAGCAATTGATAATAATATATACAGATACTTTTTCATAGCTTAAAAGTAGGTGATATAATTGTTTTATATAGTTCGTAGTTTTGTTCCGAGGCTAATTAGTTTGATCCTCCGATTACAATGTCGTCATACGTGTACTTAGTCGTATTCCATTTAGCGATGGTAATAAGCATTTCGAGATTAGCTCCCGACTTATCGACAGTTGCATGAACCTGGTAGTCGTGGTTGCGAACTACGTATGGCAAGGGAACATAACCTAATGCTGGGTCATTCTCATCAACCTGATATTCAACTACCATATAGTAGCCGCCTCCGTCGGTTGTTACATCTGAATAATTGGCATTTACCTCAATATTCTGATCATTCTCAAAGAGGAATGTAGAAGCAACCCAATCGTAGGTATTTTCCGCAGATTGACTAATCGTCTTGGCTTCAAACTGCATTTGTGCAGAATCAGTAGCAGGCGTATTATTCATCTGGAACTTAGTTTGCTTTGCTTCTGAATCGGATTCGTCACCCGTATCAGTCGCAGAATCGGAACTTGAAACTGCTTTAAAAGTAGGCTCCTGCCACCACAACAAACCATCTGTCTGATTGGGATAGCCAAAGGTTGCAACTTTATAATTAGTTGCGCTTTGATGATCGACAGCTTTCGTCGCATGCTCCGATGTTGCAAAATCCATCTTTGTAAACATTGCACCATTTTCGGGAGCACCAGAAGAAACAACCTTAGCATCCAAAACCTTTAACGTAAAGTCAGAACTCTTCTTACGCATATACAACTGCGTCTTAGCCACCGCGCGGTAAACGGGAAGTGTCAATGAGTAACAATTGTTGGGATGAGTGTTCTTGTCGGTATTGTTTTTATTTGTCTCCACGGTAAATGTAGCCCAGTTTGACACAGGCATCACCTCGGGAGTAGCAGATACAAGCTGACCATTCTCATCATTATAGATAGACTGAGGATAAGTACCCCAGAATTCGCCACCATCAGCAAAAAGCGCCTTGGTCAGAGCGTCATATGATGTGCCACTACCCAGTGAGAAATGGGGGTCAAATGCCTTGGTATTAATCACTGCAAACAACACATACGACTGCTTTGTGCTGGGCGGTGTATTTGTATTATCCTCAACACATACATCCAACGGAATATGAATATTTGCCAACTCCTTGTATGTATCAGAAACGTTGGGCACATAACGCCAGCCTGTAGCGGTTGATGCAACATTTGTTGGGAAGCCGTTATTATCAAGCGTACACTTGAACGCCCACAACATAGCATCCTCTATCTTGTCGCCCTGCTCTTGAGTACTCGTAGCACTTGAACGTGTTTCAAGGCTCACCGAGAGAGAAACCTGCTCCAACTTAAAAGGATCCTCCTTAATACACCCTGTGAGGGCCGTGAGGCATATAGCGGTAAGTAGTAAATAAACCTTCTTCATAGCTCAAAAGTTTAATTGTTACCGTAACCGGGCTTCACGTCGTTGATCATCCAGTCGGGGATCGTGACCGTAACGCCTATATTCTTGAATTCCACTACAATGGGAATAAGTACTTCCTGCATAGTAACATCAATCTGCGTGAACTCCTTGAGGAAATCGGCCAATGCGAGGGTGTGAACGACCTCACCCGATGCCTTATCCACGAGCTCGAACTCTACGTCCGAATCCTTCGCGTGACGCATGATGTTGAAGTAACCCTCGTGGTCGCCATTCTCCATATTCAGGCCCAGCACGGGGTCGTATGTCACCTTGTCGCCGTGTGCGCGATTGTTGAAATCGGTCTGCGGCAAGAGGTTCTTTACGCGCAACTCCAGATAACCGCTACCGGCGCGTGATGCCGATGCCTCGGGTGTTGCGTTGGGGTTTACGTATCCCTTCACGGTATAAGATACCTTGAGGTGTGATGAGCGGAAAGGCACATCGTCCTCATACCAGTAATCCTCGGGGATCGTTATGTCTAAGATTCCAAGATAGAGCGGGTCGTTGCCCTCTACTACGCCGTCGCCATTGGTGTTGGGGTGGCGGAAGATGATCTGGCTCATGTCGCCAGAGGGGATGTTCTCTACGATAGTGTTCTCGTACTGGTTACCTATGCCCACAATGTGGTAATCACCCGGCTCGAGGTTGAGTTTTGTACCCTGGAATGCATTCAGATCGTTCTGCTCCACCAACTTGGTCTGAACCAAACGGTTGTTAGCATCGAAAACATACAGGCTCACGGATGTGATGTGTTGCGGGAATATATCATATGAGACGTCGCCCGTGTACGAGAAGGTAAGTGTACACCTCTCGCAATCGGTATAATCCTCCTTGATGCAGCTCGCGAGCAGAACGAGAGAGACGAGCAGCGCGCACAAGTATAGAAGTTTTTTCATCATTCGATAGTATTACGGCGCACATTCGCGCCTGGTTTATGGTTTTGGGTTTCCCGTCGGAGTGGG
>JAFUOK010000019.1 GCA_017481925.1 Alistipes sp.
AGTATAATTATGACAATATCCATATATAGCATTGTTTGTCGCACAAAATTACAAAAAAATGCCCGCCTAATCAAATCAGACGGGCAAATTATTATATATAGTAAATTATTAGATAGCAACCTGCGTTGTGAGGCGCAAATCATCTGATGAGCCACCCACCATAATCTCGATGTTGCCATTCTCAAGCATCCACGTATCGGCATCCACATCCCAATAGCGCAGGCTCTCCACGGGAATCTCTACGCTCACCTGCTGTGTCTGACCTGCACCTACACTTACGCGCTGGAAGGCCTTGAGTTCCTTCACGGGCCACTCAACCTGTGCGTCCAGACGCTTTACATATACCTGTGTAACCTCGTCAGCCTCCATCTCTCCGTTATTTTTAAGGTTGAACGTAAGCTTAATCACGTCGTTAGCACGATACTTCTTCTTATTAGCCTGCAAGTCCGAGTACTCGAAATCGACATACGACAAACCATGGCCGAAAGCGTACATCACGGGCACCTGCTTGGTGTCGAACCAACGATAACCAACATACTGACCCTCCGTGTAGTAAGCATCGGGGGCAGGACGCTGGCGACGACGCTGACCTCCCGTAATATCGTCACGGTGTGCGGCAGCAAAGACATCGGTACCTGCATCAACCTTCTGCGGGAAGTTACCCATAGCGTATGCGGGCGAATCTTCCAACTTGATGGGGAACGTGAAAGGCAACTTACCCGAAGGAGCGATATTACCGTAGAGAATGTCAGCCAATGCATGACCACCCTCCAAGCCATTCCACCAGCCCTGAACGATAGCCTTCGAGTGCTTCTCCAGCACCTGCAAGTCGCAAGGACCACCAGAGATGATTACGCTCACGATGTTGGGGTTAACCTCTGCCAAAGCCTCTACAATCTGCTCCTGACCCAAAGGAAGCTTAATGTTCTGTCGGTCGCTACCCTCGGTCTCGATGAACTTGTTCGTTCCGCAGAAGAAGAGCACCACATCAGCATCCTTGGCGGCAGCCACAGCCTCGGCAAGCAGATCAGCATCGGGAGCCTCGTCGATTGCCTGTGCATACTCCTTGGGGTCGGCATCACGCATCATACGGGCAAACATACCGAGGAAGTTCTTGTATGCGGGCGTATATGAAATCTCAAAGTTGTTGTTTGAGCGATTCTGCAAGCCCTGCAACGGAGTGATCTCGTAGGGAGTCTTAACGCCAGCACCCATACCACCTGCGGCGGTCGTGGCAACGGCATTGCGACCAATGACGGCAATCTTCTTGACCTTATCGCTCTTAATAGGAAGCACGCCACCCTCATTCTTCAACAGCACAACCGACTTTGCCGCAACGTTATACGCCGTCTGTCGGCTCTCGGGCTGTGAGGTCTGCACGGTGTTGGCCACATCTTCGGGGATAGGCTCAATAGCAAAGCGCAGGCGCAGAATCTCACGCACACGGTCATTGACGATCTCCTCCGAGAGGCGACCAGCACGGATAGAGTCAATAAGCGGCTGACCCAGGTAGTTATCACCCGTCATCTGCACATTCAGACCACCGAGAGCTGCACCCATAGTGCTATGCGTACCACCCCAATCCGAGACGGTCATACCCTTGAAGCCCCAATCGCCACGCAGAATCTCATTGTTGAGTACAAAGTTCTCGGTACCGTAGTAGCCATTGACCTTATTGTAGGCGGGCATCACGGACATTGCACCACCCTTAACCACTGCATCCTCAAAGGGTTTGAGGTATATCTCACGCATCGTGCGCTCGTCGATAATCACATTTACCGAGCCACGGTTAGTCTCCTGATTATTCAGGGCATAGTGCTTAACGCAAGCAGCCGTACCTGCATCCTGCATACCCAAAATATATTGCACCGCCAAAGCAGCAGCCAGGATAGGATCCTCCGAGAAGTACTCATATGTACGACCACCTACGGGCAGACGCTGGATGTTGATAGCCGGGCCCAGCATAATATCCTTACCACGCAGGCGAGCCTCCACACCGATACCGTTACCGTAGTCGTAAGCCAACTCGGGCGACCATGTAGCAGCCAAGGCCGAACCCGTGGGGAAATATGTAGCCGAATCGAGCGACCACCCCTTGGGACGGAAACCATCGGCAACCTCTTCGCGCACGCCGAAAGGACCATCGGCATACTTAATATCCTGAATACCAAGACGAGGCACACCCTCCGAAGACATAATCGTCTTGCTGTGCATCATCTCCACCTTCTCTTCGAGCGTCATCTGGGCGATGATCTCGTTGATCTCCTTGTCGTGAATCGTCAGGCGATCCTGCAACGATGTGGGACGTGAGCAAGAGATGCACACGGCGCACACGGCGACAAATAAAATTAAGCGTTTCATAGTAGTTGATAGTAAGATTATTAATTGTGTGTCATTGTATCAAAATATAGATAAACAAAGTTACAAATAATAGTCGAATATCCGTCTCGTTTCGACCAAAAAACGGACTTTTTATGCCAACAAGTGGATTTCTACCCTCTTTTTTGCCGATATTTACCCCGTTCGGCGACAGAAATGATGATTCTCTACGTCACGGAGTGGCTTTTTCTGCGAAAAAATACTAATTTTGTGGCACAAAATATTACACAAGAAAAAATTAAACACATAGATATGAATACCGAAACCTTTATTTCGCAAGTCGTAGCCTCGTCGGTTGAGGCGTTGTACGGTGAGGTAAACCCTGCCCAAATACAGATTCAGAAGACCCGCAAGGAGTTCGAGGGTGACTACACGTTGGTGACCTTCCCCCTGCTTAAAATGAGCCGCAAGTCGCCCGAGGCCACAGCCACCGAGATCGGTGAGCACATCGTAGCCAACTGCGAGCAAATCAGTTCTTTCAACGTAATCAAGGGTTTTCTTAATCTCTCTATTTCACCTCTGTTCTGGCTCCGCTCGCTCGCCGAGATGAGCGCAAACGAGGAGTTCGGCACAGCAGCACCGTCGGGTCGTACGATTATGATCGAGTACTCATCACCCAACACCAACAAGCCCCTGCACTTGGGTCACATCCGCAACAACCTGCTGGGTTACTCTGTGGCGCAGATTCTGAAGGCTAACGGTCACAACGTGATGAAGGTAAACCTGGTGAACGACCGTGGTATCCACATCTGCAAGTCGATGCTCGCCTGGCAGCTCTATGGCGGTGGCGAGACCCCCGCATCGTCGGGTATGAAGGGCGACCACCTGGTGGGCAAGTACTACGTTGAGTTCGACAAGCACTACAAGTCTCAGATCAAGGAGCTCGTCGAGGGCGGCATGAGCGAGGATGAGGCAAAGAAAAATGCCCCCATCATCCTTCAGGCGCAGGAGATGTTGCGCAAGTGGGAGGCCAAGGACCCCGAGGTGTATGAGTTGTGGCAGACGATGAACGGCTGGGTATATGAGGGCTTCGACGTGACGTACAAGGCTTTGGGCGTAGATTTCGACAAGGTATATTATGAGTCTGAGACCTACCTGCTGGGTAAGAGCCTGGTGCAGGACGGACTGGACAAGGGCGTATTCTACCGCCGTGAGGATGGTTCGGTGTGGATCAATCTGGAGGCTGACGGACTGGATGAGAAACTGCTGCTGCGTGGCGATGGCACATCGGTATATATGACGCAGGATTTGGGTACTGCCCTGAGCCGCTTCGAGGAGAACAAGCTCGATGATATGATCTACGTCGTAGGTAACGAACAGAACTACCACTTCCAGGTGTTGAAGCTGGTATTGAAGAAGTTAGGCTACGACTGGAGCGACAACATCTACCACCTCTCATACGGTATGGTCGAGTTGCCCGAGGGTAAGATGAAGTCACGCGAGGGTACCGTAGTGGATGCCGACGACCTGATTGCAAGCATGGTCGATACAGCACGCGAGATGTCTTCAGAGCTGGGCAAGCTGGACGGCTGCTCGGAGGAGGAGGCTAACGCCATCTGCACGATGGTGGGTTTGGGTGCATTGAAGTACTTCATCCTCAAGGTCGATCCCAAGAAGACTATGTTGTTTGACCCCCGCGAGTCTATCGACTTCAACGGTAATACGGGCCCCTTCATTCAATATACGCACGCGCGTATCTGCTCTGTACTGCGCAAGGCCGAGGAGCAGGGCATCGACTACAAGTCGCACTCTAACAACGAGTTGCTCTCGGAGGAGATTGAGCTTATCAAGCAGTTGGACACCTTCCCCGCAGTTATTACGGCGGCGGCGGAGAACTTCGCACCCTCGATGATTGCCGCCTACGCTTACGAGCTGGCAAAGACCTTCAACGGCTACTACCACGACCACTCTATCCTGCGTGAGGAGAACGACGAGAAGCGCCGTATGCGCCTGCAGCTGGCCGCACTCGTTGCCCGCACCATTAGCAAGGCTATGAAGCTATTGGGCATTGACGTTCCCGAGCGTATGTAGTGATACCATACAAAAGAGAGACTGCCCCGAGAAATCGAGGCAGTTTTTTTTGCGCGTTGTTACACCTTGTTACAGCCTGTTACAGCTGTAACAGTGTAATGGGTGTAATGGTAACCGCAATTTTGAATTTTGAATTTTGAATTAACAAAAAACCGCCCGACATTATTTGTCAGACGGTCTAACCCTTCGTAGAACAACTCTCTACGCGAACGTATAGTCCTCAATATTACGCAGTCCCAGCAGCAGATCACGCACAGCCATACGGCGCTTGCCAGCCACCTGCAGTTCGTGAATCTCCACCCAGCCATCCTGGCACGCCACACGCAGGCTGCTCTTGCCATCGCTCTCCACCGTGCCTGCCGTACGCTTATGCTCCGCGGCCGAGAACGTCACACGGAATATCTTTGCCGAGCCACGCTCCTCGCCATCTATATACATAGGTGTCCACGCCGCAGGATAGGGCGACAGACCACGCACGAAGTTCACGATGCGGCGACCCTCCCACGACCAATCTATACGGCAATCATCCTTGAAAATCTTGGGCGCTGGCTTCAATGTAGCCTCGTCGATATGCATCTGCTCACGAGCCTCATAGTTGCCCGCAGCCACACGCTCGACAGTCTCCACCACCAAGTCGCAACCACTTCGCATCAACTTATCGTACATCGTACCCACGGTATCATCCTCCGCGATAGGCTCACGCTTCTGACCGATGATAGCACCTTTATCTATCTCGTGGTTAAGCAGGAACGTTGTAATACCCGTCTCCCGCTCGCCATTTATCACCGCCCAGTTGATGGGTGCTGCACCACGATACTCAGGCAGCAGCGAGGCGTGCAAGTTGAAGGTTCCCAACCTCGGCATAGCCCAAATAACCTCGGGCAACATACGGAACGCAATGACGATACCCAGATCGGGCTCAAGAGCACGCATAGCCTCCACAAAGGCCTCATCACGCAGGCGCTCGGGCTGCAGAATGGGAAGACCCAACTCGCGAGCCGCCACCTTCACATCGCTCTCGTGCAACTTTTGACCACGCCCTGCAGGCTTATCGGGCGTAGTGACCACCGCCACGATGTTATACCCCTCCTCCACCAGGCGACGCAACGAAGCCACGGCAAACTCGGGAGTACCCATAAATACTATTCTTAAATCTTTTCCTGTCATTACACTGTTGTTTTCTTTTTGCGCTCACGCACTTTGTTTACGACCGACTGCATCCATCGCCACACCGCCGACTGCGTGATGAATCGGCGCACGGGGCTCACAACGGGCTCAATCTTCGCCTTGAAGGCCTGATACTTGCCCCAATACCAATCGGTATCAAGCAGCGACGAGTCGTTCGTAGCCTTGATAAGCAGATATATGGCTATGGGTGAGAGCACAATGGAGGATATCCACATACCCATCACGGCACTCCACTGACCCTCGACCGAGGCCTTTTCGCCCGAGAGCATAATGATATAATATACCACAAAGAAGAAGACCGAAATCACGATGGGCGTACCCAGACCTCCCTTGCGAATGATAGCACCGAGGGGCGCACCGATGAGGAAAAAGATGATGACCGACACGGGCAACGAGAGCTTGCGGTGCCAATCGTTCTTGCTCTTGTAGAGTTGTGTGAGCGCATCCTTGGTCATCGTCTCATCGAACGAGAAGGCATTACGCGACTCCAACGCCGCCGAGCGGGCACGGTTCCATATCACACTACGGTCACGAAGTGACATATTGGCTATCGTGTCCATCAGGGCTACGTCCACAAATCCCGTCTTGTCTATCTTCAGCGAGTCGGGCAACTGCGTCACCTGAATATCCTTGCTGAACATATTTTCGCGTAGCAGAGGCTCATACGACTGCGTCGTGGAGTTGCTCACCACCACCTCCAGCGAATCGATAGCCGACTGCAACTCGACGATATTCTTGGTCTGCGAGCCATTCATCATCTCGTTGTTGTCCGTGCGCTGGAAGTCGAAGCCCTCCATAGGTATCGACATATCCTGCACATCGAAGCGGTCGTGACGCAACGCATTGTTGGTGTACCACTGATTGTTACGCGTATGCTGGTAGTTGTCGCCATTGTACAGCGTCACCATCAGGTAGCGCTTATCGTCCGACAGACGAATGAATCCTCGCTCGGCCACGGTAGTGGTCATATTGCCCGCCGTGGAGCGGTTATCGTAGATGAGCACATTATCCAGCTCGCCCGTCACGGGGTCCTGATGCTCGACACGGATGCTCATATCGTCAATGCCGTTGAAGAAGAGGCCATCCTTGAGTTCAAGCACCTGCTTCTGACAACGTATGTCGATCAGTATGCTGGTCATCTTCTTGTTGGCGTATGGCACCAGATTATTGACAAGGAAGAAACTGGCTATGGCCATAAAGAATGTAACCCAAATCAGCGGTTTGAGGATTCGCATCAGCGACACGCCTGCCGACTTCATCGCCTGCAACTCGAAGTTCTCGCCCAGGTTACCCATCGTCATAATACCTGCCAGAAGCATCGCCAGCGGCAAGCCCAACGGAATGAGGTTGATAGTAGCGTAAATCAAAAGCTCCATAATCACACCGAAGCCCAGACCCTTACCCGTGAGTTCGTCGATATAACGCCACAGGAAGTTCATCATCAGCACGAACGTAATGATGAAGAAGGTCATAACCAGCGGTCCGAGGTATGACTTCAGCACAAGTTTATGTATGGTTTTGAGTCGCATCTATCTGTTTTTGCTTCGCAAAGATACAAGTTTTACCGCAATAAGCACCACGGAAAGGATAAATATTATGCAGGCAGCGGGCGGAATCTCCCAATAATAACTCGCCACAAGTCCCGCCACGGTGCCAAATGTAGCAATCACTGCCGCCCACACCGTGATGCGGGCATACGACTTGGTGAGTGTGTTTGCAGCCACCGCAGGCATCGTAAAGAGCGAGAGCAGCAGCACGATACCCATAATGCGGATTGCCAGAACGATGGTTACTGCCACCACCACGATGAGCAGATACGACACCGCACGGACAGCTATGCCCTGACTTGAGGCAAACTCTCTGTCGAAGGCCAGGTACATCACCTGACGCCACCACACGGCAAAGCCCACAACGCAGAGCAGCGTAAAGAGGCCAAGCAGAATAACATCGGTCTGCGTAACAGTCACAATGCTGCCGAACATATAACTTGCCAGATCGCCCGACGTGTAGCCCGGCGTAAGGCTCATAAACAACGCTCCGATGGCCATTCCCACGCCCCACATAATACCTATGGCCGAGTCCTCACGCATCTTGCCACGGTCGCTCGCCCACTCTATGCCCAGCGCCGACAGCACGGCAAATGCCATAGCACCCGCAATGGGATTAACGCCAGCCCATAGGGCTATGCCAAGGCCTCCGAACGAAGAGTGTGTGATACCGCCACAGAGAAAGACCATACGTCGTGCTACGACGTACGTTCCCACGATACCGCACGTAATGCCGGCAAACACCGCCGCCAAAAGAGCGTGCAGAAGGTAACGGTACTCCAATATGTCAGCAAAAAACTCCATCTTCGGGGTAATAAAACGCGCACAAATTTAGTTTAATTATCGGATAGCGTCAAAACTTTTTTCCTTTTCCGACAAGTTTTAGTAACTTCGCATTGCAAAAAAGTAGATTTTTTCGATTTATGAAGCGTCGAGTAAGTTTTCATACATTGGGTTGTAAGCTCAATTTCTCGGAGAGTTCCACCATCGCCCGCCAATTCGAAGAGGGCGGTTTTGTTCGCGTGGGAGCCAACGACGAGGCCGATATATGTGTTATCAACAGCTGTTCCGTAACCGAGCACGCCGACAAGAAATGCCGTAACATTATCCGCAAACTACACCGCCGCAACCCCAACGCCATTATTGCCGTCACAGGGTGCTATGCACAGTTAAAACCCTACGAAATAGCAAAGATCGAGGGCGTGGATATTGTACTGGGTAACAACGACAAAGGCGATTTATATCAACGAGTGGTTGAGATCAGCGAACGTGGCACAGCACAGGTATATAGCTGCGACTGCGAGGAGATCACCCGCTTCTTCTCGGCCTTCTCGTCGGGCGACCGCACCCGTTCGTTCCTGAAGGTACAGGATGGTTGCGACTACAAGTGCGCCTACTGCACCATACACTATGCTCGCGGTTCGAGCCGCAACATCCCCATCGCCGACCTTACAGAGGAGGCACGCAAAGTGGCCGCCACGGGCTTGAAGGAGATAGTCATCACGGGTGTCAATACGGGCGATTTCGGCCGCACTACGGGCGAGAAATTCATCGACCTGCTGCGAGCTTTGAACGATGTGGAGGGCATCGAGCGCTACCGCATTTCGTCTATTGAGCCAAACCTTATAACTGACGAGATAATAGAATTTTGCGCCGCCTCACCTAAATTTCAACATCACTTTCATATTCCACTCCAAAGTGGCTCGGATCACATACTCGGTCTGATGCGTCGCCGCTACACCTCCTCGCGCTTTGCCGACCGCATCGAGAAGATTCGTTCGCTGATGCCCGACGCCTTTATCGGCATCGACGTAATCACGGGTTTTCCCGGTGAAAAGGAGGAGCATTTCCGCGAGACCTACGACCTTCTGGCGCGTCTGCGTCCCGCCTTTCTGCACATCTTCCCATTCTCGGAGCGACCGGGCACGCCCGCTGTGGATATGCCCGACAAGGTGCCTTCGTACATCTCTACACAACGTGTGTCGCAGCTGGAGGAGCTGTGCGATGTGTTGCATTATGACTTCTGCGCAAATGACGTTGGCAAGGAGGCCGATGTGTTGTTCGAGAGCACGATGCGTGACGGACTGATGTACGGTTATACGGGCAACTACATCCGCGTCAAGGCACCCTACCGCCGCGACTGCATCAACCGCATCTGCCGCGTGAAATTGCTCTCCATAGACCAAAGTCACGATGTTGTGGCCGAGATTTTGGAGTAAAACGTTTTTTCCAAAGGAAAAAGTCTTGGGGTTAAGAGAATTATTCTTATATTTGCGTGATTAGCATAAAGTGATTCGTTATGACCGGTATTCGCAAGAGAGTAACCATCGGATTTTTGAGTATCATCGTGCTTCTGTTTTTCTCGGGTTTGGTATCGTTATTTGAGCTGAACCACATGAGTACAGATATCGACTCTATCCTGAGCAGCAACCATCAGGGCATAGCCCTCACGGAGGGTATGCTCGACGCCATACGTGCCAACGACCGTGCCGTGATACGCTACGCCGTATTGCGTGATGTGGCATACGCCGACTCGTGCCGTGTGAGTGCTACCAACTTTGCGTCAAAGGTTCACTCTGCCCGCGAGCAGATATCGTCGTCAGCCACAACACTTTTCGACTCGCTGGAGGCCTCGGCTATGCGTTTGGCGACACTTGTTGAGGAGTTGCGTGCAAGCCGTCAGGTGGAGTTGAGTCTGCTGCCCGACTCACTGCGTGCCGACACCCTCACATTCAACGGCAGCGACTGGTACAACAACGAGTACCACCCCGCCTACAACACCGCCAGCAATCAGATTCTGCAGGTGCTCACCCACGCACAGAGTTCGCTATCGCCCCGCGCCGAGCGACTGAGCCGCAACGCCTATCGTGCCGTGACGCCGGTATTTATCTCGCTCGTGGTGATGATCATCATCCTGATGATGTTCTACTACTTCATCCTGATCTACACCGTCAAGCCCATCGTCGAGATGAACAAGAGCCTGGCCGACTGGATACGTTACCGACTACCCTTTGCCCCCAAGGCGGAGTATCGTGACGAAATAGCCGAGCTACGCGACAAGATAGAATCTGTCACCACAAACACTAAACTCCCCACGAAATAACCCCCGATATGCGATATAGCGTGGTCATAAGGTATATAGGAATGGTGCTGCTTGTCCTGGCGGCATTTATGCTTGTGTCGGCCGGCATATCGTATGTGAGCGGAGTCGATTCAGCCTATACGCCACTCATTATGTCGTCGCTGCTGACACTTCTGATTGGTTGCTTCCCTTTGATATTCGTACCACGGTCAGATCACATATCTCAAAAGGAGGGTTATTGTATAGTCGTAGGTGCGTGGATCGTATCGAGTATCGTGGGTATGTTCCCCTACCTGATGTGGGGCGGCGAGTTTACCCCCATAAATGCTTGGTTTGAAAGTGTTTCGGGCTTTACCACCACAGGAGCATCCATACTCAACAACATCGAGGCTCTGCCTCGTGGCCTGCTCTTCTGGCGTATGGCTACAAGTTGGATCGGAGGTATCGGCGTTGTGATGTTTGCATTGGTGATTCTGCCCTCGATCGGCAAGAGCAAGATGATGCTTTCGCACTTCGAGCTGTCGTCGCTTGCCAAGGATAACTTCAATCTCTACCGCACCCCTACTGTTGTACGTATTATCCTCTCGGTATATATTGGGCTTACCATCGTTTCAATCCTTGTGCTGAAACTCTGCGGAATGAATTGGTTTGATGCCGTATGTCACGCCATGTCGGCCTGCAGCACGTGCGGCTTCAGCACCAAGAACCTCAGCATCGGCTGGTTCAACTCTGCCACCATTGAGATGGTGCTGGTGGTCATTATGCTCATCTCGGGTATTCACTTCGGACTGATCTTCGCCACGCTCACACGCAAGCGCAACAACATCTTCCGTTCGGAGACTACCCGCACCTACTTCTCCGTGATTGCCATATCGGCACTGATCATAGGCATAAGCCTGTGGGCAGCAGATATATACCCGTCACTCTTCGGTTCACTGCGTAGTGCGCTGTTCCACACCGTGTCGCTCATCACTACCACGGGTTTTGCCACTACCGACTGTAACACGTGGACATCTGTTGCCATACTGATTCTGATGTTCTGCTCATTCGTATGCGCCTGCGCAGGCTCTACATCGGGAGGATTGAAAATGGATCGTCTGCTGGTGGCTGTGAAGATGCTCCGCAACCGTCTGCGCTCGCAACAACACCCCAACGCCATCTTCCGCACCAAGGTGGACGGCATACCGCAGGACAAGGAGATGCTAAACGGAGTGATGGTATATATTGTTGCGTACATGCTACTCATTCTGATAGGAGCCTTTACCAACACCCTGCTCGGCGCCGACCTGATGACAGGCTTCTCGGCTTCGATTGTGTGTGTGAGCAACGTGGGCCCCGGCTTTGGTGAGGTGGGTACGATGGACAACTACTCGCTCCTGCCCGCTCTGATGAAATTTAATTTGACGGCACTGATGTTATTCGGTCGTCTTGAGATATTTGGATTGATACAACTTTTCTTTATTCGTTGGTGGAGATGATTTTGCGACATAAACTACTCGCCGTCGCCCTGCTCTCCGTAGTGAGCCTCTCGGCCTGGGCACAGCAGGATGTGACGGTGCGAATACCCGAACTTGAAAACAACACAGAGTACCTCGACCTGTTGCGTAGCGATGTGCGTATGCGACAGCAGAGCGACTCACTGATGAGCGTCATACGCGACATACGAAGCGATTTGGCCCGCAATGCCGAGGAGCGTGACTCGCTCGCGCAGCTGCGAACAGACTCGCTCTCCGTGGTGCTTGCCGATACGGAGAGTGCCATATACAACATACGTGGTCAGATGATGAAACTCGTCGATAGAATCAACGCTATCGAGCAGGAGCATCTGCTCGCCTCGATGGGTAACATACGTGGCGTAGCCGAGCAGGCCTCAGGCTCTATATTTACCAACGCCTACTTCCGCAAAAGCATCGACCCTGACGACTACAAGGCCCTCGCCGCTGCAAACGTAGCCGAGAGCAAGGCGGCCGAGTATGCCCGCACATACGTTGCCAACTACGACAAGATCAAGCAGATGTACGACAAGTACGTGCTGGCACGCACCGAAGCCGAGGCCGAGGAGATATATGCCCAGATGGCAACACTGATGGACGAGAACAACCAGCTGGAGCGCAATCTGGAGCAGACGTGGATGGAGATCTACGACCAGAAGAGTTACGTCTATGCCTACTTCTTCGAGAAGGAGGAGCGCGACGACATACTGGACCTCACGGAGTCGATGATGATGGAGGCACGCGAGGAGAAACTCGCCTCGATAGATAACCTTGCATCGGAGCCGCTGGCCGACTACCGTCTGCAGAAGCACGTCATCCTCAACTACGAGACCTACGTAGCCAAACTGCTCAACAACACGTCAGCTATTGACTCCTTGTCGAACGCTTCACGTGCCGTAAGACAGATCGACTACCGCATACCGGCTCTGGATATTGAGCGCCGTTCGTTTGTCGATTATTCGGCCATAGAGTTCACACAGCGCAGCCCCTACAACTCGCAGAACCCAATCCCCGAGTGCATCGTCTATGAGTATGGCACCATCTACCGTATCCTGCTCGGAACGTTCAAGTACAAGCAGCAAGTATCCATCTTCCGCAACGCCTCACCGCTCTGCATCGAGACGCTGGAGGATGGCCGTTTCAGCTACTATGCCGGAGGCTTCCGCTCTCGCACCGAGGCGGAGAAGGCCGTGGAGGTGATGAAGAAGAAGGGTTTTCGTAATCCGCAAATTGTCGAGTGGTGCGACGGCATCAAGACCAACCTCTCGGAGGCAGGCGAAGTATCTTACCGTCTGATGATTAGCGGCGGTGCGCTCACAAGCGAGGTGCGCGAGGTGATAGAGACTATGGCTGTCGATTGCCAGCTCTCACGCCTTGCCGAGGATAGCTTCTCGGTGGGTATGTTCGCCAGCCGAGCTATGGCAGATCGTGTAGCACAAGCCATCACAAAGAGCGACAGCGCACTCACGGTAGAGGTCGAGGAGTTGCGCCCCGAGGCTGAAGAAGAGGAGGAGTAAAACACAAAAAAGCATATAACTATGGGAATGGTTATTTTTCTAATCGTATTGGGACTATTTTTTCTCGTTGCCGAGCTGGTCTTTCTGCCGGGTGCGGCGCTGGGTGTGATTCTCTCGCTAGCGAGCTATGCGGCAGCCATCTACTTCGCATTCGTGCGTCTGGGTATGGTGAGCGGCTTTATCGTCGTGGGCGTCATTATTCTGCTCTCGCTCATTGCCACCGTCATCTCGCTACGTGCCAAGACGTGGCAACGCTTCGCCCTCAAGGATAAGGTCGAGGGACAAAGTATGGAGACCCCTGCCGACACTCTGCACGTGGGTGACTGCGGTGTGGCTACATCACGCCTCTCGCCTATGGGCAAGGTTACAATCAAGGGCAAGGAGTATGAGGCCAAGTCGGCCGAGGCATATATAGACCAGCGTTCGGAGGTGGAGGTTACGGGCTTTGAGAACTTCACCGTGATTGTCAAGATGCGCAAGGCGGAGTAATCTGCACGTTGTGCGAAACAAAGAAAAACCAAATAAAACTATACAATTATGATGGACGAAATGCAAATTGGATTTGTGGCTATCGTGGGTCTGTTGGCCTTTATCGCCATTTGGATAATATTCTACTTCATCCCCGTGGGCTTGTGGTTCTCGGCTCTGGTGTCGGGCGTGAAGATCAACCTGCTGCAACTCTTCCTTATGCGTTGGCGTAGAGTTCCCCCCGGGGTTATCGTATCGTCAATGATTGAGGGAACGAAGGCGGGACTTAAGCTCGACCCCAACGAGTTGGAGGCGCACTATCTGGCGGGTGGTAACGTGACGAACGTTGTCCACGCCCTGGTGTCGGCACAGAAGGCAAATATCAACCTCAACTTCCAGATGGCTACGGCTATCGACCTGGCGGGTCGTGATGTATTTGAGGCTGTGCAGATGTCTGTAAATCCTAAGGTTATCAACACTCCTCCCGTGGCGGCTGTGGCTAAGGATGGTATCCAACTTATCGCCAAGGCGCGTGTTACCGTTCGTGCCAACATCAAGCAGTTGGTCGGTGGTGCCGGCGAGGAGACCGTGTTGGCGCGTGTGGGCGAGGGTATCGTATCCTCTATCGGTTCGGCTATGTCGCACAAGATCGTGCTGGAGAACCCCGACTCAATCTCTCGCGTGGTGCTGGAGAAGGGTCTGGATGCAGGTACTGCGTTTGAGATTCTTTCGATCGATATTGCCGATATTGACGTAGGTAAAAACATCGGCGCACAGTTGCAGATGGATCAGGCCGATGCCGACAAGAATATCGCACAGGCCAAGGCCGAGGAGCGTCGTGCTATGGCTGTGGCGCTGGAGCAGGAGAATTTGGCAAAGGCGCAGGAGGCACGTGCAAAGGTTATCCTTGCCGAGGCCGAGGTACCGCTGGCTATGGCCGAGGCGTTCCGCAACGGCAACCTGGGTATTATGGACTACTACAAGATGAAGAACATAATGGCCGATACGCAGATGCGTGACGCTATCTCAAAGACGGACAAGAAGTAATCCGTGCTACGCTTCACACAAGAGCCTATCTCCGCCTTGGAGGTAGGCTCTTTTTGCATATTTTCCTACGGAAAAACAATAAAACAGAGGTCAAAACGTTTAGATGATGGTGCGATTTAGCACGCGCGCGTGAAATAATTGATATTTCATTGCTCAATTACGCAGGTTTTTGGTATATTTGCAGATATTTTTAACCGACTTTTAGAAAACGACAATATATGAAAACTCTTTTTCGAGCTATCATCTCTGCCACGCTCTGTGTGGCGCTTTGTGTAACCACATTCTCAGCGTGTACCACCAACGAGGTGTACGACTTTGAGTTTGAGCTCCCCGGACAGATCGTAACCGAGTTCGGCAAGACCATCGTCATACCCTTCAAGGCACGCAACATAACAAGTGTGGTTATCTCATCTTCGCCCAAGGGCTGGATAATCAAGAATATCGACCTCGACAACTGGACCATCACCATCACCGCCCCCACGGAGTATGCCAACGACGAGAATAAATATGAGGAGAACGGTACCCTCTCGCTCACGGGTTACACCGCCGCCAGCACCTCGGTACACGCCTCATCATACCTTTCGTTGCTCAGACAGGACATTGACCTTACGGACCAATATTCAAACTCATACGTCATCACACAGCCCGACACACGTTACCACATCGACGTGACGCACAAGGGCGAATCGGAGGAGCGTATAGCTCCCGCCAACGTAGCCATACTGTGGCAGAGCTCTATCGGCTTGATTAACTTCAGCAGTTTCATTCCCGAGAGCAACACCTTCACCTTCTACGTAGGCCACGAGACTACGACCGACGAGGATGGCAACCAAACGGGCACTCGCATCGCCGATGGTAACGCCGTAGTGGCCGCCTATGACGATGCGGGCAATATCATCTGGAGCTGGCACCTCTGGCTCACGGGCTCTGATCCCAAGACCAATGCCATCACCACATCGGCTGGCGAGTTTATGGATCGCAACCTGGGTGCATACCACAATAGCGACGGCTCGGTAAAGATGGCCGACATCTACGGTTCGTATGGCCTCTACTACCAGTGGGGTCGCAAGGATCCGTTCCCACGCCCTACCGACTACCGCTTCACCGCAAACAGCGATCAGCTGATGTTCTCAGAGCTGGGAGCCGCCATATCGCTCAACTATGCCGACAGCAAGACCGAGGGAGCAGGCACCTACGAATATGCCGTGGCTCATCCCATGACCTTCGTCAAGGGTTCGGCAGAGAATGGTTACGACTGGCTCTACTCATCACACGACAACACATTGTGGAGCGCCGACCATAAGAGCATGAACGACCCCTGCCCCCGTGGCTGGCGTCTGCCCGATGGCGAGGCCTTCACCGTATTCGATATTGCCGAGGAGCAGGATATGGCACCGTCTGCAGATGTAGAGAATATGTACGGCTGGCACCTTGTCGATACGGCTACCGACGCAAAGATGTTTATGCCGGGTGCAGGACGCCGCAGTTTTGAGACGGGCATCCTGACCAACATCAACAACTACGGCCTGGAGTACGTTCCCAAGCCCTGGACAGGCTACTACTGGACAGCAGGCGCAGGCGCCGAGGATGCAACATCGATGTTCTTCGATCTGAATACCACACGTGCCGTGAACAACCGCTACGAGCCCACAAAGCAGATGCACCGTGCCAACGCTATGCAGGTGCGCTGCGTGAGAGAGTAAGATTCGTCACACAATAACAAAGGCCATTCCCCGTCGGGAGTGGCCTTTATTTTTATGGTATTATCGTCCTTGCGAATGGCAATCCGTCTGCGTTACATCCCGATCATAGTCACGAATATCGGGCGTACAGCGATCCTCACCCTCGCACGCTGAGCATACTCCAACGACAACGAGAGGGAATATTATCCGCCAGCGATGGCATAGATAGTAGAGAAACTGCTTCATACGGCTACTGTTCTTGAGCGTTCATCAACTCCTTCAGAAGCCCTATATTATACGTGGCTTCGCTCACGCCGTCACGCTCAGCCTGCTGGAACAGAGTCATAGCCTCGCTGTAATTGCCCTGCGACATTGCCAATATGCCACGTGAGTTGATAGCCTCGGGCATTGACGAGGGCACACCCTGCAGATACTCCGCAGCACGTTCATAGTCGCCACCTGCCATAGCCACATTAGCGGCATTCACACGTGCTTCGGGCGAGAGCGGAAAGCGCTCCACGGCAAAGAGGATCACCTCATCCCACTCACGGCTACCCTTCTCGTAGGTCAGCGCCACCATATAGATATCGTCGAGCGTGAGTTGCGATGGCGCACTCTGCATCATACTCTTCGCCTGCTCGACCGTATATTTTGGTTTCGAACCCTCCACCGCTATCTCCGTCACTCGCAGGCGAGGATACCACGTGCGAAGCATAAAGTCATACTCCACAGGGTACTTCGCCCGTATGGCGTTATTCTTATCGGCAAGGGCAATCGCAGGATCATCAATAATTGCCACAATACCACGCCAATTCTCGATAAAGGTCTCGCCCAGCATACGCTTCACCTCGTCCCAATTTGCCGGCGACGAATCCACCGCAATATCTACACTGTCGCCTACGCCGTGACCTCGAAGAAAACTCTTCACTGCCTCGGCACGGCGTGCTGCCAACGCCTTATTGAACTCATAGGGGCCCTCGGGCGAGGCGTAGCCCATAAGGTGAATCTGCTTGACGCCACTCTGCTCGACGGCTGCCGCTATATCCTTAATTTCTGCGGAGTTATCCATAAACGAGGTGACTATATCGCTCTTATTTACAGCAAAGTAGATATCCAGATCGCCCTGCGACACACTCTTATCCTCCGACTTGGGCATTGCGTATGCCATACGTGGCAGCGACATTATTGCACTTGGCGTGGTCGTAGGCTGTAGATCAGTCTGCACGGGCACGGGTGTGGATTTGGGCACCTGTGCCACAGCCATCAACTCCTCGCTGATAGGCAGGTCGTGACAACTGCACCACTCCTCACGCAGTACCAGCTCCGAGCCCTCCATCCACGACTCCATAGGCACATCGGCATCGTACTCTACAACCTGATCCTTGTTATTATAGCGACGCACATAGGTCTTTATGCTCTCGTACATCTCACTTTCATGGCGCTGATGCACAATCGAGCGACGGCGACCATCAATCACCACGGGTGGCAGCTGCACCATCTCCTGGCCATTGCTCAGGATGGGAGTTATCTGCAACGAGTAGTTCGACCTTAAACGTAAATCACTCACATCGAACAACATATCCACATTCATACGCCCATCGTGCGGCGCGAGCGTTATATCCCTCACCATCACACCGTTGGTCGTCACTACGCCCTGTGCCGCAGCACTTGCTACCGCACAGCACACTACGCCTGCGGCAAAAAGATATTTGTAAATCTGTTTCATAGTTTCCCTGTTTTAGAATAGATAGACAAACGAGATGGCGAGTTTGGTCACGCCCCAATAGTTCTTGTCGGCATCCGAGCGCACCAATTCGCTATACTCTGCGCCGCTATACTGGTCGTACCACGCGTGAGCATAGCCTACGCCCACCTGCGCTTCGAGATTCCAATGCCGTCCCAACATCCACGCATAGCCATACGTCAGACCCGCTCCCAGGGCGTGACCCTTGTAGCGGTTATCCTCCAGGCCGTCCCAGATGCTGAACGGGAAGAACGAGAGGTTACCCATATTGAAACCTCCGCCCAATAGATGTACTCCGAGGAAGTGCCCGTTGAAGCGTTCGCAGGTCCACCAGCGAAATTCGGGCTGCACGATCCAGTGTCGCCACTGGCGGTTGTGAGAGAATTTGAAGGGATTGAATCCTGCCGAGATGTCGAGGGTAGTCTGCTTACCCAACCCTATCTCCACACCCAGATTGGGTGATGCAGTAGCCCAATGTAACAGATTGGTCTTGATACCAACCTCCTGAGCATCGCTCTTGGCGACGAATGCGGCCACAGCCAGCAATAAAAGTAGAATTTTTCTCATAGTTAGAAGATTGCCTGTTAATCAATGAGCCGAGTATTCAAACTCTGCACCAAACAATCATCAAAAACAAGAAAAATGAGATACCTTATATATTAAAACAGGGAATTGACACCTTGCAGCGCCAACAACATAAGCAGATAGCGACCAAACTTGCCGGCAAACATAGTGATCGTAGTGATATAGACGTTGCAGCGCAGAAGGCCCAGCAACACGATAATCACATCGCCCACCCACGGCAGCACGCCGAAAACACCCATCCACGGGCCATAGCGTCTGACACGTCCCTCGAAGCGTTGCATCTTCTCGTGGTCGATCTTGAGCCAGCGCTCGATCCACTCCATATTACCCAGATAACCGAGCCAATAGCAGATCAATCCACCCACGGTATTACCCACCGATGCCGACATTAGGCATAGCACAGGGTCGGCACCCATCTGCACCAATACGGTGAGCACCAGCTCCGAACTGAAAGGCAATATACTGCCCGCCAGCAGAGCCGAGAGGAAGAGACCTATGTAACCCCAATCGACAAAAAATTGTGCTATAGCATCCATAATATTTGAAAGAATATGCAAAAATAGTAATTTTTTTATATATTTGCGTTCGATAGTCTCACCTTTCGAGATGAGGCAACGTGTGTTGAACTTGCATCGTAAATAGATGCCCCAAAACAGAGAGTAATGAAAAAACTTATATGCCTTATCACGGCATCGCTATGCACATTATGTGCCTTGGCGCAAATTACCACCGCTTCGCTTAGCGGTGTTGTCATAAATCAATCCCAAGAGAAGTTAGTCGGCGCAACCGTCATCTTGTCGCATCCCACAACGGGCAGCGAGTATGCCGTAGTGGCTGATGTGCAGGGACGCTATTCGTTACACGGCATACGCCCCGCCGATGGATATACATTGGAGGTGAGTTATGTGGGCTACAAGACCTATCGCCGCGAGGGCATCACACTCCGCGTGGGTGACATCCGCACCGAAGACGTAACTCTCAATCAATCAACAACATTAGACGAAATCATCATCACCGCCGAGCAGACGCAGGCAGATCACGTATCGGGCAAATTCAGCGAGAGTGTCATCAAACAGATGCCCACCGTATCACGCTCGCTCTACGACGTGGTACGTCTTATGCCGCAGGCTGTAGCCACCAAGGGTGGCGGAATGTCCTACGGAGGTGTGGCCAACCGCTATAACGCCTTTATGGTCAATGGAATGGCCAACAACGACATGTACGGTCTCTCCTCTTCAGGCACAAATGGCGGATTGTCAAATGCCAACCCCATAGCGTTGGATGCTATCGAGCAGCTGGAGGTTGTCGTAGCATCGTATGACGTGCGACAGAGCGGCTTTGGTGGCGGAGCGATAAATGCCGTAACCAAGTCGGGAACCAACGAATTTAAGGGTAGCGCCTACACCTATTATAATAATCACAACTTCTACGGCACCACACCGGGTCGCAATGTGGCCGAGCGCAAGAAGCTGGGCGATCAATCGACACAGATTTACGGTGCTACGCTGGGTGGCGCAATTGTCAAGAATAAACTCTTCTTCTTCCTGAGCGGAGAGTACAACCTCGAAACATCGCCCTCATCATACTATATCGGCTATGACGGCACGGCACTCGATGCTGCGGAGTTGCAACGCATCTCCGACCGCTACAAGGCTCTCACGGGCTACGACGGCGGTGGCACGGGCGGTCGCGACGTACAGCAACGCTCGGGCTCTATGCTGGCACGCCTGGATTGGCACATCAACTCACGGCACCGCCTCACGGCAAGTTATTCGTTCCTTGACGCCCGTGCCGAGGAGTATGGTAACTCGCTCACTTCGTTCACATTCAACGGCTCGGGATATGCCAATTACAGCACGGCGCACTACCTCGCCCTTGCTTTGGAATCACGATTCTCGGATCATACGCACAACTCTCTGCGCGTAGGCTACTCGCGTGTGGGTGATGGTCGCAAGCCCGATGTAGGAGGCGATCTGCCGAGCGTAATTATCCGCAATGCCGGCACAACGGGTGGTGTTGCAATCAATATCGGCAACAACCGCTATGCGGGTATCAACGATCTCAAACAGAACGTCATAACCCTTACCGACGATCTTATTATGGAGCGTGGTTCGCACTCTATAACTCTGGGTATGCACCACGAGTTCTACAATATCCACAACCGCTATTTAGCCAACGCCTACGGCACATATACCTACAACTCGGTCGCTGATTTTGAGCGTGACCTAGCCTCAATCTACGAGTACAACTACACCGATCCCGCCGTTACGGGTACCACAACGTGGGGGCCCCGCTTCCGTGCTGCCGAGCTAAACCTCTACGCACAGGATCGCTGGGCGCTGGGGCGTGGTCTGCATCTGACGTATGGTGTACGTGCAACGCTACCGCTGATCTTCAACTCCCCCACGGCAAACGACGAGTTTAACGCAGGCGATATAGCGCAGAAGCACGACATCCGTATCGGCGATGTGCCACGACAGCAGCTGCTTATCTCACCGCGTGTGGGCGTATCGTGGGCTCGCAACTATGAGCACGGACGCCTGACGGTGGATGGAGGTGTAGGTATCTTCACGGGGCAGATTCCGTTCGTATGGATTGTAAACAACTACTCCAATACGGGTGTCGAGCAGAAGGGTCTGCGTCTGACGGCCGAGAGCGAGGGTGGTCAGATCATAAAGCCTGCCGCCAACTTCTCCGTAAAGCCCTCTCCCACATCGCAGTCGAACACCCGCTTTATGCTCAATGCGATGAATCGTAAGTTCCGCTACCCGCAGAACCTCAAGGCGAGTGCCGCCATAGGCTACACCACAGACAACGGCTGGGCACTACGTGCCGAGGCTCTCTACACGAAGACCCTGCACAACGCCGTATTCCGCAACCTGGCCGTAGAGCCTACGGGCGAGATGATATATGCCGTCGAGGGTTCGGCCGCATCGGCCCTACCGCAATACCGCACCGCCACGACCGACTACTCGGCAGTATATTATCTCGACAACACCTCACGCGGATACTCTTACTCCGTGGCAGCAAGCGCCGAAAAGAGTTTTTCGTGGGGACTCTCGGTGATGGCATCTTACATCTTCGGACATTCGTATGCCGTGTGTGATGTGCCCTCGACCTCATCGTCGAGCAACTGGAACCGCACGTATGCCCTCGATCTGAACAACCCCTCGCTAACGTTCTCCGCCTACGACATTCCGCATAAGGTATCGGTGGCGGTGGCATACAACAAGCGCTACTCACCGCTCTTTGACATCAACGCTTCGCTCGTTTATCAGGCCACATCGGGACAGCGTTATTCGCTCTGCGTGGGCGAGGCTGTCGATTTCAATGGCGACGGCGCCTACGGCTCTACACTGATGTATATCCCTACCGAGCAGGAGTTGCAACGCATGCTCTTTGCCGACGGCTCTTCACGCGAGAAATGGAACAATTATATCGAGGATGATGCTTACCTTCGCTCTCACCGAGGATCGTTTGCCGAGCGCAACGCTATTCAGACTCCTATGGAGCACCGCCTGGACCTGCACCTCTCGCACGGCTTCTATTTCAGTCGCCAGAGCAGCCGCAAGGTTGAACTGTCGATAGATGTGATGAATCTGGGTAATCTGATTTGCCGTCACTGGGGTGCATACTACAATGTGTCGGGAGTGCGTCTGCAGCCCGTAACCATCTCAGCCACAGAGGATGGACAGCCCGTATATCGTTTCACGGGTGCGGAGCCCTCGCCCAGCGATTTGCTCTCACGCTGGCATATGCAAATCGGCGCACGCATAGTATTTTAATCGACGGGGGCTCTGCGACAAAAAAATATAGCAAAAAATAGGCTGCAAAGCACGCTGATTGATTTTTTTTGCTTATCTTTGCAGGAAATAAATGGGACGAAATGAATAAGGGAAGAAACATATCTCCGTCGCACGCGACATCATGCGTTGTCAAGCAATCGGATTGTTGTTTTCGCTTATTCGTTATTGATTCTCAGAACGACGTTAATACTGTTTTTAATTGTTAATATATGGGCGACTGTTTGGTCGCCTTTTTTATGATATGAACACAAACAACCGAATCATTCTTCGAGGCGGAACGCTGGTACACGAGGGCAAGCAGACGGTGGCTGATGTAGCTATTCTGAATGGCCGTATTGAGTGTATAGCACCCTCGATCGAGGCAACCGACAACGATAGAGTTTTCGACTGCACGGGTAAGATCATCACCCCGGGTCTGGTCGATCTGCACGTACACCTGCGTGAGCCGGGCTTCTCTCGCAAAGAGACTATCGCCACAGGTACAGCCGCAGCAGCACACGGAGGTTTTACCACCGTATGCTCTATGCCCAACCTTGAACCTGCACCCGACACGATGGAGAATCTGCAGCAGCAGCTGTCAATCATCGAGCGTGACGCCGTAGTGAAGGTTCTGCCCTACGCCACCATCACTCGCAAGCGTCGTGGCGATGAGTTGGTAGATTTCTCTGCGCTCAAACCATACGTTGCAGGCTTCTCGGATGATGGCAGCGGCGTACATAGCGGAGAGGTTATGCAGGCAGCTATGTACGAGGCGGCAAAGTGCGGCGGTATCATTGCGGCACACTGCGAGGTGAATGAGCTTCTACGCAAAGGCTACATCCACGATGGCGAGTATGCCAAGGCGCACGGCCACCGAGGCATCTGTTCGGAGAGCGAGTGGGCGCAGATTGAGCGCGATATAGAGTTGGCAGCCAAGGCAGATTGCCGTTACCACGTATGCCACATATCTACCAAGGAGAGCGTAGCGCTGATTCGCGAGGCGAAGCGTCGTGGCGTGAAGATCACCTGCGAAACGGGTCCCCACTACCTTACGATGTGCGATCAGGATCTGCAGGAGAATGGCCGCTTCAAGATGAATCCCCCGATTCGCTCGGCCGAGGATCGCGATGCACTCGTTGCAGGCTTGCAGGATGGCACTATCGACGTAGTGGCTACCGACCACGCACCCCACACCGCCGACGAGAAGTCACGTGGCTTGGAGCTGAGCGCCATGGGTGTTGTAGGTCTGGAGACATCGTTTGCCGTGATATACACCAAACTCGTAAAAACGGGCGTCATCTCTTTGGAGAAGGCTATCGACGTAATGGCCGAGGCACCCCGCCGTATCTTCGGTTTGGGTGGTGGCTTGCAAGAGGGCGAGGCGGCCGACATCGCAGTATTCGACCTCGACGCAACCTTCACGGTTGATCCCACGACATTCCTCACGATGGGTCGCAGCACCCCGTTCGAGGGCTGGGAGTTGCAGGGTGAGTGTTGCCTGACGCTTGTTGATGGAAAAATTGCTTACGAAAAAAGATAAACGAAAAATAATAAATCACTATTCAATGAAACCATTTACTAAAAAGTTAGTTCTTGAGAACGGTCGCGAGTTCCTCGGCTATGGCTATGGAGCCAACGTGGAGCGTGTGTGCGACATCGTTTTCAACACTTCTGTGGTGGGTTATCAGGAGATTCTCTCTGACCCATCGTGCAGCAATCAGATTGTCGTTATGGCCTATCCGCTGATTGGCAACTACGGCATCACCGACGAGGACTTCGAGTCGAAGACCCCGCAGATTGGCGGTATGGTGGTGCGTGAGTGCAACGAGAACCCCTCAAACTTCCGTTACACCAAAACCTTCTCGGAAACCTTGGAGGAGGCTGGCATCCCCTGCATCGCAGGTGTGGATACCCGCATGATCGTTCGCATCATCCGCGACGAGGGTGCTCAGCGTGCCGCAATCGTGAATATCGACACCACAACGGAGGCTGCCCTTGATATGATTAAGAACACACCCCAGCCCACCAACCTGGTGGCAAAGGTGAGCAGCCGCAAGGCTTGGTTCTCTCGTACGCCCAACCACAAGTACGACATCGTAGCCGTAGATTGCGGTATCAAGCACAATATCATCCGTTCATTCACCAGCCGCGAGTGCAACGTAACGGTAGTACCCTACAACACCTCTTTGGAGGAGATTATGGCCTTCAACCCCGACGGTCTGTTCATCTCGAACGGCCCCGGCTCTCCCGAGGAGCTTACGGAGGTTGTGGAGTTGATTCGCTCGGCGAAGGGTAAGATTCCCATGTTCGGTATCTCAATCGGTATGCAGCTCATCGCCCTGGCTTACGGTGCGAAGGTTTACAAGATGAAGTGCGGTCACCACGGCTCATCGGCCGTTCGTACGCTCTCAACGGGTCGTATCGATATGACCTCGCAGAACCACGAGTATGCTATCGTTCCCGAGTCGTTGGAGGGTACGGGCCTTACCGTTACACACGAGAATGTATTTGACTCAACAATCGAGGGCGTGGAGTGCGCCGAGGATAAGATGTATGCTTTGCAGTTCCACCCCGAGAGTGCTCCGGGTCCGCAGGATTGCGCATATCTTTTCGATAAATTCATTAAACTGATGGAGGAGAAACAAAATGCCTAGAAGAACAGATATCAAGAAAGTGATGGTGATCGGTTCAGGTCCGATTGTCATCGGTCAGGCCGCAGAGTTTGACTATGCAGGTACGCAGGCGTGCTTGGCACTTAAGGAGGAGGGTTACGAGGTTATCCTTGTGAACTCTAACCCCGCAACCATTATGACCGATACGAACATCGCCGACAAGGTCTATATGGAGCCTTTGACGTTGGAGTATGTGGCAAAGATTGTACGCTATGAGCGTCCCGATGCTATCGTGCCGGGTCTGGGTGGTCAGACAGGTCTGAACCTGGCCGTGCAGCTGGCAAAGAAGGGTGTTTTGGATGAGTGTCACGTCGAGATTCTGGGTACTTCGTTCAAGAGTATCGAGGAGGCCGAGGACCGTGAGCTCTTCAAGGAGCTGTGTGTCCGCATCGGCGAGCCCGTTCTTCCTTCGATTGTTGTAAACTCTATGGAGGATGGTGTTAAGGCTGCCGAGGAGATTGGCTACCCCGTTGTGCTTCGTCCCGCATTTACACTTGGCGGTACGGGTGGTGGTTTTGCCGACAACGAGGAGGAGTTGCGTGAGATTATGCGCAACGCATTGGTTCTCTCTCCCGTACATCAGGTTTTGGTTGAGAAGAGTATCAAGGGCTACAAGGAGATCGAGTTCGAGGTTATGCGCGACAAGAACGACACCGCGATTGCCATCTGTAGCATGGAGAACATCGACCCCGTAGGTATCCACACCGGTGACTCTATGGTTATCGCACCGGCACAGACCCTTACAGACAAGGAGTATCAGCTCTTGCGTGGTAGTGCACTGAAGATTATCCGCGAGCTTAAGATTGAGGGTGGTTGCAACGTGCAGTTTGCACTCGATCCCCTCTCGTTCAAATACTACATCATCGAGGTTAACCCCCGCGTATCGCGTTCATCGGCTCTGGCATCAAAGGCCAGCGGTTTCCCTATCGCACGTGTAACGGCAAAGATCGCCGTAGGTCTTACCCTCGACGAGATTATGATTTCAGGCCGTCCTGCCTGCTTTGAGCCTGCATTGGACTACGTTGTGTTGAAGGTGGCTCGCTTCCCCTTCGATAAGTTCAGCGACGCATCGAACGAGCTGGGCACACAGATGAAGGCTACGGGCGAGGTTATGAGTATCGGTCGCACCATCGAGGAGGGAATACTGAAGGCTATCCGCTCATTGGAGACAGGTGTTTGCCATATCCACAACAAGAAGTTTGACGACTGGACCTCTGCACAGATGTTGGACTACATCCGCAAGGGTACGGACGACCGCATCTACGCCATCGCACAGCTTATCCGCCTGGGCGTTGATCTGCTCATTATCTACAACCACACCAAGATCGACATGTTGTTCCTCGAGAAGTTCAAGAACATCGTCGAGATGGAGAAGGTGGTAGCCGCAAACAAGGGTTGCATCGCAACACTCAAGGAGGCAAAGAAGATGGGCTTCAGCGATAAGTACATCGGTCAGTTGTGGGGCATGTCGGAGGCCGAGATGTTCGAGTTGCGTAAGGCAGAGAGCATCTTCCCCGTATATAAGATTATCGACTCTTGCGCTGGCGAGATCGACACCTATGTACCCTACTTCTACTCAACTTACGAGGCAGAGAACGAGTCTATTCGCAGCGACCGCAAGAAGATCCTTGTACTTGGTTCGGGTCCGATCCGTATCGGTCAGGGTGTGGAGTTCGACTACTCGACCGTACACGCCATATGGACAATCAAGGAGGCTGGCTACGAGGCTATCATCATCAACAATAACCCCGAGACCGTATCAACGGACTACACCATCAGCGACAAGCTCTACTTCGAGCCTTTGACCGTTGAGGATGTAATGAACGTTGTAGAGCTGGAGCAGCCCGAGGGTATCGTAGTATCACTCGGTGGTCAGACCGCCATCAATCTAGCAGAGCCTTTGGCAGACCTTGGCGTGAAGATTATCGGCACAGGCATCGAGGCTATCAACAACGCCGAGGACCGCAAGTGCTTCGAGCGCATCATGAACGAGGTGGGCATCCCCCAGCCCAAGGCAAAGGCCGTGACCGACATCGAGTCGGGCGTTGAGGCGGCAGCCAACATCGGCTACCCCGTATTGGTACGTCCCAGCTTCGTGCTCGGAGGTCGTGCTATGCAGATTGTGGGTAACGAGGAGACTCTGCGCCACTACCTGCGCTCGGCAGTAGAGATTAACGAGAAGTCGCCCGTATTGGTCGATAAATATATCCAGGGTAAGGAGTTGGAGGTTGATGCTATCTGCGATGGCAAGGATGTATATATCCCCGGCATTATGGAGCACGTAGAGCACACGGGTATCCACTCTGGTGACTCTATCAGCGTATATCCCACCTTCAGCGTAAGCCAGCAGGTGAAGGACACCATCATCGAGTACACCCGCCAGTTGGGCTTGGCTATCGGTATCGTGGGTCTGTTCAACATCCAATTTATCGTGGACGAGCAGGAGAAGGTATATGTTATCGAGGTGAACCCCCGTTCATCGCGTACCGTGCCGTTCCTCTCAAAATCTACGGGCGTACCCATGGCAAAGATCGCTACGATGGTGATTCTCGGCCACTCACTCAAGGAGCAGGGTATCACCGAGATTTACGGTAAGGAGAGCACCCGCTGGTTCGTTAAGTCACCTGCCTTCTCATTTGCCAAGATTCGTGGTGTGGATTCATACCTCTCTCCCGAGATGAAGTCAACGGGTGAGGCTATCGGTTACGACGTAAGCCTTAACCGCGCACTCTATAAGTCATTGCAGTCATCGGGCGTAGCCGTTGCGAACTATGGTACGATCTTCGTTACCATCGCCGACGCCGACAAGGAGCGTGCTCTGCCCTTCATCCGTCGTTTCTACGACCTCGGCTTCAACATCGAGGCTACGGGCGGCACCTGCGAGTATCTGCGTAACCACGGCATCCGCACACGCCACTTGCGTAAGATCAGCGAGGGCTCTACGGAGATCTACGACGAGTTGCGCAAGGGTCACGTTACATACGTCATCAACACCATCGACGTAAACCAGCACAGCACACGTCGTGACGGTTATGAGATTCGTCGTGCTGCGGCCGAGAACAACGTGACGCTGTTCACATCGCTGGAGACCGTGAGCGTACTGCTCAACGTCCTGGAGGAGATTACATTGGGTGTTTCAACCATCGACGGCAAGTAAGATGTACAAGAAGGCAATATACACCATTAGGCAAAACCATCCGCTAACCTCTGACGTGTGGCGGATGGTGCTTGCCGGTGATACACAGTGGATCACACGCCCCGGTCAGTTCGTAAACATCGAACTGGAGGGTCTGTATCTGCGTCGCCCCATCTCGATCAACGACTGGGACGATGAGACGATCACCATCATCTATAAGGTTGTAGGTCGTGGCACCGAGCAGATGAGCCGTATGGCAGAGGGCGAAACCCTCGACGTGCTCACCGGTCTTGGCAACGGCTTCGATGCCGACGTGGAGTGCCAGCGTCCCCTCTTGGTTGGTGGTGGCGTAGGTGTTCCCCCGCTCTACCGCTTGGCAAAGGAGCTCATAGCTCGTGGTCGCAAGGTAAGCGTAGTGCTTGGCTTTAACACCGCCGCCGAGGTATTCTATGCCGATGAGTTCCGCGCATTGGGCGTAGATGTATATCTATCTACAGCTGACGGCTCAATAGGCACAAAGGGCTTTGTAACGGACGCTATCCGCGAGAACGCCATCGACTTCGACTACTTCTACTCGTGCGGCCCACTGCCTATGCTCAAAGCGTTGTGCGACTGCACGGATGTTAAGGGCGAACTATCGTTCGAGGAGCGTATGGGCTGCGGCTTTGGAGCTTGTATGGGTTGCAGTTGCAAGACCCTGACGGGCAACAAGCGTATCTGCAAGGAGGGCCCCGTAATGAAACGTGAAGAGATAATTTGGTAAGGAGATGAGTATGGATAAGAAATATGATTTGTCGGTGGAGTTGTGTGGCGTGAAGCTGGACAATCCCGTCATCCCTGCGAGTGGCACATTCGGTTTTGGTCGCGAGCACAATGAGTTTTACGATATCAACATCCTCGGCTCAATCTCCATCAAGGGTACTACACGCGAGGCTCGCTTCGGTAACCCCACACCGCGTATTGCCGAGTGCCGCGCGGGTCTGATCAACTCGGTCGGTTTGCAGAACCCGGGCGTAGATGCTGTTGTGGCAAGGGAGTTGCCCGAGTTGCGTAAGATTTTCCACAAGCCTATCGTAGCCAACATCAGCGGTTTTTCTATCGACGAGTATGCCGAGTGCTGTGCAAAGATAGACAAGGAGGATCAGGTGGCAATCATTGAGGTGAACGTATCGTGCCCCAACGTGCATAACGGAGGTATGAGTTTCGGTACGCAGCCCGAAATGGCTGCCGAGGTTACACGTGCCGTGAAGGCTGTGACCACAAAGCCCGTATTCATCAAACTAAGCCCCAACGTGACGGACATCGTCGCCATCGCCAAGGCGTGCGAGGAGGCTGGTGCTGACGGTATCTGCCTTATTAACACGTTGCTCGGCATGCGGATCGACACCAAGCGTCGTCGCCCCGTCATCGCCAACAAGATGGGTGGCTTTTCGGGTCCTGCTATCTTCCCCGTGGCCGTGCGTATGGTTTATCAGGTGTCGCACGCCTGCTCTATTCCCGTAATGGGTTGCGGTGGTGTGGAGAGTGCTGCCGACGTAATCGAGATGATGATGGCAGGTGCTACGGCCGTGCAGGTGGGTGCCGCCAATCTGAAAGATCCCTACGCCTGCAAGCACATCATAGAGGATCTGCCCGCAGAGATGGAGCGTCTGGACATTGAGCGCCTGAGCGATATTATTGGTATTGTGGAGTAATCAGCCGCATATCTAACAAAAGAGAGTTTTCCAATACGGAAAACTCTCTTTTTTATTTGTATCTAATTCTTACTACTCCACGCTCTCTGCCTCGGCCTCCACATTAGTGGCATTGGCCAGAGCCGTTGAGTTATACTTATCAATCTTTGAGATAAGATTCTTGAAGTAACTCTTCGATACGGGGATAGGTTTGATATCGTCATTTGTCAGAACGATATAACGAGCCTTGCCACCCTTGCGGATATGGTTAATCTTCATAACATTGACCATATATGAGCGGTGACAACGCACCATACTCGTTTCGGTCAGATTCTCCTCGATAGTCTTGGTGCGACTACGCAACATATATGAGAGCAGTTTGCCATTGTTCTCGTAGAAGATCTTGACATAGTTATCCTGCGACTCCATATAGTAGAGCGAATCAGAATTGATCGTAAGCTTCAACGCACCGTTGTAGTCGTAGAGATTGATCAGCGATGGATAAACCACCGACTCGGCCGACGAGAGCGACATCTCATACTGCAACATCTGCAGCTCCTCGGTCTTGGTGCGGTAGGCCGCATAGAGCGTTAATATAGTATAAGGTATAGCGATTATGAGCAATATACAACCAAAAGCCTTGAGTGCGATATTTGCCACCGACTCCTCAACAGGTTGTACAAAGACAAAGGTAAAGTGAGTATAGAAAAGCGATATAATCACCACCTCGCCCATCACCCAGAGGATATATTTCCATAGTGTGAAATTGATTCGCGACTGCGAGGCATACATTATCAATTTGCTGATAAAAAGTATTGCCAACGCCACAACATAGAACGCCAGCGTGGTACCCAAACTCCCGACATCACCCAAACTAATCCACGATGTATCGGAGAAGGGAGTGTAAATTGCGAGGAACAAAACCGAGAACGTAAGGATAAAAACAACCGACCCCACGAGGTAGCGTTTATCCAAAAGAAACTTCGGCAATTCCTGATCTTTATATATTTTTGACATAAAATTCGGGTAAAAACTTTGTGCAAATATCGGAATTTTACTTCAAAAAACATCGACTTTACCCCTAAAAAAGCAAATTTCGTCACAAAAAGGTACTTTCGACCGCACCCATAATGCTTTACTCTTGCTTTTCGATAACTTTGCACCCGATGTTTGGCAAAAGACATCAAAATCGATTGGTAAAAAGGAATGGTATTTACTAAACTAAATTTCTAAATGAGAATTATCGGAACAGGCAGGGCTCATCCTGCCAAAGTAGTAACAAATGCAATGCTCGAGGGATTCCTCGACACAAGCGATGAGTGGATACGTACGCGTACCGGCATCCAGGAGCGTCGCCTCATCTCATCGGAGCGTTTGGAGGATTTGGCAACCGAAGCCGCACGCAAGGCTATCGAGGATGCGGGTTTGACACCTGCCGACATCGACTATATAATTTGTTCTAACGTTGTAAACGAGTACATCACCCCAGGTCTTAGTTGTATCGTGCAGGGCGCTATCGGTGCACGCTGCGCATCAGTAGATGTGAATGCCGCCTGCTCGGGATTCATCTATGCCCTCGATATGGCCGACGACCGCATCCGCAGTGGCAAGGCTCGCAACATTCTGGTGCTGGCAGCCGAGGAGCCCACGCGCATGGTCGATTGGGAGGATCGCTCACTATGCGTGCTGTTTGGAGATGGCGCAGGCGCGGTTGTTGTAACAGGTGGCGATGGACTGATTTGCTCACGTCTTACGACGACGAGCAAACTCGACTGCTTGCACTATGTGCGTCGTCTGGAGCCCACGCCCTACATCACCAAGGAGGAGTACTCTGCACCTATGTATATGAATGGCAAGGAGGTCTTCAAGACTGCCGTATTGTCGTCATCGCGCGATATCAAGGTGTTGCTCGACAAGTCGGGTTTGAAGCCTTCGGAGATTAAATATTATGTACTGCATCAGGCCAACTTCCGCATCATCGAAGCTATCGCCAACTGGCTCAAGTTGGATCTTTCGCACTTCCCCACCAACGTGGAGCGTTGCGGTAACACCTCTTCGGCGAGCATACCTTTGCTTTTGGACGAGCTGGCTCGCGAGGGCAAATTACAGAAGGGTGACAAGATTTTGATGAGTGCTTTCGGTGCCGGTTTCACCACGGGTGCTTGTATTATTGAGTGGACAAAATAAAACAACAGATATAGATGGAACAGAGAGTAGTTATCACCGGTGTGGGTGTAATCTCACCGGTAGGAAACAATATCAACGATTTCTGGAAGAACCTCACCGAGGGCAACTGTGGCATTGACACGATCAAAGGCTTCGAGGATTACGAGTTGCCTATCAGCGTAGCTGGTCAGGTGAAGGACTTCAACCCCGAGGAGTGCGGTCTGGAGCGCAACGACGTACGTCGCAACGATCTCTACTGCCAGTTTGCATTGGCGGCAGCTTATCAGGCTATGCAGGACAGCGGTCTGAAGAGTGGCGAGAACATCGCTCCCGAGCGCCTTGGAACCTATATCGGCTCGGGTATCGGTGGCATGAACACATTTGTCGAGGAGACGGGTAAACTTCTCAACGAGGGCGTGCGCCGCATCTCTCCCCTGTTTGTGCCTATGATGATTGGCAACATCGCTGCAGGTAACGTATCCATCAAGTACAACGCACAGGGCGTATGTCTGCCCGTCGTGACGGCTTGCGCTACGGGTACACACGCTGCAGGCGAGGCCTACCGCGCCATCAAGCACGGCTACGCCGATGCTATCATCACGGGCGGAGCGGAGGCTTCGATCCACCCCCTGGCTATCGGAGGCTTTGCCAACAGCAAGGCGCTGACCCGCTCGACCGACCCCAAGAATGCATCTATTCCCTTCTCAGCAAACCGCAACGGTTTTGTTATGGGTGAGGGTGCAGGCGTGCTGATTTTCGAGTCGCTGGAGAATGCACAGAAGCGTGGCGCAAAGATCTATGCCGAGGTTGTAGGCTATGGCAATAGCTGTGATGCTCACCATGTGACGGCTCCGTCGCCCGACGGTATTCCCGCATCACGTGCTATCAAGCAGTCGCTCGACGAGGCGCAGTTTGACGCCGAGAAGGATGTACTCTACATCAATGCACACGGCACGAGCACACCGCTGAACGACAAGTCGGAGACTCGCGCCATCAAGCTCGCTATGGGCGAGGAGGCTGCACACAAGGCTATGATCAGCTCTACGAAGTCGATGACGGGCCATATGTTGGGTGCTACGGGTGCTGTGGAGTTGATTGCCGCTGCCCTTACGCTCAAAAATGGTGTTGTACCCCCCACTATCGGTTTGAACGATCCCGATCCCGAGTGCGACCTGGACTATGTACCCAACGTAGCACGTAAGGCTGATGTCACTGTGGCCATTTCGAACTCTTTAGGCTTCGGAGGTCACAATAGTTGTGTGGCTCTGCGTAAGTGGAATGGATAAAATTTCGTATATTTGCAAAAGGAAACAAAAAAACTCACATACTATGAAACTTTTGGAAGGTAAAGTGGCACTCGTAACGGGTGCTGCCAGAGGTATCGGCAAGGCTATTGCGTTGCGTTTTGCTGCCGAGGGTGCTGCCGTTGCATTCACCGATTTGGTTATCAACGAGGCTGCCGAGCAGACCCTCGCCGAGTTGGAGGCATACGGCGTAAAGGCTAAGGCCTACTCTTCGAATGCCGCCTCGTTCGAGGAGTCACACGAGGTTGTAAAGCAGATTATGGAGGACTTCGGTCGTATCGACGTGTTGGTAAACAACGCAGGTATCACCAAAGATGGCCTCATGATGCGTATGTCGGAGGCTCAGTGGGACGCTGTAATCAACGTAAACCTCAAGTCGGCATTCAACTTCATCCACGCCGTAACTCCCATTATGGCTCGTCAGAGAGGCGGTTCTATTATCAATATGTCGTCGGTCGTAGGCGTTTCGGGCAACGCAGGTCAGTGCAACTACTCTGCTTCGAAGGCAGGTATGATTGGTCTGGCGAAGTCTATCGCCAAGGAGATGGGTCCCCGTGGTATCCGCGCCAATGCTATTGCTCCGGGCTTCATCATCACCGAGAT
>JAFUOK010000020.1 GCA_017481925.1 Alistipes sp.
AGATGTTCGCCGACGGCGTACTTCCCTTGGTTGAGGCTGGCGTTATCAACGGCGAGGCAAAGAACATCGACAAGGGTAAGATGGTATCTACATTCCTGATGGGTTCACAGAAGGTATATGACTTCATCCACGACAACCCCGGCGTACTTATGATGGACGTAGGTTACACCAACGATCCCTTCATCATCGCCAAGAACGATAAGGTTACGGCTATCAACTCTGCTCTGCAGGTTGACCTCACCGGTCAGGTATGTGCTGACTCACTCGGCCGCAAGTTCTACTCTGGCGTAGGTGGTCAGATCGACTTCATCTACGGTGCTTCGCTCTCTAAGGGCGGTAAGGCTATCATCGCTATGCCCTCAATCACCAATAAGGGTGTATCGAAGATCGCTGACGCGCTGAACGAGGGTGCAGGTGTTGTAACCACTCGTAACCACATCCACTGGTTCGTAACCGAGAATGGTGCTGTTGATCTCTATGGCAAGAGCCTTCAGGAGCGTGCACGCCTTATCATCTCTGTTGCTCACCCCTCTGCACAGGAGGCTTTGGATGAGGCTGCGTTCAACCGCTACGGTTCTCACCACCACTATATCAAGGGTTATATGGGCAAGTAATCGGATTACCGAGATTATATGCAAAGCCTTCCCGCTTGGGAGGGCTTTTTTTGCCATTGATATAGTGGTGGTGAACCACGGTGCTTGTGTTACCTATCCCCCAACCCCCTTTCTGTAAAGGGGGCTTTGGTCGCTTCGCTCCTTTAATATATCAAGGGTTATATGGGCAAGTAATCGGATTACCGAAATTATATGCAAAGCCTTCCCGCTTGGGAGGGCTTTTTTTGCCCTTGATATAGTGGCGGTGTGCCACCGTTACCTATAAATAAAAAAAGCGACCCCCAGTGGGTCGCTTTTTGTCGCTATACAGTACTAATGTTACTTATTCTGCATCAGGTCGCGGATATTGGCAAGCACCTTATCCGTCTCACGCATAATGGCAAAGTGCTTCTTCAAACCGAATATACCGCCTATAACGCCGCCCACACAACCTGCAATAAGAAATCCCTCGGGATTGTCGAGCATACGTTGTGCATCCCAATAGAGGAAGTAGCACCACACGAGTAGCGCAGGGATTGCGAAGATATGCCAATGGCTGTAAATCTTGCGAAAACTTACCAGTCGGCTTGCAATCTCCACCAGATTGCCACTTGCCACATCTATCGAGCGGAGTTTCAGATGGGCATAAGCCGTTACCAAGGCACATACGCCTAAAAAGATGGTCGTACCGACAACAAAGCCGTCGCTAAATCCGAAGCGATGAAACGCCCACGAACAATATACCACGGCAAAAACTGCAAATGCTATCATTATCACGCCCTGACGATTGAGTTTATTGATTCCCTTCTGCGTGACGAGCATAATACCACGCTCGTTGATTAACTCCTGCTCGCGCAGTTTGTCTTTAAGCAGAGTAATCTGCTCTCGCAACTCATCAAGTTCTTTATATTCCTGGCTGTTCATACTATTTCATCGTTTTAAGTTGTTCTTTAATACGGTACAGGCGCACCGAGACATTCTTTTCCGAGATACCCACAATGGCACCTATCTCCTCGTAGGACATATTCTCCAGCCACAGCAGGATGATAGCCCTATCGAAGGGGCCCAAGCGATTGATGCGCTCGTGCAGCAATTTAATCTGCCGCGTGTCACGGTCGGCATCGTTGTAGAGGTCAATATCCATCTCAAGCGGGAGGCCCGCACGACGACGTTTCTTCCTGTCGATCGAAATGCAGGTATTAAGGCTTATGCGCCATATCCACGTCTTGAGACTACTGCGCCCCTCGAATGAGGGCAGGCTCCGCCAAAGGTTGATGAGTATCTCCTGATAGAGATCCTCCACCTCGGCATTGTCCTTGGAGAACATATAGCACACCATGTAGATGGTATCCTTATGCTCGCGCACAATGCGTGTAAATTCTTTTTCTAAATTGTCCATTTCATTTAGTTGAGTTAGTTTTGGTGTCACCATTCACTCTATTAGACGCCAATATGAGAATAAAACTACATAATTTTCAGGAAAAAACGAATTTTTCGCATAGAATATAAAAAAACAACTCCTCCTAAAACAAAAAAAAGCGACTGAGAAATCAGTCGCCTTGCTATCGGTGGAGAATATCGGATTCGAACCGATGACCTCTTGCATGCCATGCAAGCGCTCTAACCAGCTGAGCTAATCCCCCTTGTGGTTGTGCAAATATATGGAGAGAATTTTATTTCTCCAAATAATTTTCAGATAAAATCGCCGCCTCACGGAGCAACTCCTCCCTCAAGGCTTTGGGTGTGACGTTGTGGTGGATGGTGAAGATATAGGAGTCGTAGATAAGTCGTCGCAACACCTCCTCGGGCAGGTCACCATCCAGCCTGACCGAACTCCAATAACGCTTGTTGAAGTGCTACGCAGGGCCTATCTCACGCCACTCATCCCTCAGCTCTATACCTCGCTCGACGGGGTGATGGATGACAACGTGCGAGAGATCATCCACATCAGCCACGACAAACCACTTGCCCGCGATCTTATATACTATGGTCGAATCGTCGAAGGGCGTAGTCTCCTCGGCGCGGGGTAGCGAGAGCAGATACTCCCGAAGGTCTAAAATATCCATCGTGTTGTGTATTTACACAAAGATACTACTTTTGGCATATCTCTTGCTCCTCGGAGGAAAGAATTATTCAAAAAACATTTGTCTATGAAAAGATTTCTACTCTCACTCACTATTCTGCTGGCGGCTGTGGCGCTGACCGCCTGCTCGCAAAAGGCCAAGTGGAACCACGAACAGAAAAAGGCTATGCGCGAGAACCTGCGTCAATATCGTGATATGATATACTTGCAGGATCTGACCGACCCCGAATTCCTGATTTTCAGCGATAGCGTGACGGGCGACATCGAGGCCATATATCCCGTATATACCACCTTCATCGAGATGGATGGCGCACAGGACACGGTCGATATGTTCGTGCTCACGGCCATTGTTGAGGAGTTGGATGCCGACGCCCACAATATGCGTCACATATACCCCTACCGCTATCTGGTCAGCGAGGGCATACTCCCCGACCGCCTCACACACGAGCAGCAACGCGACTTCTACCGTTGCCTGGCGCAGAAGGTTAACGGCTCGTTCTACTCGATGGAGCAGTTCCTGATGGCTATCGTATCGGACACCACCTCACACTCCAAGATGAAACAGCTGCAGAGCGAGTGTGCCAACGATCTATTCGATTGGGTTATCGAGGTTGAGGAGGTGGATATAGTACCCGCAAATTAGACCTTGACGTAATATACCTTTTTCCTAACAACAGCAGGGGCGGCCATTGCGGTCGCCCCAAATCATTCATTACAGCAAACTCTGAATTATTCGAAATAATCTTTGTTTACAATAACCCTCACACACCGATGATGCATCTTAAACTCAAGCGGTGTGCCACCCAATAACTCGCCATCGACCTCGACCATAATGTCGGGTGTCGATTCGATGCGGATGTGACTACCTCGATAGTGCTTGACATGGCCAATACTATAAATATCACCATTGAACAAGCGTCTGAGACGGAAGATAATCTGCCACCAGTGCATAGGTCGGTAGAGCGTAATATCGAACAAACCGTCATCAGCCACCGCCAGGGGCAACTGCTGCGTACCGCCACCATTATACTTACCGATACCTATGGCGGCACTGAACAGCAGATCCTTATGCACCAGCTCTCCATCGATCCACACCTTCACGCCCGTAGATTTGTAGCGGAAGAAACTACGCACGCTACCCTCGGCATAGAGGTGACGACCTCGACGCCCCTTAGCCTTGTAGTGCTCGTAGAGCTGTGTCACCGTAGGGTCGAAGCCGGCACCCGCAACGTTGGCCATATAGCGCACCTGCGCATACTGCGACTCCTCGTAATGCACCTCGCCCACATCCTGCAGGAAGGTGTGACCCTCGCGGATAGCACGTATAGCCTCCGAGTAGTGTGTCGGGATGCCGTACATACGTATCCAGTCATTACCCGTACCCACGGGAATCACCGCCACGGTAACATCCTCCACGGGCGCAGCCTGCTGAATAAACAGACCATTGACAACCTCGTGCAGCGTGCCGTCACCACCGATGACGATGATGCGACGATAGCCCTCATTTACGGCCTGCACGGTGAGTTCGGTGACGTGGTGTTTATGCTGCGAGAATACCAGCTCGTGCGGTATGTCGTTCTCGCGGATGAGCTTGGTGATATGAGGCAAATCGCCAAGCCCGCGACCAAAGCCGGCCACGGGATTGACAATTACATACCACGTATCCTTTATATCGGCTTGCACAGCGTTACTTTTTAGGAGCGTTCTTCAGTGTATGGAGCAGGAAGTCGTAGAACTTCTCTACCGAGGCGATCTCAACCTTCTCGTCGGGTGAGTGGGGATAACAGATGGTAGGACCGAACGAAATCATATCCAGGTTGGGATAGTTCGAACCGATGATACCACACTCCAGACCTGCGTGGATAGCCATCACAGCGGGCTTCTTGCTATACAGAGCCTCATAAGACTCCAGCATAGCCTTCAGTATGGGCGACTTCATATTGGGTGACCAGCCATCGTAAGAGCCCGAGAGCTCAACCTCGGCACCGGCCAACTCAAATACAGCCTTGATCGAATCGCCCAATGCCTCCTTCTCCGAGCGAGACGACGAACGCATAAGCGACTGCAGGCGCACCTGCTCGCCATCCGACACCACGCGAGCCAGGTTGTTAGAGGTCTGCACCAGACCCTCCATTGCTACCGACATCTTCTCAACACCATCGGGGCAAGCCACCACGGCCGCCATCAGGCGCTTTGCTGCGCACGCAGGCATTGCTGTTGCGGGAGCCTCCGCAGGCTCTGCCTTGATAGAGATAGAATCCTCGATATCGGCAAACTCCACGATTACAGTCTTCTCAAACTCTGCCACCGTAGCCATAACCTCTGCCTCCTTATCGGCGGGCACTACGACCGTAGCCACAGCCTCACGGGGAATAGCATTACGCAGACCGCCGCCATCAACCGAGCATAGCGCAACATCCATCTTTGCCGAGAGCTGACGCAGAAGGCGGAACAGCAACTTATTGGCATTGGCACGCTGGCAGATGATCTGAATACCAGAGTGACCACCCTTACAGCCCTTTACCGAGAGGGTCAGAGCCTTACCCTCGGGAGCAGCGACAGCCTCATAAGGCAACGTAACGTTGGCATCCATACCGCCAGCGCAACCCACATACAACTCGCCCTCGGTCTCCGAGTCGAGGTTCAAGAGAATATCACCCTTCAGAAGACCACCCTTCAAGCCGAAGGCGCCATCCATACCGGTCTCCTCGGTTGCGGTGATAAGACCCTCGATAGGACCGTGCTCAATGGTGTTGTCCTCCATAACAGCCAGAATAGCCGCTACGCCGATACCGTTGTCAGCGCCGAGCGTTGTACCGTTAGCCGTAACCCACTCGCCATCGATATAGGCCTCGATAGGATCGTTGATAAAGTCGAACACCTTGTCATTATTCTTCTGCGGCACCATATCCATATGAGCCTGAATAACAATACCCTTGCGATCCTCATAGCCCGGGGTTGCAGGCTTTGACATATATACGTTGCCGGCCTCATCGACCTGATGCTCGATACCCTGTGCTACAGCAAAATCGACCAGATACTGGCGAATCTTATCCTCGCTGCCCGACGGATGGGGAATATTACAAATCTCAGCAAAATGTTTCCATACAAGTGCTGGCTTCAAATAATGGTTATAAAAACCTGCCAAATTCTTATCCATATTAGTTTTAGGTTTATTGGTTATTATTTATTCTCTTTTGGAAATTTCACAATAGGAGTGTCGTGCTCACGCTCGGCAGCACGGTCGAAAGCCTCAACGATATGCTTAACGAGCGGATGGCGGACAATATCTCGTTTATCAAACTCCACGATACCTATGCCCTCGACCTCTCGCAAGATGTTCATTGCACCCGTAAGACCGCTATCACTCTTGCGCGGAAGGTCTATCTGCGTAACGTCGCCCGTAACGATAAACTTGGCGTTGCGACCCATACGCGTGAGGAACATCTTAATCTGCGAACGTGTGGTGTTCTGCGCCTCATCCAGGATAACAAAGGCATTATCCAGCGTGCGACCACGCATATATGCCAGCGGAGCAATCTGCACCGTGCCATCCTCCAGATACTTCTGCAACTTGGCCGCCGGAATCATATCGTTCAGAGCATCATACAACGGCTGCAAATATGGGTCCAACTTCTCCTTCATATCGCCGGGCAGAAAACCCAGCTTCTCACCAGCCTCCACGGCAGGACGAGTAAGTATCACTCGCCTTACCTCACGCTCCTTCAAAGCCTTTACGGCCAGCGCAATAGCAGTATATGTCTTACCCGAACCGGCGGGGCCTATAGCGAAGAGGAGGTCGTTCTTCTCGTACAACTCCACCAATCGGCGTTGATTCACCGTGCGGGCACGGATGACGTTGCCGTTATTGCCGAATACGATGGTATCCTTGTCGGCCTTGGGCTCCACGCAGTCGCTGATACCCGTCGAGAAGGCCTGCTCAACCACCTCACGCGAGATGTGGCCATACTTGATGTAGTACTCCACCAAGGCATTCATCTTACGCTCGAACGCATCCACATCACGTTTTGCGCCCAGAGCCTTAAGCGACGAGCCGCGTGCCACCACCTTCACCTTGGGCGATAGTTCACGCATCAGTTCGAGGTACACATCCTGCGCTCCGTACAATTCGCGCGGATCGACACCCTCGATTAATATCTCTTTGTTTATTGCTTCCATTCTTTCCTAAAATAGATAACTTACACCCAACGTTGCCCAATATGCCGATGAGCGAAACTCTGCACCCTCAAAGTAGTTATCCGTGCGAGCCAGGCCACCCGTAAAGCGGGCATCGAGAACGATGTGGCGCGTCAGCTCCACACCCACGCCTGCCGTGTAGCCCAGCGTAGGGCGCACTCCTCCAAACTCGATACGCTCAACACCGTTGCTGTACCTGCCCGAAGCGGCAAGCGAGAGCACGGGGCCCACATTAAAACGCATCGGACCCAGTCCTCGGTATGAGAACATAATGGGAATCTCCATAACGTTAGACTTCACATCCTGCTCAATGGCTCCGAGCTTTGTGTCGATCTTATTGTGCAGGTAAGCCAGCTCTATCTGCAGGGCATATTTCTCTTGCCACACGAGCGACATCACAAGTGCTGCACGCACTCCCACCTTTGGCGAGGCATCCACACTCGCAGCATCAAGATCCATAAATGCCGCCGTAGCACCTATGCTGACGCCCATCTCCATACTCTTGCGTGGACGCTCCATAAGGACATAACGGTTCTGCGCCAGGCCCTGATTCAGAGAGGCGAAGAACGAAAAGATCACCAGCAGCGTTAGAAAGCGTCGCATACGAAAAAATATTTTATCGGCCTCAAGGGCATTATCTAATCTTCAAATATACATATTTTTCCGAAAACATAATAGTGGCTCGGCTATTTATTTCTGAAAACTTTTTTGTTATCGCCCTTTTTAGTATCTTTGCGCCAACTTTATACGCTTTATGGCAAGTGAGGTAGATAAGGATTATCTACGCTGAATAGGCAAATAAATGTGCTACCATAGTCCGCAAGGTTTGCCTACCAAGACGAGAAAAGATACAGAGTTTAGATAACATAAATTAGAAAGATACACTATGAGTTTAGTAGCAATCGTAGGTCGTCCCAATGTGGGTAAATCAACCCTCTTCAACCGTTTGGTTGGCCATCGTCAAGCCATTGTCGATGAGACTGCGGGCACCACACGCGACCGCCACTACGGCAAAACCGACTGGAACGGCAAGGAGTTTTCGATTATCGACACGGGCGGTTATGCCGTCAATACCGACGATATTTTCGAGGATGACATCCGCCGTCAGGTGATGTTGGCCATCGACGAAGCCGACCTTATCCTCTTCATGGTTGAGGTTAAGACGGGCGTCACGGACCTCGATATGATGATGGCCGACGTGTTGCGTCGTTCGGGCAAGAAGGTTATCGTGGTGTGCAACAAGGTGGATAACTACGATCTGATATACCAATCACACGAGTTCTACTCGCTCGGCTTGGGCGATATTTTCTGCATCAGTTCTATGTCGGGTAGCGGCACGGGCGATTTGATGGACGAGATACTAAAACAACTCCCCGAAGATGCAAAGGCCGAGGAGATGGACGATCTACCCCGCATCACTATCGTGGGACGTCCCAACGTAGGCAAGTCATCGCTTACCAATGCGCTGCTTGGCGAGGAGCGCAACATCGTGACCAACATCGCCGGCACGACACGCGATTCGATCCACACTCGCTACAACAAGTATGGCATGGACTTCTACTTGGTCGATACGGCCGGTATGCGTAAGAAGGGCAAGGAGATGGAGGATTTGGAGTTTTACTCTGTGATGCGCTCTATACGTGCCATCGAGAACTCGGATGTATGTGTGCTGATGCTCGACGCACAGCAGGGCTTGGAGTCGCAGGACTTGAACATTCACAACCTGATTGTTCGCAACCGCAAGGGTTGTGTTATCGTGGTGAACAAGTGGGACCTTATCGAGAAGGAGAGCAACACGATGAAGGAGTGGAAGGAGTTCTTGGAAAAGAAACTGGCTCCGTTCAACGATATACCCATCATCTTTACTTCGGTGCTGAACAAGCAGCGTATCTTGGAGGTGTTGCAGCAGGCTATACGTGTGTATAACTCGCGCAAGCGTCGTATCCCCACATCGGAGCTCAACGACTACATCCTGCCCATCATCGAGGATTATCCCCCCGCATCGACGAAGGGTAAGTATATCCGTATCAAGTATGCTACGCAGTTGCCCACGCCCACACCGCAGTTTGCGTTCTTCGTGAACCTGCCGCAGTATATCAAGGAGTCGTATCGCCGCTACTTGGAGAATAAGATTCGTGCGGAGTGGGACTTCTCGGGAGTGCCTATTCAGATATATTTTAGGCAGAAGTAAGATTTTTATAGCATAGAAGAAAGTCCGTCTAACAATGTTAAACGGACTTTTTATTTATTGCAAAAATTAAACCTTTAAGAATTGTATAACAAGAGAGATTTTAAGGCTTGCGATGCCCGAGAAACCGCAGTTTACTCTGTCGTAAATGAGGATTTCGAGGGCGAGTATAACGCAAAAATCACCTTGTTAGACGATTCTTACGCAAGGCAGACGCCAAAAGAACCGCTTAAAATGATTTTCTCTAATATACGTGGATACTTGCACCTTGCGCCGACGGAAGATAATTTATACCATACCAGCACATCTGCAACAGCAGGAATGAGAATATAAGCAGAGCGAACAGTGTATTCTGATCCTTGACGTGCCCTCTTATGTGCAGATACAAGAGATACGAGAGCCACGTTGCCGCCGCCCACGTCTCCTTGGGGTCCCACGTCCAGAAGTCACCCCACGCCTCCTTGGCCCACAATGCTCCCATAATCATGCCGAGCGTAAGGAATGCCCAACCGATACGCACCAAGTTATCGCACGCCGAGAGTTCCTCGTCCGTAGCGTCATACTTCTTGAGCCACAAATAGAGGGCAAAGATTGTCACAGCACCCATCATTGCGTAGGCAAACATATAGACAATCACGTGAGGTACAAACCACACGCTCTGCAGAGCCGGCATCAGCGACTTGCTATGTATCTCGGGTTTAAGCAGATTAACACATATAAATACCACCGACATAAGCGTACTGAACGACAGAATCCACTTATATCGCCACCTCACATACACCGCAATACCCGCAATGGACAGGAAGAACGAATACCACAGGCGTGTCTCGCCCATAGTTCGCATGGGAGGGCGTTCGAGGGCTATCCACATACCTATAATAAAAGCCATAAAGACTGCCGAGCCCGCCAACGACGCCACCACGGCTGTCCAGCGACGGCTACTGCGGAATGCCAGCACAGCACCCGCAACCCAGCACATAACGGCAATGGCCGCATACCATATCAGTTGATCCCACGTCATTGCTTCGCCTCCTTTCCTTGCTTAATAGCCACCTTACGGCCACCCGCCGTGAGGAACATCACAACACCTGCCACGAGCATAGTCCACAGAGCAATATGCACAGCCGAGTACCAGCCATCACGCACACACTCCACAACGCTCACCTCGCTCCAACGGCCTCGCTGCGTATCGTAACCCATCTGATAGATGCGCCACGCACCCACACGGGCAGGATGATTGACCTCAATATCGAAATTATGATGTGCTCCATCCTCCTCCACAACCTGCAAACGCGAGAGGTAGTGCTTCGCCTCACGTCGTGGCATAGCCACCGCCAAACGATCATCGAGGAAGAGATACGATGGTTCAAAGACAAAACTGCCACAGCTAACCCATCCTTCACGCTCAACACCCGTTCTGAAGTTACGAGCGCGCACATACACCGCAGGCGCAGCACCCACATGCTCCATAGCACGATACTCATCGCTATCGGGCATATGTCCCGCCATATCGAGATTCTCGACAGCCGTCAAGTGCCAGCCATCAATCGTAGCCTCATCGCCCGCCTGCTCCACCGAGAGAAAATCGCGTGACGACTGCTCGGTCATGGCATCCAACACATACAACTTGGGGGCATACTCCTCCATACGGAACTCATCGAGTGTCAGCACAAATGGCAGATCAACCTGCTCGCCCTCTCGGCTTATGCCCCAATGCGAGGGCTGACCCTTCTGCAGAGTAACCGACACGCGCAACTTATCGCCACTGCCAAAGATACCAGCCACCAGCACCACAAAGACCGCAGCGTGCGACAGCACAGCCGCCACCCTACGTTTGCGGATGTGTTGCAGGTCCTCCATCACGGCAAGGCCCGTGGTGGTTGTAAAGTATAGCAGCAGAAGATTAAATGCCCACGAAGAGGTCATACGTGAAAAGCCTAGCATACCCACTATACCCTCGGAGGCAGGGTCCTGGCGCGTAAGACCGAAGATGATGGTCATCACAACCATCGACGCCAAAGCCGAGGTGCAGGCATAGTGATCCGCAAGTTGGCCGAGCCACTTCCAACGATGTTTCTGAAAATGGATGAGTACCAACAGGTAGAGATAATTCAGAGCAATAATGAGTCCCCACGGATAACGCAGAAACTCATTATTGAGATCTCCAAATATCATTTGCAACGCTGTGCCCGCCACAAAGAGCAAGGCACAACGTCCAAATGCACGTTTATAACCCCATTGTAAGGTCATACTATTATTAGTTTATGAGCGCCGAAACGCCCCTTACACAATCAAGCAATTAAGCCTGCTCCCACTGTGCACGCAACAGATTTACGGCTGCCGTTACGGTCTGTGCACGATCACCCTTGGTACCGCACTCGAAGCTTACGTAGTAAGGATAGTTCATCTCCTTCAAAGCGCGCATACCGTCAGTGTAAACATCCAACTCGCCATCCTCACCCGGCATAATGCGGTTACCACGGCTGGCAACGTGAACGTGCTGCAAATACTTGGGACCTGCAGCCCAGAAAGCAGCGTAGTCAGAGGTCTCCTCCTGCATATGCCAGAAGTCACCCATACACTTAACGCCCTCGCTCTTTGAATCACGTGCGATAGCAGCAGCATCAGCTACCTGACGCATATAGTGGCACTCACGACGGTTCAGAGGCTCAAGGATTACGGTAGTCTTGTGCTGAAGAGCATACTCGCCCAACTCGTGCAACTGCTCGCACAGATACTCGCGGGTCTCCAACGTGTGAGGCTTGCAAGGCTTCTGAGAGTTGAACGCAGGCACCATGATAACGCCCGTAGAACCCAACTCACCAGCAGCGGCGATAATCTCACGCATCGTAGAGTCGAACTCAGCCTTTACAGCAGGATCCTCGGCCAAGATAAAGCCCTTGAAACCGGCACAGATAGCCGACACCTTGATGTTACGGCCATTCAATGCCTGCTGAATCTCGTTGATGCGGTTAGCCAGGTTACCACCACCGGGCTCGAAACCTACGATGCCCAGGTTCTCCATAAAGTCAAACTTCTCATTCAATGACTCGCCGGGGGCGATACCCTCCTGGAATGAAAGACGCAACTCGGGAGAGTTCTTCACAGCCTCGGCAGCATCCTTCGGCGCACAAGAGGTGAGCAGATCCAATGATGACGCACCAGCAGCAACAGCAGCAGCGCCAAACAACGATTTCTGTAAAAATTCTTTTCTATTCATATTCGATTCTTTATCTATTCAAAACTCTGTTCCAATGCCTTGACAAACGTTCGCTGTGCCTCTACGTCTTGTGAGTCGGGCGACCACGGGGCGATATTCTCTGCCGTAAGCGGAGTATATGGGCCCTGCTTAACCTCGAAGAGCACCGTATCGTCCTCCAGCACCACAAGGCTGTGCCATATGCCTGCCTCAATATCGAAACCGCAGGCATCGGTATCACGTCCCACCAGACGGCGCTCCGTCACGTGGCCCTCATCGTCGTAAATCACTACGCCTACCCGACCTCTTAGCACCACACAACTCTCGCTCAGCGCGGGGTTGAGATGACGATGCACGGGCACAAACGTCCCACGATGCATAGCATTCAGCAGACGGTTTACCGGCTCCGCTTCGTCACGGTGAAGATTATAGTTCATACGCAGGCGCGACGAACGGCGAGCACGATCTATGACGCTATCAATCAGCGGGTTTGTTATAAACTCAACTTTTGGCACTCTATCAGTCAAAGCAAAAAGGGTGGAGAGGGAGTTCGCTGCTCCTCACCACCCTCAATTATTTACCTCGAAGAAGAACTACTACTTCTCCTTACCAGTTACCATTACAACATAGTTCTCCATAGGCATCTTGCCAAGCTCCAACTTCTCGGGCATATAGTCGAGCTGTGATGCGCTCATCTCGTCCCAAGTTACGGTTGCGCCAGAGTAAGCAGCCTCACGGCCCATTACACCTGCCAAGCAAGAGATACCGCACTCTGAAGCCTCATCGTGCATAGTGCCCTTACGGATGTGGTTAACCCAGTCAACGTGCTCCAATACGTAGGGGTCGTGCTGCTGCCACTGTGCCTTAGCAGCCTCCTCGTCGTACTTCCAGATAACGTTGCCAGCCAAATCCTTGATCTCGTGGTCAGCGCTGTTCCAAGAACCCTTAGTACCCTGGATGAACTCGCTCACGTTAGTAGAGCAACCATCGATCTGACGGCACATAGAGTGGAGGTGGATACCGTTCTCCATCTCGAAATCTACTGAGAACTGGTCGTACTGGTCACCAGTAACACGGCGGTGGCGAGCACCTACGGCAGTAGCCTTAACGGGCTTCAAGCCGGTCATCCACAAGAATACGTCGATGTTGTGAACGTGCTGCTCAACGATGTGGTCACCTGAGAGCCACTTCCAGTTAACCCAGTCGCGGATCATCCACTCCATATCGCTCCAGCCCTGCTGACGCTCCTTGTACCAAAGCATACCCTGGTTCCAATATACGTTACCGCCAGTGATCTCACCGATAGCACCGTCACGGATAAGCTGCAAAGCCTCTACGTAAGGACGCTGGTGGTGACGCTGAGTACCAGTCACAACGCTCAAGTTCTTAGCCTGTGCCTGCTTAGCGGTAGCCATAATCATACGGTAACCCTTGGGATCAACTGCGATGGGCTTCTCAAGGAATGAGTGAACACCCTTCTCGGTTGCGTACTGGAAGTGTACGGGACGGAATACGGGAGGAGTAGCGATGATTACCATATCAACGCCAGAGTCGATAACCTTCTTGTATGCGTCGAAGCCTACGAAGCAGTTAGCATCGGGCACAACCTGATTGTGCTTCTCTGCCAAGTCCTTCTTCAAGCTCTCCAGACGATCAGCAAAAGTATCACCCAAAGCAGTAACAGTGATGCCATTAGCAGCCTCCAAGAGGTTTACGATAGCACCTGAACCACGGCCACCACAACCGATAACACCAGCCTTAAGCTCGCGACCATCGTCAGCCTTATCATTCAAAACGGGAACATACACACCCTGCAAACGCTCGATAGGAGCATTAGCCGATGCAGAACCACCCTTACAAGAGGTCATCATTGCAGATGAACCTACGAGGCTTGAAACGCCCAATACTGCAGACATAGACAAGAAGTCTTTTCTGCTCATTTTGTTGTTGCTCATAATTTTAAGTTGTTTTATAGTTGTTATACCTTATTATTTAATTAAGTTTCTCTTTTTGTAATGCTTTCGGCTTTTTGCCACCCATCTACTGTGCGTTTACACCCTCGGGCACCTCGCATACTACACGG
>JAFUOK010000021.1 GCA_017481925.1 Alistipes sp.
CGTAAGATCCCCCTTTGCCTTATCGCGCGACACCACAGCGTAGCGAATACTACGCTCCGCCAAAACGTACTTCACAGCCCGCGAAGCACCTCCTGTACCCAGCACCAGCGCCGCATCGACCTTTGCGCCAGCGAGCAACTCGTCAAGCGAAAGACGTATGCCATCCACATCGGTATTATAGCCCGTAAGAGAGCCATCCGCCGCAACCTTTACACAATTCACGGCACCTATTTTTCGGGCCTCGTCGCTCATCGACTGAAGGTAGGGGATAATCTCCTGCTTATATGGGATCGTAACATTGAAACCCACCGTGCCCTCCATTCTCGCCAGTAGTTCGGGCAGCGCCTCGATAGTAGGTATCTCACACAAATCGTAACGACACTGCGCAGAGAGCCCCTCACGCTCGAACTTTTCAGTAAAATATCGAGCCGAAAACGAGTGGCCTAACCGACGACCTATAAGGAAAAAGCGACGCATCGTTACAGGAATTTACCCACTATGAAGAATGAACCTATCAGCAATACCGTGAAGGCTATAGCCAACAGGTTGAAATACTTGTCGATGAATGTCTTAATTGGCGCACCGAACTTCCATATCAGCGCAGCGATCAGCATAAATCGCAGACCGCGCGAGATGATCGACGCCACGATGAACATCACAAAGTTGATATGGAACAGACCGCCCGTGATGGTAAACAACTTATAGGGCAGGGGAGTGAAGCCTGCGGTAAAGACGATCCAGAAGTTGTACTGATCATACAACTCGCCCACACGCACAAAACTCTCCTCCGAGAATACATGAGCAAAGAACCACTGCGCCAGAGCTGTATATTCGCCTGCCGAGGTGTGCCAGCAGAAGAAGCCTATGGCATAGCCGATCATTGCGCCCACGATAGAGCCCGACAGGCAGATCAATCCGTAGCGGAACGAACGTGAAGTAGCACCCAGACACAGAGCGATAAGCAACACATCGGGCGGAATGGGGAAGAAGCTCGACTCGGCCAATGCGAACAAAAAGAGAGCCAATGCTCCCCAGCGGGAATTACCCCACGAGAGCATCCAGTCGTATAATCGTTTTACGATATTCATTTTTCGATCTATTAAGCGTTTTCTATATTGCAGCGCAAATATACTATTTTTAATACGAAATCAATAATAACGCTCCAGAAAACCTCCGCCCACAACGCGGTTTTGACGATAAAAGACTACAGGCTGACCCACGGCAGGAGCCCACGCCGGGTCGTCAAGCAGTATGCGATAGCCTCGCTCCGTAGGCTCTACACGGCGCAGAAAACCATCAGGATTGCGACCTATGCCACGCACTACAACGCGTATATCATCAGACTGCATAAACTCCTCCGCATCAATGATATTACAACGTTCTATCTCAAGTGTTGAGTGATATAGTTCGGCATCGCGTCCCACAATGATTCGGTTTCGCTCGACATCCACGCCCACGACAACCATTCCCGCCTCACGGCACTCGAAGCCTCGCTTCTGACCTATGGTGTAGAAGGCCACGCCGGCGTGACGACCCACGACCTCACCGTCGCCATTTACCACATCGCCCTCGCGAGCCAACTCGGGTCGTAGTCGTGTGATGTAGTCGCGGTAACTCTCGCCACGCAGGAAACATACTCCCATACTCTCCTTCGGCGATGAGAATTGTCGGCGCACCTCAGCCTTAATCATATGGCCCATAGGTGTGAGGGCACGGCGCAGCACCTGCTCCGTAAGTCCCCACAGGTAGTAGGACTGATCCTTGCGACTATCGTCGGCACGTGCAACGTAGTGGTGGCCGTTATACTCCACCACATTGAAGTAGTGACCCGTAGCCACGTGCTCAAAGCCTCGACGATCGGCCTCTTCGATTAGGTAACGCCACTTGATCAGCGGATTGCACACAGTGCAGGGCGCAGGCGTACGACCTGCGGCATAGTTTTCTATAAAATAGTCGATAATCTGCTGCTTAAATTCCCCCTGAACGTCGAGTACGGAGTGCCTTACGCCCAATTGTCGGGCACTCTCGCTGGCCGAGCGAATCATATCGGCATCGCCTATGGTGTCGAGCGTCAGCGTCTCCACATCCCACTCCGTGAGCAACTGCCCCACGGATGTGATGCTGTCGATACCGCCACTGAAAGCCAATAATACGCGATGCTTCATACTCCTTTACTCCTCAGCCTCGCCCATCCGCGCACGCATAAAGCGCAGAACCTCCTCCATGCTGTCGGCAAACTTTTCGATATCCTCCTGATAGATGAATACCTTATTGCGTTCGTTCACCTGACCCGTGGGGGTGTTCTTCTTTCTTAACTCGGTGATTGACAGAAAATAGTCGTTCGAGCGAGTAGTCTTTACGTCAATGAAATAGGTGCGATGTCCAGCCTTTACCATCTTGGAAAATACCGACTCGCCATAGCCATCCGTTGCGGCATGGCCATCATAATCAAAAGCAGAATTCATAATAAAATAGGTGTTTTTCGGGTTAATATCTATTGTTTTTCGTCTCTTCATCCTTTCGGGCTATTGCCCCAGCAGGATCTGCTCGCCCTGCTCATTCCACGCGTGGAGTATCTCCAGCGCCTTTTTATACGGCTCATTCTCACGCGGGTTCATCACACGGTAAAACTCCGTCGTCGAGAACAACCGCTGCGCTATCATTGCCGTGAGCTGTGTGCGTATCAACTCCTTCGACAGCGTCCAATCCTCCTCGTTGTACTCCACCTTGCGCTCCTTGGCAGCACGAATGAGCAATCCCAGGTCATCGTCCGAAAGTGTAAACCCCTCGGCAAAAGCCTCGTAGGTGGGGTAGCGCTCATCGAGCGACGTGCGATAGCGATCCATATACTCCATCAGAAAGTCGTTATAGACCCCCTGCGCAACCATACGGGTCATATATCCGCTCACACGCGTAGTGTCACTCTCAACCCTCACGTCAGGCTGAATACCGCCGCCACCGTGCACCGTGCGACGCGAACGCAGCGTGCGATACTCGGGCAGAGAAGTTGCTGTGCTGTCGCTCGACTCTCCCGTCAGACGGGCAATGTGAGCCTTATAATATTCGTCCTTATGTCCATTCTCGTAGGGGCGTTGTATGACACGTCCCGAGGGTGTATGGTAGCGTGCCACGGTAAGGCGCATAGCCGAGCCATCGCCCAGCGGTATCTGTCGCTGCACCAACCCCTTACCAAAGCTTGCCTCACCCACAACAACAGCACGATCCCAATCCTGCAGTGCGCCTGCCACAATCTCGCTTCCCGACGCCGAAGCCTCATCTATGAGTACCACTACACGACCACGGAACTCATCGCCCTGCGAAGAGCGATAGCCCTCAGTCGGAATGGCACGTCCCTCAATCGAGACCACCAGACTCTGGCGTGGCAGGAAGTAACCCGCCATATCGACCGCCTGGTCGAGCAGTCCGCCGCCATTGCCACTCAAATCCAAAATAAGAGCCTGCGCCCCTGCCATCCGTTCCATGGCCTCACGGAACTCACGCATCGTCGTACGGCCAAAGCGATTGACCTTGATATAAGCCACATCATCGTCGGCCATAAAGGCGGCATCGATGGTGGTGATGGGTATATTGTCACGTACCACGGCATACTCGCGCTGCGGCTCACCACGTCGTGCTATGCCCAAGCGAACGGTTGAGCCTCGCAGACCACGCAGTTTGGGCGACACATCGTCACGCTTGATGCCGACAACACTCTCGCCATTGATCGACACTATGCGGTCGTTAGCCCTCAGGCCCGCACGCTCCGATGGGCCTCCATCGACGGTGTTGATTACAAGGATCGAGTCCTTGTAGATATTGTATTCAATACCTATGCCGCTGAACTCGCCCTCGAACGACTCGTTCTGCTCACGCATCTCCTCGGCCGTAAGATAGACCGAGTGGGGATCCAGGTCGGCAAGCATACTGCGTATAGCACTCTCCACCACGGGCTGCATCTGCAACGTATCGACATACATCCCTTGCAGATAGCGGTAGAAGCGGTTGAGTTTCTGCAACTGTATGACGGCATCGTCACGCTGCGCCGAGGCGACCAATGGCACCACGCTCAACAACACCCACAATACCGACCATACAATCCTGCGCATATCTCTTTCAAATAAAATCTTCTTTTCGTTTCAATCCGTGCTATGCCAATGCATCGGCCACAGCCTCGAACTCTACGCTCTGCTGCTCGCCCGTGCGCATATTCTTCACCGTAGCACGACGCTCTGCGAGCTCATTGCTGCCGATGATCACCACATAGGGGATCATACGACGGTTGGCATACTCCATCTGCTTCTTCATCTTCGCAGCCTCGGGGTATATCTCGGCGGCGATACCTGCATCACGCAACGTGCGGATAATCTGCATCGAAGCCATCTGCTCTGCCTCACCGAGGTTTACGAACAGCACCTTCGTCGAGAAGTTTACCTCCTCGGGGAAGAGATCCAGACCTACCATCACGTCGTAGATGCGGTCAGCACCAAACGAGATGCCTACACCCGACGTGTTGGGCAGACCGAAGATACCCGTAAGGTCGTCGTAGCGACCACCACCGCAAATCGAACCGATGGCGTAGTCCAACGCCTTCACCTCGAAGATTGCTCCTGTATAGTAGTTCAAACCACGTGCCAGAGAGAGGTCCAGCTCGATGGGGAGCTGCAAGCCCAGCTGCTCGACGTAGCCGAAAATCTCGGTCATCTCCTCGATACCCTTAACGCCTGTCTCCGACACACCAATCACCTCACGCAACTGCGAGAGTTTCTCTGCGTTAGAACCGCTAAGTTCAAGTATGGGTTGAAGTTTCTCGATTGCCTCCTGCTCAAGACCGCGCTCTGCGAGTTCAGCCTTTACGTTCTCCAGGCCTATCTTCTCCAGCTTGTCGATAGCAACGGTGATATCCATCATCTTATCGGCGTGACCGATAGCCTCGGCAATACCGTACAAGATCTTACGGTTGTTCATCTTCAGCACCACACGGATGTTCAATTTACGGAATACACGCTCAACAATCTCAATGAGTTCCACCTCATTCAAGAGTGAGCGTGAGCCGATAACATCCACGTCGCACTGATAGAACTCACGATAACGTCCCTTCTGCGGACGGTCGGCACGCCACACGGGCTGCACCTGATAACGCTTGAAGGGGAACGAAATCTCGTTCTGATGCTGCACAACGTAGCGAGCAAAGGGAACAGTAAGGTCGTAACGCAAGCCCTTCTCGCTGATCTTCGTACTCTGACGCAACTGCTCCTCCGAGAGGTTTGCGCCGTAGTCACCCGAGTTAAGTATCTTGAAGAGGAGTTTGTCGCCCTCGTCACCATACTTGCCCAGCAGCGTCGAGAGGTTCTCCATTGCGGGAGTCTCCAACGGTGCAAAGCCATAGGTGCGGAAGACACTCTTGATAGATTCAAATATATATGTACGACGCATCATCTCGGCGGGCGAGAAGTCGCGCGTACCCTTTGGTATGGATGGTTTCTGTGCCATGTTTCTAAAATTCAAAATGCAAAATTCAAAATGCAAAATTGGGCTGACGCACGGTAATTACATAACGATAATTAGTGCTATACCTTGCCACTTCATAAAACAGGCGTTACGCCTGCTCGGTGAGTTTGCGATACTTTACGCGCTTGGGAGCGATATCCATTCCCTGCGCCTTCTTCCACTCCTCGTATTCAGAGTAAGAGCCCTCGTAGAATACCACCTTCGAGTCGCCCTCAAACGAGAGGATATGCGTAGCAATACGATCCAGGAACCAACGGTCGTGCGAGATCACCACGGCACAACCTGCGAAGTTCTCCAGACCCTCCTCCAGGGCTCGCAGTGTATTTACGTCGATATCGTTGGTCGGCTCATCCAATAGAAGTACGTTACCCTCCTCTTTGAGTGCAAGGGCCAGGTGCAGACGGTTACGCTCACCACCCGACAACATACCACACTTCTTCTCCTGGTCGGCTCCGCTGAAGTTAAAGCGTGCCACGTATGCACGTGAGGGGATCTGACGGTTACCCAAAGTGATAAGGTCAGAGTTCTGCGAGATAACCTCATAGACGGTCTTCTCGGGATCGATCGACTTATGCTGCTGATCGACATATGCCAACTTCACGGTCTGACCTACGGTGAACGTACCCGCAGTAGCCTCCTCCAGACCCATAATCATACGGAATAGGGTAGTCTTACCCGTACCGTTGGGACCAATCACACCCACGATACCTGCGGGCGGCAATTTGAAGTTCAATCCCTCATAGAGGATGCGGTCGCCAAAGACCTTCTTCACGTCGTTGGCCTCGATAACCACATCGCCCAGACGGGGACCGTTGGGGATGAAGATCTCGAGCTTCTCCTCCTTCTGCTTTGTATCTTCGTTCATCAACTTATCGTATGCCGACAGACGAGCCTTGCTCTTGGCACGACGTCCCGAGGGTGACATACGTACCCACTCCAACTCGCGCTCCAGAGTCTTTCTGCGCTTCGATTCCTGCTTCTCCTCCATAGCTAGACGCTTGGTCTTCTGATCGAGCCAGCCCGAGTAGTTACCCTTCCATGGAATACCCTCGCCACGATCCAACTCCAAAATCCAGCCAGCCACGTTATCGAGGAAGTAACGGTCGTGCGTCACGGCGATAACCGTACCCTTATACTGCTGCAGGTGCTGCTCCAGCCAGTCGATAGACTCGGCATCGAGGTGGTTGGTAGGCTCGTCGAGCAGAAGCACGTCGGGCTGCTGCAACAACAGACGACACAGCGCCACACGGCGACGCTCACCACCCGACAACACCTTCACGCTCTGATCAGGGTCGGGACAACGCAACGCATCCATAGCACGCTCCAGCACGCTATCCAACTCCCAGCCATTGACCTGATCGATCTGCTCATATACTACGCCCTGACGCTCGATGAGAGCATTCATCTCATCATCCGACATAGGCTCACAGAGTTTCATATTTATCTCCTCATACTCTTTCAGCAGGGCCACCGTTGCGGCGCAACCCTCCTCGACAATCTCGCGTACGGTCTTTTCGTCATCCAATTGAGGCTCCTGCTCCAGGTAGCCCACCGAGTAGCCGGGTGCGAATACGACCTCGCCCTGATAGTTCTTGTCGATGCCGGCGATGATCTTCATCAGCGTAGATTTACCCGAACCGTTGAGACCGATAATACCGATCTTTGCACCATAGAAGAATGAGAGGTAGATGTTGTTCAATACTTTTTTCTGGTTGGTGAAGGTTTTTGACACGCCCACCATCGAAAAGATAATTTTCTCGTCTGCCATATCTGTTTATTATTAATTTTTACGCATATATTTTGCAAATATACAAAACTCTCGCGTCAATACCAACCTTCGAGGCACCTTTTTCATCTTTTTCACCTCTTATATATAAGAGATTGCCCATCATATCGGCTTCACTATCGCACTATAAGGCGTAATGATAGCGGTATAAAATTTTACAATCAAAAAACTCTTGACAAACTCATAAAATCGTCTATCTTTGCAATAGGAAAACAGAAAAACATTTATCAACACATAAAACAGACAAGACTATGAAAAGCATTAAAGGAACTTTGACCGAGAAGAATCTTTTGAAATCATTTGCAGGCGAGAGCCAGGCACGTAACCGTTATACATTTTTTGCAAGCGTAGCAAAGAAAGAGGGCTTTGAGCAGATCTCAGGCGTATTCATGGAGACCGCCGAGCAGGAGAAGGAGCACGCTAAGCGTTTCTTCAAGTACCTGGAGGGTGGCGACGTAGAGATTACCGCTACATACCCAGCCGGCAAAATCGGCACCACAGCCGAGAATCTTGTTGCTGCAGCAGCAGGTGAGCATGAGGAATGGGATGTTCTCTACGCTGAATTTGCCCGCGTAGCTGACGAGGAGGGTTTTGCCGAAATAGCAGAGACTTTCCGTCAGATCGCTAAAGTTGAGGCCGAGCACGAGCGACGCTACCTGAAGTTGCTGGAGCGCGTGAGCAATGGTACGGTATTCGTACGCGATAACGAGATCTGGTGGCAGTGCCGTAATTGTGGATACATCATGTTAGCCAAAGAGGCTCCCATCAAGTGCCCCGCTTGCGCTCATCCGCAGTCATTCTTCGAGCCGAAGAAGGAGAATTACTAAACCTTACTGCTCTTAAGGTTATCCCTCAAAAACAAAAAAAACTGACGAGGCAAAAACGAGGGATAGATCAGCCGCACGATGGCCGACGGACTTGTGCGGAGTGATTAGAGAGGTTGGTGCTAAACTTTTCTCCTCTGACTCAGGGTAGCACCAAAATTAAAATTAGTAGTGATTTGTTATTTAGATGGAGGGCTGTTTCCGAAAGGGAGCAGCCCCTTTATATTCCCAGATGTTCCCTCACATCGCCCATAAATCGCTCGTAGCGACGACGTGAATCAGCCGTCATCTGCATCGTATCGCCCACCTCACGCGGCATGACCGAATACTCGGGCAGATGCACCCACACGGGTTCGAGTTTGTAAGAAATATTTTTCTTTGAATAAAACACCTCCTCCTGCAACAGACTATCCACCACCTCCACATCGATGGTTGCCACCAGGCCGCCATCACGGTAGCGGGTACGCTGATTCGAGACAAAGTTACCCAGCGAAAATATCGTCACACGCCCCAGCGAATCGACCTCGGCGGGTTGCACGACGTGCGGATGCGAGCCGATGATAATATCCACGCCGTGACGCTTCATAAACTCCGCCTGCGCGCGTTGTTCCCGGTTGGGCATACGCTCATACTCGTTACCCCAATGCACATATGCCACAACAAAATCAACCTCATCGCGTGGCACCGAGGCCAGATCACGTGCCATCGCCACCGTATCCATACGATTCACTATGCGTCCCGCAGGGGTAGGGATTCCGTTGGTTCCGTAGGTGTAATTCACCATTGCAAGGCGTATGCCGCAATGCTCGAAGTAAAGCACTTTATTTTCTTTATAATCAACGCTATCACAATATGCTCCCGTGTGGATGATTCCAACCTTGTCGAGTATATCTATTGTAGAGTCAATACCTCGACCGCCTCTATCGCAACAGTGGTTGTTTGCCAATGCCGCCACATCAACGCCTGCACGCTTCAAAGCCTCGGCCAACGCCGCCGGCGAACGAAAAGCAGGGTAGCCCGTAAAAGGTCCATTCTCCGCGAGGGTTGTTTCGAGATTCACCATAGCAATGTCGGCATCACGGAATCTGTCGCCCACATAGCGGAACATAGGCTCATAGTCATAGGTCACGCTGTCGGCCTGCCGTGCCGCACGCAGCTGCTCCTCGTGCTGCATCACGTCACCAGCCACAACGATACGGGCACGTCGCACCTCGGCACGTGCCGTTATCGGCTCCTCCTTCTCTCGCGGAGCGAAGAGAAAAGGCATAAATGCCGCTACGAACATCAGCAGTATGGCCACAAAATTCTTCACGGTATAAAATTAAGAAAAATATCTTCAATAAAAGAAAGAGGGGCTGTCCAACAATATCGTTGAATAGCCCCAATTCTTTCGGAACGTGTATAACAAGAGGGATTTCAAGGCTTAAATTCTTTTTCACCGCTCACGTTCGGCATAGCCTGCAAGCAGTCTCTGCTCTTACTCAATCGCGGCGGTGCGAAGCCCGAAAAAGCGGAGTTTACTCGGCGTAAATGAGCATTTTGAGGGCGAGCGTAACGCAGAAATCACCTTATTAGACACGTTCTCCTCTATTCAGCCACCGCGGCCTCTAAAAATTGTATTGCACCATAAGACTTACGCGGTTAGCCTCGCCCATAGCACCATTCATATTTTTGCGTGAGCCGTGCAGATACTCCAGCGCCACACGGCAGTTGTCGGTCATCTGACAGAAGACATTTCCGAAGATGTAGGTGCCACGCTTATACTGATCCTCGGCATAGAAACCGTTATGACGCTCCACGCGCACGGTAGAGTAACCACCAGCTACCCACAGACGTGAGGGGATGATATTCAACTGTCCCGATGCCTGCCAAGCCCACATCGGCATAGTCTGTATGCTCTCGGGGTTGGCGGGGTTGGGCGTAAAGTCCAGACCGCTACCCGTCAGATCCTGAATATAGGGTGTAATACCCTTGCCATAAATACCATTTCCGAAGAGGGTAAACCAACGCCCGAACTCTATGCGTGTGCTGGCCTGCACACCCCAACCAAAGAGGCTTGTATTCTCGTCGGTGCGGTTGTTGTGCAGATACATATTGCGGAACACAGCCGATGCACGGAAGTGGCTCTGACGATTCTCGCCCCACGCATATTGCAGATATACGGGGATGTCGGGCACACGCTGTGCAAGCGCCTGAAAATTCTCGCCATACGTACCGCTCACCTTTGGCATCTCGGCAGCCACGCCGGCACGCAAGTGGTTGTCGGCGAAGTCTATCTCATAACGCAACAGAGTGGCATAGTTGAAGTTATAGGCATTGGGGCCTTCGTGGTCGATAGTCTCGGGCGAAGCCAGCAGGTCGCAGAACGTGGTCACATCACGACCGGCCGTGAAGCCCAGCATCGAGACGTAGGCCGAGCGCAGGTGGGGCACATACGAAAACTCTTCGCCACCACGGAAGTCCATATCAATGTATGCCACCACACGCCCCAAAACGTCGGAATTGACAATAGCCTTCGTGAACAGACGCGACGCCGTAGCATCCATCATCACACGCTGACGATTGGCGAAGGTCGCCGACATAGGTATATCGTAGGGCACAAAATCGATATTATCTACCGCACCCTTGAAGTCGTAACTCGTGCGGAAGTTTATCTCGCCACCTATGCCGAGCGAGAAACGGTTGTTCTTGGTCGAGAAGACAATCAGAGGGTTATGCAACTGCTGAAAACCCTCACGATGCGTAGCCTCAAAATCCTCGCGGGCAAATTCAGCCGCCAGGCTACGCTGTGCTGCGGCCTGTTGCACGGGGCAGGAAATAGTATCAATCTGCTCGTAGGCAATCATATAAACGGTTGGCTTGCTACGCGAATGTCGGTGCCCGTAACGCTGCGCCGAGAGGCTACCCACCGCAAACGTCGAGAGCAAAAGTAAAGAGAAGAGTCTAATTGTTTTCATAAGCAAACTGTTTTAGTGTATTCTTTTTTTATATCTTTGTTACGCCAACGGTGCCTTGCACACGCAGGGCAATGCCGACTGCAAATATTTTTTGCAACTAATATGCCAAATGCGCCCTCCGTGGTGCACGCTCAACGCTATGATCTGGATAATGCTCGTCTGTTCGCTCTGTATGCTGTGGCTCGACTATCGTGCCGCACACCGTCTGGTGCCCGCCGAGCGAACGACACTGCGTCGCCGAATACTCCTAACACTGTGGTTTCTGGACGCTCTGCCATTCGTCTATTGGCTGCTGACCAACCGCCTCTTCTGGCACGACAACCCCACATGGATGACTCTTGGGTCGATGTGGATCAACTATATCTATATGCTTACGGTCGTTGCCCGCGCACCTTTCTCCCTTGCGGCCGCCTACACGCAGAGCGCATGGTGGCGAGGCATAGCACTATGCTTAGGAGTAGGAGCCATCGGCCTGTTTATTCACGGCATGGCCGCAACACGCACCGCTTACGATGTGCGCCACGTCATTCTGCGCAGCGACCGTCTGCCAGAGGCTTTCGACGGCTATCGTATAGTCCATCTTTCCGACCTGCACGTCGGCTCGCTCGTACGACCCCAAAAAGAGGTTGCTGAGGTGGTGGATATCTGCAATGCGCAGGAGGCCGACATGGTGGTATTCAGCGGTGATTTGATCAATGTGCGACACGACGAACTGTCGCCCGAGATTATGCCTCTACTCGGCTCTCTACGTGCCGAGGACGGGGTTTTTGCCGTTACGGGCAACCACGACAGGGGAGTATATATACGTGATACTCTTACCATTACAACAGCCTTCACCACATCGGTGGTTATGCACGCCGAGCGTGAAGCAGGATGGCACGTGCTGGATGACAACTCGACATACATTCACCGTGGCGGGGACTCTATCGCCCTAACGGGAATCTCTTTCTCCGAGCAACTGCAGGAGAAGCGCCACTCATCAAATCTGCCCAACGTGGAGTTAAGCCACGCCTACCAAGGAGTGAGCAAGGGCGATTTCAACATCACCATAGCCCATATTCCGCAACTGTGGGATCGCATCCTAGAGGAGGGCTATGCCGACCTCACTCTCTCGGGGCACGTACACGCTATGCAGTTAAAGATTCCCATCGGACGACGTGGCATATCACCCTCACGGCTGCTCTATAAGCGCTGGAGCGGTCTATACGAGAAACATAACCGTTGGCTCTACATCAACGACGGCATAGGTCTGGCGATGTATCCTATGCGTCTGGGCGCACCTCCCGAGATTACTATAATAGAGCTGCACTGCAAATAACAAGCCTTGCATATCCACATATCTAACATTCACAGAATAGGGTAGTTACGCAACAGAGTGCAGCAATGATACATTTTTTAATCGAAAAAACAATAAATTTATTTGCAGATTCCGAATTTTGTACTACCTTTGCAATCGCAATCAGCAAATGGTGCGTTAGTTCAGCTGGTTAGAATACGTGCCTGTCACGCACGGGGCCAGGGGTTCGAGTCCCCTACGCACCGCAGGTTAGACGACTCTTTAGAGGGTCGTCTTTTTTTTGTGCTTATTGGAAAAACATCGGGCGACAGATTCTGTCGCTATTTTTGTTGTAGGATGGTTTATGTAAATAAATTTCCTCCGCCATCCTACACAAAAACGGATGTTATCCGCCGATGTTTTTCTGCGTAGCGCACTCTCACTTAATAACGGGGTTGCGAGGATAATATATATTTCATTTCAAAGGTATCCTCGCTTCGGCTGCGCCGTTCGAGTCCCCGAAAAAAAGAATAAGTGTAATAGGTGGTATAAGTGATATAGGTGTTATAGGAAGGGTATTACACCTATTACACCTATTACACCTATTACATCTATCGCTCCTCTCCAGCCCCCTTACCCACCATCGGTCGGGGCTCCTGATTGCACGCAGAAGCATCTGTAGTCATATTTAATTAGGCATTTTGTCAGTTAATATGTGTAATTTGCTATTTTTTAGAAAATTATTGATACATTTGTAGCATATTTTGTTTTTTGAGTAGAATATTTGGGCAAAGACGATAGTCATTGATGTCGCGTAAAATTACTATTGGGGCGCCCGACAAATAGACTATTAACTGAGCAGCTGGCAACGGCTGCCGCACCCTTATTTAGATGAAAGAACAGTTAGAAGCCCTTAACAGCCTATCGCTGAATTTTGGCCAGGGCGGTATGATGATCGTGAACATCATCCTCGCATTCGTAATGTTTGGCGTGGCGCTCGGCATCAAGCCCCAAACCTTCAAAGAGGTATTCACAAACCCCAAATCAGTCATTATTGGCATCCTGTTGCAGTGGATCGGTCTGCCGGCCGTAACCTTCGCCGTGGTGCTGGCTCTCAACCCCATAATCACCCCTATGGTGGCATTGGGAATGATTCTGGTGGCATCGTGCCCCGGAGGTAACATATCCAACTTCATCTCCTCGCTCTCGAAGGGTAACATCGAGTTGTCGGTATCGATGACCGCCGTAACCACAGCCTTTGCACCGCTGATCACACCGCTTAACTTCTATGCGTGGGGAACTATGTACAGCCGTATCATCAGCATGCAAGCCGACATCCCGATGCTGAGCATTCCCTTCCTGCCTATGCTGGAGCAGATTCTGCTTCTACTCGGTCTGCCCATCGTTCTGGGACTTGTCTTTGCGCACTATTTCCCTGCTGCAACAAAGAAGATCACACGCCCTGCACAGATTACCTCAATCTTGCTCTTTATAGGAATGGTCATTGTGTCGTTCTCGCAGAACTTCCAGCTCTTCCTGAACAACATATTCTACATCGCCATCATCGTATTCATTCACAACGCCTTTGCGCTTGGCACAGGATATTTTGGCGGCAAGTTAGCCCGACTTCCTATCGCCGACCGACGTTCGCTCACCATCGAGGTGGGTATTCAGAATTCGGGTCTGGGACTTATCCTGCTCTTCAACCCGGCTATCTTCCCGCCCGAAGTATGGCACGGCCACTATGGTGGTATGCTCATCGTCACAGCGTGGTGGGGTATATGGCACATCATCTCGGGCCTTACCGTTGCCCATCTATTCCGCAGAACGTCCCTCACAGAGTAAGATATGGCCAAGGAGAAAAAAATTCAGGACTACGATATAACGTATAGTCTTCTACGCCACTATGTGGACTTCACGCTGAAACTGTCGTACCGCAATATCCGCTACGTCGGCCGCGAGAAGATTCCGCAGGATGGTGCCGTAATCTACGCTCCCAACCACACCAATGCCCTGATGGATGCGCTCATCATCCTTGCGATGGATCGCAAGCCCAAGGTCTTTGTTGCGCGTGCCGACATCTTCCGCAAACCACTGTTCGCCAAGATATTGCATTTTCTGAAGATTATGCCCATTATGCGCCTTCGTGATGGTTTCGATGAGGTCAAGAAGAACCAGCAGACCATCGAGAAGGCGGTAGATGTACTCCACGACAAGGTGCCCTTCTGTATCTTTCCCGAGGGTCAGCATCAGGCCAAATATTCGTCGCTGCCGCTGTCAAAGGGTATCTTCCGCATCGCTTTTCAGGCGCAGGAGCTGATGCCCGATATGCCGCTCTATATCGTTCCCGTAGGTATGCGCTATGGCAGTTTCTTCCGTTTCCGCTCAACTGTGCGTGTCGAGATTGGCGACCCTATAAACGTAGGCGAGTTCATTGCCTCCGCGCCACAGCACACTCCACAGGAGCAGATGAATATGATGAAGGATCTGCTCACCGAGCGAATGAAGTCGTCGATACTCTACATCCCCAACGACGAAGACTACGACGCTACGTACGAGATATGTGCCGCAGTAGTGAAGATGCAGGTGCGACGTCTCGGCCTTGACAATGGTTCGCACCACGCCCTGGATGCTCACTTCAAGGCCAACAAACACACCGTCGAAGAGATCATCCGCCTCAAAGAGGAAAATCCTGCGCTGGCTGCACAGCTGCTCTCGCTCGGTCGTGAGGCCTTCGAGTTGCGCCATCGTGATAAGATCAGCCTGGCTTCGGTATCTATCAAATATCCCGTGCTCTCGCGTGTACTCAAGACACTGTTTGTCCTTGCCACGTTGCCTTATGGCATAGCGTCACTGCTACTCACTTTACCCATCAAGGCTGTTTGCCTTTATGTGTTTACGCTGCTCAAGGATAGTGCATTCCGCAATTCGATACGCTACTTCCTAAACCTTGTACTGTGGCCTCTGCTGACTATCATCTATGCCATTGCGGCATTTGCCACTTTGCCGTGGATGTGGGCCTTACTGCTGACTGTGCTTCTGCCACCTATGCCCGTTATGGCTCACGAAGTGTGGCGACTGGTACGTCTGGCGGGCTCCGACATACGATTGCTGGCAAATGGGCACCTACGCAGAAAATACCAGCAGATAAGAGATATGATTTTGAAACTTAACACTTAAAAATATGAATACGAAGCATCTGATCCTCAGTCTTGTGGCGTTGTCACTTACCGCCACGACCCTTCAGGCTCAAAACGCAGACGATGCGATAACGCAAACCTCGAAAAAGGAGATTATCAAGAAGGGCTATAACTTTGGTCCTCTGCCCGCCGTGGCATTCGATGCCGACAAAGGTTTTCAGCTGGGCGCCCTGCTCAACATCTACGACTTTGGTGATGGCTCGACCTATCCCAACACCCGCCAGCAGTGGTACTTCGAGGCATCGTTCTTCACCAAGGGATCGCAGCTCTACACCATATCGTACGACAATAAGTTCTCTATCCCCGGCATCCGTTTCTCTTCAACGCTGACCGCCACGAACGACAAGGCTATGGACTTCTACGGTTTCAACGGTTATATGTCCTATTTCGACCACGAGAAGGTCGATGCCGGCAAGAAGCAGGATGACCACTACATCTACACGCCCAAATACCGCGTTAATCGTGTTGCCATCCTATTCAAGACCGACTTTATCGGTAACATCTGGAACAACAAACTCTTTTGGGAGGCGGGCTATCACCTGAGCTACTTCAAGCAGGGAGCTATCAACCGCGAGAAGATCAACAAAAACAAGGACGCCAACAAGGTCTTCCCCGACAGCGAGCCAACGCTCTTTGAGCAGTACCGCACGTGGGGCATCATCTCCGACGATGAGGCTAATGGAGGTCTTAACAGCACCGTTCGTCTGGGTCTGTTGTACGACACCCGCGACAAGGAGGCCGCCCCATCGCGAGGTATCTGGGCTGAAGGTCACGTCACCGTTGCTCCGAAGTGGCTGGGCACGGAGACTCCCTACTACAAGTACTCGGCTACGTGGCGACACTACCTGCCCATCGTCGATAACGACGTCCTGACCTTTGCCTATCGTCTTAACTATCAGGGCACGTTCGGTCGCAAGGCTCCGTACTACGTGTTGCCCTACATCACCACTATGGGACAGTCGTACGACCGTGACGGCATGGGAGGTTTCCGCACTATCCGTGGTTTGATGCGTAACCGTGTGCAGGGTCTCGATATGGCGGCATATAACGCCGAGTTGCGCTGGCGTTTCGTATCATTCACGCTATGGAACCAGAATATCGCCTTCGGTCTGAACGCTTTCAGCGATGGTGTTATGGTGACGAAGAATTACGATATGTCGTTTGGTCGCACCGCCGACGAATTTGCCTCTATGGAGGAGTACAGCAAGGCAAAGGCGGAGTATGATGAGTATATGGGCAAAGGCCTTGACAGCGACCGTCCCCACATCACCGTAGGTGCTGGTCTGCGCTTTATCATGAATCAGAACTTTATCGTTTGCTTTGAGTACGGCAAGCCCATCGGCAAATACAGTAAGCAGGATGGTAATGGTGCATTCTATATCAACACAGGCTTCTTGTTCTAATAAAAGAATACGTCTAACCACGTACTGAAAGAATTGGGGGCTGTTCAACTCACGGTTGGACAGCCCCTCTCTTTATAATATTGATAGTAACTCCGACATCAGCACTCCCAGATGATTTCCCAACGCATAACCCATAATACCTGCGCCCAGGCCCGTCACGATTACGCTCTTGTTACGCATCGCCACAGCCGCCATAGGCACAAATGGGGGAGAGTTGATAAATGCCACCGATGAGATCATCATCGAGTCGGCATTCACCCGCATCAGGCGGCACACCACAGCGTGAATAAGTAGCGACAGTATCACCGCCACAGTCATAAAGGCAAACTGATTTATGCCTCCCCGCAGGTCGAGCGACGAGAAGTCGGCCATCGAAGCAATCGTAAGACTGAAGATATAGATCAGATACATTCCCACATCGTAGCTCAGCGTCATTTCTCTTACACTCTTAACAAATGAACTCGCCACGCCGAGCATCGTGAGCATCAGGATAAAGACCACCATAAACCACTCCTCCGAAAAAGCCAACGCCACCAATGCCGAAACAGCTACAACGACAAGCGTCACGGCAACGATTCTTGCCAACTGCCGCAGACCGCTGCGCTGCAACAACAGATGATATTGGCTACCCATATCTGCGCTCTGCATTTCATCCGCAGATGTGCCCTCGGCAACTCTCTTACGGCTCTGGCCATACAGTGCACGGAACATCTTTATGCCGACGCTAAAGAGGAATACAAAGTAGAGGAACGAGATGATTATATCGTAAGAGTTTATCAGTATAAAGGTCTCGCTCTTGATGCGGAATATCACCTGCAAGGCTGCCGCATTGAGCGTTCCGCCGGTGTACATTCCCGTGATGATGCCACCCACCTCGGCACCCTCATCCACATTGTGACCAAACAGCAGATAGCCTACCGTCACCGCCACGCAGACCGACAGAAAACCACTCACCACGATACGCAGCTGCAGCCCCGCCTCACGACGCGAGAAACGAGAGCCGTACAACATCATCGGAATGGCCAGCGGAATCATCACATTGGGCAACACATCCTGCAACGGCTTAAGATAAGCCCCCAGCGCAGGCAGATTTCCCACCACCATACCGACAGCGTAAAGCACCATAATAGGCCCCAGCTTACCAAGCACAGAGACACGGTTGCAAAGCCACACCACGCCGGCTGGCAGCACACATAATAGGATAGTCAATACGATATAGACGACAATCGACATAGGCTACAAATTTGCACAAAAGTACAAATCATTTTCAATATACGCTATCAGTGCGTCACAATATTAACACCCCCGGCACAAAAGCGACGTGATATTGAGCCCAGGCTTTAAAAATTTTTCCTATCTTTGTCTATATAATCTAATTTCTTATGCGAGTAAACGTCAATTCCAAATCCTACAAATGGGAGATCATCTTCCTGCTGTGGGTTGCCTATTTTCTGAATCAGGCCGACCGTCAGGTCTTCAATACCGTCCTGCCTCACATCCAGGAGTATCTCGGCGCTACGGATGCCACAATGGGCCTTATATCGACCTGCTTCAACCTCTTCTTCGCACTCACCGTGCCGTTTGCGGGCTACTTCGCCGACCGTCTGAGCCGTTCGAAGATTATCATCTTCAGCGTTGCACTCTTCAGCGTTGCAACAATGTTTACGGGCTATGCCAGCACCGTCGTGCTCATGATTATGATGCGTAGCGTGGCTACGGGAGTGGGTGAGGCAATATTTGGTCCTACATATCCTGCTATCATCGCTGAGTATCACGACAGCACGACCCGTGCACGTGCGATGTCTATTCACCAGACAGCATACTACGTAGGCGTTATAGCAAGCGGTTTTCTGGCGGGTCTGGTGGCCGACACAATGGGGTGGCAATACTCGTTCCTCATCTTTGGTGCAGCAGGCGTTCTATTTGCCTTTGTGCTGTTCCTGCGCCTGAAGGATAAACATCCCCAGCAGAAGAGCGACACCGCACAGAGCGCGAAACCGTCATTCTTCGAGGCTATGGCCGCCATATTCAAAGTGCCGACCGCTGTATGTATGATTTTCGGCTTCACGTCACTCATCTTCGTACTTACGGGCTACCTTACCTGGATGCCCAAGTGCTTGATGGAGACCTTCGACCTGAGCTCTGCCTCGGCAGGCTTTAACTCTATGTTCTGGACTCACGCTGCGGCTTTCGTGGGCGTTCTGGTGGCTGGTAGCCTGTCGGATAAGTTGGCTGCGAGCAAGGGTGGTGGCAAGAATCGCCTTATCCTGCAAGCGGGAGGTTTAATCCTCGCTGCGCCCTGTATTGCACTTATGGGTCTATCGAAAGAGATTTGGGTTGTATATGCAGCCCTGGCAGGTTTCGGTTTCTTCCGTGCCTTCTTTGACGCCAACACATACTCTATCCTCTACGATGTGATCTCCGAGCGCTACCACTCGTCTGCCTCGGCTGTGTTGCAAATGTTCGGCTTTGGCATGGGTTCACTCGCACCGCTGATTCTCGGTCTTATGAGTCCCAAGTTAGGACTCTCGGGCGGCATCGCCACACTGGGTGTGATATGGGTCATTGCCGGTATCGTATTGCTTGTGGCAAAGGTATTCTTCTTCGATAAGGACGCTGCCAAACTCAGAAAACAACAGCAGGCATGAAACTCATAATCGAAAGTGGCGCCACAAAGAGCGATTGGAGGGTAGTATCCAATCAGGGTGATCAGGTGGCTTGTTTCGCCGCCTCGGGCACAAATGTCTCGACAATGCCGATGGGTGGCGTTGAGGCAATAATTACCGACGTCTGCAAGCAGATCATTGGGCAAGGCATCGTAATTGACTCCGTATATATGTACACCGCAGGCGTTGTGACCGAAAGCGTAAGGGCGAGCATAATGCAGATTTTTCAGACGATGTTTTCGGCCGTTTCGGTTGAAGTTGAGGACGATCTAACGGCTGCTGCACGTGCTGCGTGCGGGCACCATCCGGGCATTGTGGCCATTCTCGGCACGGGCTCCAATTCGTGCCAGTTCGATGGCGAGAAGATAGTAAAACGTATCTATTCGGGTGGTTTTATCCTTGGCGACGAGGGTAGTGCCGCGACACTCGGCAAACTCTTTATTTCGGACTTTTTGAAGGGGTGTTTGCCTTCGGATGTAGCCGCCGATTTTACCTTACGCTACAACTACGACTACGCCACAATCGTCAAAAACGTATATAACTCAACCGCTTCGCCATCAGCATTTTTGGGCAATCTGGCTCCATTTATACTTGAGCACTACAACAACCCGCACATCCGCACTTTGGTCGATGATAATTTCCGTTCGTTCATCCGCCGTTCGCTCAAGCAATATGATGTGGATAAATATTCGGTTGGTATTGTCGGCGGCTTCGGCAATGCAATGAAAGATATATTTTCCAAGATAGCCACACAGGAGGGTATAACGCTCTCGCGGTTTATCTCTTCACCCATTGTAGAACTAATAAAATATCACACTATATGAGAACAACCGAACAAACATCCCACTACCAGCACCTGGACACAATGACCACCGCAGAGCTTCTGCAGGCAATGAACTCGGAGGATATGACCGTGCCTATGGCCGTTGGGCGTGCCATACCGCAGATCGAGCAACTGGTCGAGGGCATTGTGGAGAGAATGAAACGAGGAGGTCGTGTATTCTACATAGGTGCTGGCACAAGCGGTCGTCTGGGCGTTGTCGATGCATCGGAGATTCCACCCACCTATGGAGTGAGGGATAAGTTTATCGGCATCATAGCCGGTGGCGATGGAGCCATCCGCACAGCCGTTGAGGGCGCCGAGGATGACAGCGCGCAGGGGTGGCGAGATATAGAGAAGTTTGAGCCAACGGCCAACGACACTCTTGTAGGCATAGCCGCATCGGGCGTTACGCCCTACGTTATTGGGGCTGTGAAGCAGGCCCGCGCCAATGGATTGCTCACGGCGTGCATCACCAACAATGAAAATTCACCCCTTGCTGCCGAGGCAGAAGTGCCAATAGTAGCAGTTGTCGGGCCCGAATTTGTCACAGGAAGCACCCGTATGAAGGCCGCAACGGCACAAAAACTAATACTCAATATGATCTCCACGGCCACGATGATACGTCTGGGTCACGTGCGTGGCAGCCGTATGGTGGATATGGAGCTTACGAACAATAAACTCGTAGATCGTGGTGCACGTATGATTATGGAGGAGACAGGAATCGAGGATTACGACCTCGCCCGCAGCCTGCTACTCCAGCACGGCAAAGTCCGCCAGGCTGTCGAAGCCTACAAGGCAGAACAATAATAAAAGGCAGTATCTTTTTCGGATACTGCCTTTTCTATCGTAATAGAGCAGATACTAAAAACCTCTCATAATATTGCAGTTGCACTCGTTGAGTATCTCTACACATTCATCCACATTGTTGGGACGAATTACGACATTTGCCTGTGCGCCGTCAGCAAAGGCGTACATATACTCAATGAAGATCTCGCGCTCGGACAGACGCTCAAGAATGGTCGAGAGTGCACCTGCCTCATTATCGCACTTGATGCATACCACATCGGTGAGCATCACGGCAAAATTCTCTGCACGCAGAACCTCCACGGCACGCTCAACGTCCGACACGATAAGGCGCAGAATTCCGAAATCGGGCGTCTCGGCCATACTGAAGGCGTGCATATTTATACCCTCGCGACCGAGGATACGCGTAAGGTCATTGATGCGGCCTGTCTTATTCTCCAGAAAAACAGATAATTGTTTGATTGTCATATCTTTGAGTTTTAATTATTTAAGAATTCGATTATCTATAACGTGCTTACCCTTACCCTGACTACGCTCGATGCTGCCCGGCTCCATCAATCTCACGTCGGCGCTGATCGACAGCACACTCTTCAGGCGGTCGGCAAGGCGTTTCTTCATATTCAGCATACGACCGATATCGTCGCTAAAGAAGTCACGACGTACCTCTACCTGTACCTGCAACGTGTCGAGATTATTGACACGATCAACCACCAGCATATACTGCGGCTCGAACTCCTGCATCTCGAGGATAACGCTCTCAACCTGCGAGGGGAATACGTTGATGCCGCGAATGATGAGCATATCGTCGCTACGTCCCACGATACGACCCATACGCACTGCCGTACGACCACAGGCACACTCGCCCGTCATCAGCGTACAGAGATCCTTGGTGCGGTAGCGCAATAGAGGCATGCCCTCCTTCGTCAGGGTGGTAAATACTAACTCACCCTGCTCGCCATAGGGCAGTTGCTCGAGTGTTTCGGGGTTGATAATCTCGGGATAGAAGTGATCCTCGCTGATATGCGAGCCGTTCTGCTCCGAACACTCGTACGACACACCAGGGCCCATAATCTCACTCAAACCGTAGAGGTTGTAGGCCTTCAAGCCCAAGCGCTCCTCAATCTCACGGCGCATATTCTCCGTCCACGGCTCGGCACCGAAGGCGCCGATGCGCAGGCTTATATCATCGCGGTCAAGCCCCATCTTCTCCAACGACTCGGCCAGATACAACGCATACGAGGGGGTACAGGCAATACCCGAAATGTTAAGATCACGAATCAGGCGGATATGTTTTTCGGTGTTACCCGTCGATGTGGGAATAACCGTAGCACCGAGATTTTCTACGCCATAGTGCGCTCCCAGACCACCTGTAAAGAGTCCGTAACCATAACTTACAGAGAATGTATCGTCGCGCGTCACGCCGTAAGCGGTCAAACAACGAGCCATAACCTCCGACCATACGGCCAAATCCTTGCGTGTATAACCCACGATGGTGGGGTTACCCGTCGTACCCGACGATGCGTGCACACGCACAATCTCCGACGGGGGTGCAGCCTGCAGGCCGTAGGGGTAGTTATCACGCAAGTCCTGCTTGGTGGTGAAGGGGAGTTTTACGATGTCGTCAATGCTCCTGATATCCTCGGGAGCAATATCCATCTCCTGCATCTTGTTGCGATAGAAGGGGACATTGTGATAGACGTAGGTCACAAGTTTTTGAAGTCGTTTGCTCTGCAGGGCGTGCATCTCATCACGACTCATACACTCTTTGTTCGGGTTCCAAATCATACTCTTTATATTTTTCTCATTACCTAATTTCTCTTTCTACAAGGGGTGATCCTCCTTAAAAGCGCGCATACGCTCCTCCAGCACCCCGTACAGATCATCTCGCATGCGTGACGTACAGGCTCTTACGCCCTGTTGCTCGCTACCCGTAGTGGAAAGCGAAATACTGCTTACGCCATAATAGAGCAGCTCGGTGAGCAACTCTCCGCCCGTCATCTTGCCATAGCCAATGGTGAAGAAGAAACCATCACCCACACGCTGCGTCACGTCGTTGGCATAGACAATATGAAAACCGTTGTCTGTAAAAATCCGCTTCATTCGCTCGGCACGCACGGCATATTCGCGTGTATCCTCCACAAAGTTGATCTCGCCCTCGGTCGCAAAGCGCAACATCTCGGCATAGGCATATTGTGTCGAGGCGGTACAGCCCGAAGTAATCATGTAGAGAATAGAGGCTATCAAGGTCTGACCAAACACTCCTGCGTCCTTATACCGCTCGGCAAGAGCAGGGTAGTGACGATCGAACAGACGGTCGCTGATGCACGTCAGAGCCATACGCTGACCCGCATAACTGAATATCTTCGACGACGAGAGCATCAGTATATAGTTATCCGTATATCGTGCCACCGTAGGGGGATAGGGCGGCTCAAACGGATGACCCATATCGTGGCGGAAGTCCATACAGAAGTAAGCCATATCCTCCACAACGATTGCATCGTACTTGGTGGCAAGTTCGCCTACGATCTTCAACTCCTCCTCTTCCAGGCATATCCACGCAGGATTATTGGGGTTGGAATAGACGATGGCGGCAATGTCGCCCGCCGAGAGCATCTGCTCCAACTTGCCTCGCAGAGCCTCGCCACGATAGTTATAAATATCAAACTCCACCCACCCGGCACCGATAACACGCAGTTGCGACTTCTGAATCGGGAAACCGGGGTCGATGAACAGCACCTTATTCTTACCCTGCGTACACTGCGTGCAGGCTATGAACGAGCCGAACGAACCCGCCACACTACCCACCGTAGGCACGCAGGCGCGAGCCGAGATCTCTATATCCAAAAATGCCTTCACAAAGCGTGACGCCTCATATTTTAATTCGGGCACACCTGCAGCAGCAGGGTATTGCGACCCCACGCCACGATCCAGGGCGGCCTTCTCGGCCTCCACGCCATACTTATTTACGGGCAGGCCGGGCGAGCCCTGATCCATACGGATAAAGGGGATACCCGTCTTCTGCTCAAGATATTGAGCCACAAGCAGCACCTCGCCAATGGTTGCACGCTTCAGGTCGGCAATATGCAACTCCTCGACAGCACGGGCAACCAGATCTTCACTAAAAATCTTCATACGCTTACTCCTTTACGGCATTAAGTCCCAGATCGAAGGCGCGGCAATTCATCTCCACAACCTTCTCGCCCTTCGATGCAAATACACGACCTATGCTCTCGCGCAACTGCTCGGCCGAGAGGATCTCGATATAACGTGCCGCCATACCCAGCAGCACCACGTTGGCACACTTGGGAAGACCCGCATCACGTGCCACATCCTCGATGGGGAGGATAGCCGTATGGGGCAACGAGCATAGTTCCGCCATCATAGCCTTCTCGTCGGGGTAGTTAGGGATATTCTTGTAGGGGTGCGACGAGGTCACGACCCAGCCATCCTTCGCCAGCGCATCCTGATAGCGCAGAGCTTCCATCGGCTCCATAGAGATTATAAGGTCGGCCGTACCCTGACGTATCAAATCGGAGTGAATCTCCTCGGTCGAGAGGCGCAGATTAGACTGCACGTCACCGCCACGCTGGCTCATACCGTGTACCTCGGCCTGTTTGAGGCTCAAACCCGCCACAGCGGCGGCATCGCCTATGATTGTTGCAATGGTGAGGATACCTTGTCCTCCAACACCTGCTAAAATTATATCTTTCTTCATTACTCCTGGGCTCTCTTTTTGCGTAGTTTACGATTCAGGGTCTGTATGCACTCACGGCGAGGAATGATGACCGAAACACCCTCGTACTCAATCTCCTCACGGATGATGCGTGTAATCTCCTCCATATTCTTTGGCAGGGGTACAACCACTCTCACGTGGGCAGGATCGACACCCAAACCCAGACATATAGCCTCAAACTTATTCGTGCCGGCCGAATCCTGACCACCCGTCATAGCGGTTGTGAGGTTATCCGAAATGACGATCGTAATGCGCGAATTATCATTCACGGCATCCAGCAATCCCGTCATTCCCGAGTGAGTGAAGGTCGAGTCACCGATAACTGCAATCGCGGGGTGTACACCTGCATCGGCAGCACCCTTGGCCATAGTGATCGAAGCACCCATATCCACACACGAGTCGATAGCTCGGAAGGGTGGTAATGCGCCTAACGTGTAGCAACCAATATCGCCAAAGATACGTGCATCGGCATACTCCTTAGCCACTCTGTTCAGCGCATCATAGACATCTCTATGACCACAACCCTGACACAATGCGGGCGGACGTGGTACAACATTCTCGGCCGTAGTGAACGACTGCTCCATCACAACACCCAACGCAGCACCAACATTGTCGGGTGTAAGCTCGCCCATACGTGGCAGATCGCCCGTAAGACGACCCTTAACCGCGTAATCTGTACCCAGCAAAGCCTTTATCTGCTCCTCCACTACGGGCTGTCCATCCTCGGCAATGAGCAGAGCATCACACTGTGCGGCCAACGCCTTCACAGCCGCCTCGGGCAGAGGATATTGCGACACCTTCAGCACGGGAACGCCCAACCGTGCAGGATCGTTCTCCATCACATAGTTATACGCTATACCGCAAGCCACAACACCAAGCGGGGCACGTTCCGTAGCAGACAACTTATTATACGGGGACTCCTCGGCCAACTTCAGCAACTGCGCCTGCTTCTCAACCAACGAAGCGTACTGACGGCGTGCATTGCCGGGCAGAAGTACCCAATGCGTACGCTCATTGTCGGGATTGAGCTGATTTTGCGCCATAGGAGTAGCAATCTCCACCCCTGCACGCGAGTGCGCCAGACGTGTCACCACACGCATCAGCACGGGCAGACGCATCTGCTCCGAGAGCGCAAAGGCGTAGGGCATAATGTCGTATGCCTCCTGCTGCGATGAGGGTTCCAGAATTGGAATCATAGCGAACTTGCCGTAGAATCGTGAGTCCTGCTCGTTCTGCGACGAGTGCATCGACGGGTCGTCGGCGGCCAGCACCACCAGACCTCCATTAATGCCCGTGATAGCCGAATTGACAAATGCGTCGGCTGCCACATTCATTCCCACGTGCTTCATACACACCAACGCACGCTTGCCAGCGTACGACATACCGAGGGCAGCCTCCATAGCCGTCTTCTCGTTGGTGCACCAGCGGCTACGCACATCCGTAGCGTTAGCCTGGATAAACTCTGTTATCTCTGTCGATGGGGTACCCGGGTAGGCATACACGCCACTAATGCCTGCGTGAATAGCTCCCAAAGCGATAGCCTCATCGCCCAATAGTAATCTCTTCATATCTCTTACTTACCTAACTAAATATCTGCATCATTCAGAACGGGAAACTTCCCACGAAAAGCATTCAGTGCCTCCATATCAATCTCCACCGTCGCCTCGCACTCCTCGCCCAAGGCACACTCGGCAATTCTCCGCCCATAGGGATCAATCACTACACTTGCACCATTATACTCGCACGTAGGATCCTCTCCTACACGATTCACACCCGCCACATAACACTGATTCTCAATGGCACGTGCCACCAATAGAGCACTCCACGCCGAGATGCGGGGTACGGGCCAACTTGCAACATAGAGAATCATATCATAATCGCCACGATTGCGGGCCCACACTGGAAAACGCAAGTCGTAGCACACCTCCAACAATATCCTTACGCCTCGCCACTCCACAACCGTACGCTTCTCGCCAGCGGTAAATCGCAAGTGCTCTCCGCCATAGGTAAAGAGGTGTTTCTTGTCGTAATAGGCCACCTCACCGTCGGGCTTTACGAAGTAGAAGCGGTTGTAATAACGTCCCTCCGACTCGACTGCCACACTGCCCGCAATGGCGGCATTCGTCTCTGCGGCCTTACGTCGCATCCACTCAAGCGTTGCGCCCTGCTCGCCCTCGGCTACGCCACGAGGTTCGATGCAGAAGCCCGTTGAGAACATCTCGGGAAGCACATAGAGGTCTGCCCCCGGCCTTCGATCAATCGCCTCGGCAGCACGTCGCAGATTCACCTCCACGGAGCACCACTCAATATCGCGTTGCAGAATTGTTACTTTCATTTTTGATTCTCTTTTTTGCAAATATAATGATTATACCGTAAAAAAGTAATTTTCTCGCCTACAATCCTTATCACTACTCCTCATCGGGTTGTGGGGTAGTATTTGATGCAAGCATTGTCGTGGAGTCCGCCTCGAGGAAGATTGCATCGTCGAGATCCGAGAGCGAGGTCTTGCCTTTTTTATCCTTGGCGCCGGCTGTGATAAGGTTCTTGGCTGCGGTAATAATACTCTGTCCGCTATCGCGAGTGGTGATCTTCAACGAGTTGATCTTCTTCATCGTATCCTGCACACTCGACTCCACAGCTATAAATCGCTGACCAAAAAGGTGTACTCGCTCAATAACCGTCTCGGCAGCCTTGATCATCTCCTCCTGGTTCTTGAGCTGGCGCACCTGCGTCCACATCATCTCCAGCACACGCAGATTCATATACATAGTCTGCGGACCGAGAATCATCACACCCTCGTCGTATGCCCAGCGCCACAGACTCGTATCATTCTGCAAAGCAAGGCTATGCGCTCCCTCGATAGGGATATACATTATGGCGAAGTCCAGACGGTTATACCCCTCGGGCAGATACTTCGAATACTCCTTCTTTGCCAGACGTTTCACTTGCGCCTTGACGCTCTCGATGTGAGCTTTTAGATAGATGCTGCGCTGCGTCGTATCCTCCTCGCTCATATAACGTTCGTAGTCCGTCAGCGACATCTTCGCATCCACCACCACGTGGCGGTTATTGGGGAAGTGGAGGATAAAATCGGGTATCAAACCCTTACCATCCTCTCCCTTCAGGCTCTTGCCATACTTATCCTTTATAGACTCCTGCGTATCATACTGCTCGCCGGGCTTTAACTGCAAATCTTCGAGCAACTGCCTAAGGCGCAACTCACCAAAGTTGCCCTGCACCTTAACCTCACCCGTCAATGCACGTGTCAGTCGGTCGGCCGTTTCGCCCAACGCCTCACTGCGCTGCATATTCTGCTTTATGGCCTCATCCAGACGTGTCAGCGCCTCGTGCTGCTGATCCTTCGAACGGTTGAAAGCCTCCTGCATATGCTTAAAACTCTGCTGCAAGGGGTCGATAATCTTCGACACCTGCTCGCGGTTCTGCTCGCCCAACTCATCCTGACGGCGCTTGAGCACATCCTCCGACGAGGTCTGTATCTGCTCCTTGATCAGAGCCAATTGGCGCTCAATCTGCTCCTTATTTATCTTTTGCAGATTCTCTATCTGCTTATCGGCCACCTCCTTCGCAGCACGCAATTGCTGTTCATTATCCTGACGCTGACGCTCCAGCTGCTCACGGAACGAAGTTTTAAGGGCCTCTATCTGCTTCTCATACTCCTCTTTGCGGTAGGCGAGTTGCCGCTCCTGCTCATCGCGCAACGACTGCTCCCGCTCGGTCATCAGCGCCAACTGCTCACGGGCATTATTATAATTTGCCTCCTGCTCGGCTGCGCGGGTAGAGAGGTCACGTATCTGCTCATTCTGCTGTCGCATAGTCTCCTCCTGCGAAGAGATGGTGCTTTTCAACTCACCGACATTACCTTCAAGACGGGTTACATTCTCACGGTTGATATTTCTGCCGACAAAAAAGCCCACCACCGACATCAGCACAACGCCGACAATGGTTATAATCAAATAGATCTCCATAATGACAACTTTTAGACGCTTATACACCTTACTTGGCAAAGGCTACACAAATATACATTAAGTTTACTAAAAGGGCAAATTTATCCCACTCCGAAGCCCGCACAAAAAAAGAGGTCACTCACTAGGAGCGACCTCTCTTTATTTATATCTAAGGTGTATTTACTCCACCTCAGCCAGGATTGCATTAGCGGGAACAGCCTCGCCAACCTCTACACATACCTGCTTGATGGTGCCGGCGTAGTCGGTGGTGATGTTGTTCTCCATCTTCATTGCATCGAGGATTACGATGGTCTGACCACGCTTAACCTGGTCGCCAACCTTAACGCATACCTCCAGGATACGGCCCGGCAGGGGAGCCTCTACGGTCTTACCCGTGATGGGCTTCACCTTCTGTGCTGCGAGTGCAGCCTTAGCCTCGGCAACACGCTTAGCCTCAGCAGCAGCCTTTGCAGCCTCCTTGGCGGCCTTCTCAGCCTGCTCTGTCTCGTAAGCCTTCTTCTTGGTGTTGGTCAGGTAGTTCTTCGCTACCAGAGGGAACAACTCGAGCAAGAGTACCTCCTTCTCGTTCTCTGCGAGCTTAACACCTCCTGCCTCGGGCAACTCGGGGTTGGGCTGCATGGTGTACTTCGAAGTATCGTAAGGACGCTCGTCGCTGAAACCACATATCTTCATACGGAACTCGGGATCGATCTTCACGGGAGTCTTACCGTAGTCACCCTTAACCAAGCCGATGAACTGTGAGCTCTTGTTGGTGTACATCTCGCGACCAGCCTTCTCATCCATAGCGCAGTTAACGGCCTGTGCACCTACGATCTGCGATGTGGGAGTTACAAGGGGAGGAAGACCAGCTGACAGACGTACTGAAGGAATGAGCTCCATAGCACGGGGCAGGATATCCTCTGACTTGAGCTGCTTGAGCTGAGCCACCATATTTGAGTACATACCACCGGGAATCTCAGCCTTCTGTACCAACTCGTTGGGAGCAGGGAAGCCGTAGTAAGCCTCGATCTTCTGGCTAATCTCCAGCAGTTTGTCGAAGTTCTCAGCCTTGGCAGCAGCCACAGCCTCGTTGAAGAGCTGATCTGCCGTATCAGAGAATGCGAAGCGGTTGGGCTTGGGTTTCTCGGCACCGAATACCGACAACTCCAACTCCTTGCGGATACCCTTCAACTGCTCGTTGATCTTGGCCACAGCGTCCATATTAACGCCGATATCGATACCCATCTTCTGGCAGAATACATATACGAGCTCCAATGCGGGTGCACCCGTACCACCGGCGAACCACCAGCAGTTGGTATCCACTACATCAACACCTGCGGCGATAGCGGCAAATACTGATGCCAGACCGTAACCGGGAGTAGAGTGGGTGTGGAAGTCGATGGGCACCTTGATGTGCTGCTTGAAGAGCTTCACCAGGCGGCTGATACGCTGGGGAGGAATCAATCCCGACATATCCTTGATGGTGATCATATCAGCACCCAGGGCAGCCATCTGCGTAGCCTTATTGAGGAAGTACTCGTCGGTAAATACGGGCTCGGGAGCCTTCTTGCCGAACAACTTCTGAAGGAACGTGGGCTGGGGATACTTGGGATCTACGGTGTAGCACACAGCGCAGTCGGCGATACCGCCATAACGCTTAACATATTTGATGGTAGATTTTACGTTATCCACATCGTTCAACGCATCGAAGATACGCATAATGCCCAAACCGCTCTGAATAGCGTTGCGGCTGAAACCGTCGATGATCTCGTCAGTATAGGGAGCGTAACCGAAAAGGTTACGACCACGTGAAAGCGCTGTAAGCTTTGAAATATCGCCAATCTCCTTATGAATGCTCTCCAAGCGGGTCCAAGGGTTCTCACCCAGGTAACGCATCACTGAGTCGGGCACTGCACCGCCCCAAACCTCCATAGCAAAAAATCCAGCATCCTTGTAGTAGGGCAGACAGCGGTTAATCTGCTCCTGCGTCATACGGGTAGCAAACGATGACTGCTGACCGTCGCGCAATGTCAAATCTCTAATCTTTAATGATCTTGCCATAGTTTAAATTCAATATTATCTGATTATTTATAATTCTCTATTCGAAGACACCTTTTATCTCCACGCAAAGATATTAAATTTATTTCGAAAAGCAATTATATTTGTGGCTAATTCGTATCTTTGTGCGGTAAAAAATACCACATTTGTGGTAAGCGACTGAGTCAATGTTGTAAAATATGTCACCTGAGGCCATCATAATCACCCTTGCCGCCTATCTGGCGCTGCTTTTCATGCTTTCGCGACGCAGTGCGCGAGGGGCCGATAACGCCACTTTTTTCATCGGCGGAAGACGCACCACGTGGTATGCCGCCACGCTGGCTATGATCGGTGCGGCAATGTCGGGTGTGACGTTCATATCGGTACCCGGCTCGGTGGCTACCGACTCATTCTCATATATGCAGATGGTGGTCGGTTTTACCATCGGACAACTTATCGTAGCCTTCGTTCTCGTACCCGTGTTCTATCGCCGTGGAGTAGTATCTCTTTACGAGTGGCTGGATATGCGCTTCGGGCAGACAACACACCGCACGGGAGCGTGGTGTTTCCTTGTGGCGAAGGTTATCGGCGCAGCGCTGAAGATATACGTCGTATGCTCTGTGATGCAGATACTTGTATGGAATCACTTCAACATAGGCTTTACCATCAATCTGCTCCTTACGCTCCTCGTCGTGTGGCTCTATACCCGCACGGGTGGCGTACGTTCGCTCATAGCCACCGACATCCTGCAATCACTGTGCCTGGTCATAAGTATCGTAGTATGTATCTGGCTACTATGCCGTGAGATGGGATTATCCGTAGCGACCGCCACCGAGGCCATCGCAGAGTCGCCCTATTCGCAGATGTGGTTCTTCGACGATGCCGCCTCGCCACGCTACTTCTGGAAGATGGTCGCCGGAGGTGGCTTGTGCCTTGTGGCTATGACAGGGCTGGATCAGGATATGATGCAGCGCAATATGAGCTGTCGCACCGTGCGTGACTCGCAGATAAACATCGTGCTTACCGCCGCGTGCCAGGCTGTGGTCATTCTGTTATTCCTCTCGCTCGGCGCGCTTATCTACCGTTATATCGACTTTGCCCACCTGCCCGCACCAGCACGTGGTGATGACGCCTTCGCTCTGGTTGCCGTGCAGGGTGGATTGCCGTTACTTGCTGGCATAATGTTCGTTATAGGACTCATCTCAAGCACATATTCAGCTGCCGGCGCATCCCTCACATCGCTTACTACGGCCTTTACCATCGATGTTTTGGATGGTCGCAAACGTTACGACGAGCCGACACTCACACGACTGCGCCACCGTACGCATATTGTTATGGCGGTGATACTCTTCATCGTGGTCATCATCTTCGAGCGCCTGGCCAGCGACAGCATCATCAACCTCGTCTTCAAAGTGGCAGGCTACACCTATGGTCCTATACTCGGAATGTTTGTCTTCGGACTAATCTCCAAACGCGGTATTCGCGAGCGTTGGATGCCTGTCATTGCACTGCTTTCGCCCATAATGAGTTACATCCTGCAGTGGATCGTGGCCGAAAAATTCGACTATCAGATAGGCTTCGAACTATTGGGTTATAACGCTTTATTTACTATCTTTGGGCTCTCATTGATTTCAACCGAAAAACACAACGACAATGAATAAACCTATTCGCTATACACTCCTGTTCATAGCCACTGCGCTATATTCCTTTGCCTCAGCGCAGTCGCTCCCGACCGACACTCGTCTCGACATTGCCGATATGCTCACACGCATCGTCAGCCGTGAGGTGCTCGGCGGCTCGGTAAAGGTCGATCGTTCACGCGTGGCGGGCGACAAGGTCGAAATACACGCCTCGATAGGCCTGTCGTATTACCCCTTCCGCGAGGATAATGTGCAGGCTATATATGATTCGGTGCGTATGCTTCTGCCCGAGCGATATGCCGACTACAACATTTCGATCATCACCGATCGTCACCGTATCGAGGAGCTGATTCCCACCTATTACCGCACGAAAAATCTCAATGCCATACGCTTCACCAACCGTTCGGAGCAGCCTCTGGTGCGCCGTCTATCGACGGAGAATCATCCTGTCGAGGGACTTGCGGGGCGTCACGTGGCTATGTGGCAGAGCCACGGCCGATATTTCGAGCAGGATGAGAATATCTGGCGCTGGCAACGTTCACGACTGTGGGAGACCGTAGAGGATCTTTTTACACAGAGCTTCGTCTTGCCTTACCTTGTGCCTATGCTCGAAAATGCAGGTGCTAACGTACTGCTGCCCCGCGAGCGTGATGTGCAGACCACAGAGATAATTATCGACAATGACGAGGGTATCGACCAGAGCCGTTATGTGGAAAAGAATGGCTCAAAGAAGTGGAGTGATGCAGGCACTGGTTTTGCTCATAAGCGCGAGGTGTATCTCACGGGGCAAAATCCTTTCCGTGAGGGTAGTGCACGCTCTACCGAAACCATTACTTCAGGCAATGAAAGTCTCTCGGAGTGGCACGCCGCAATCCCCGAAACGGGTCGCTATGCGGTATATGTATCGTATAAGAGCAGCGGCGACAAGAGCACGTCGGATGCCACCTACACCGTACACCACGCGGGTGGCGAGAGCCGCTTTGCCGTCAATCAGCAGATGGGTGGAGGAATGTGGATATATCTCGGCCACTTCACCTTCAACGAGGGCGACGAGAAGTGCCTCGTATCGCTTACAAACAAGAGCGAGCGTGAGGGGCAGACCATCTCGGCCGATGCTGTGAAGATTGGTGGCGGCTATGGCAATGTGGCACGCTCGGCAAGCCCTAAATTCCAGAAGGAGGATATAATCTACGAGGCCACCACAAGCGAATACCCCCGCTTCTGCGAGGGTGCCCGTTATTGGTTGCAATGGTCTGGCTTTGAGGAGGATGTATATACTCCCAAAGAGAATCTTGACGACTACAAGGACGACTATATGTCGCGTGCCCACTGGGTCAATGCACTGATGGGCGGTTCGGAGCGTCTGCCCGACGAGGAGGGTAAGTCAATACCTATCGATATGGTTCTGGCCTTCCACTCCGATGCGGGAGTACGCCTCAATGACGATATTATCGGCACACTGGGCATCTACTACACCAAGGACAACAAGGGCCGTTTCGAAGGTGGTGCCGACCGCTACCTCTCGCGCGATTTGACCGATATTGTTATGACGCAGATTGTGGGCGACATCCGCGCCAAGGCCGAGCCCAACTGGAGCCGCCGAGGTATGTGGAACCGCTCATACTATGAGGCACGCGTGCCCAGCGCACCCACTATGCTTCTGGAGTCGATGTCGCACCAGAACTTCGCCGATATGCGCTACGGTAACGATCCCCGCTTTAAATTCCTCGTAAGCCGAGCTATCTACAAAGGCATACTACGCTACATATCAAGCCAATACAATACTCCCTACACCGTACAGCCCCTGCCCGTTGAGCGTTTCAGCGCAACCTTTGCAGACGCAACATCGAGTGACGTTATACTTAAATGGAAGGGCGTGGAGGATGATCTGGAGCTTACGGCCTCACCCGAGTATTATATCGTCTATACCCGCATTGACGATGGCGACTTCGACGCCGGACGCAGGGTAGATGGCGAGCAGATAACCTTGAAGCAGGAGGTCGGTCACACATACTCCTACCGTGTGACGGCTGTAAACAAGGGTGGCGAGAGCTTCCCGAGCGAGACACTTTCGGCTCACCGTGTAGCAAACGAGCGTGGCCGTGTGCTTGTCGTAAATGGTTTTGACCGCATCAGCGCTCCGCTCCACATTCAGGGCGACTCGCTGGCAGGCTTCTACAACAATTACGACTCGGGCGTAGCCTACATCGAGGACATATCGTTCACGGGCGAGCAGCGCAACTTCGACCGTCTGCTCTCACGTTCGGAGAACG
>JAFUOK010000022.1 GCA_017481925.1 Alistipes sp.
GCAGACTTTGACTTTGGGTTACACTTTGCCTAAGAAGTGGTTGAACAAGATCAAGATGTCTCGTATCCGCTTCTACGCACAGCTTTCTAACGTATTTACCATCACCGGTTACGAGGGTCTCGATCCCGAGGTTTATCAGGGTTCTGACCGCTCACGTGGTATCGACTATGGTTCATACGGTATGCCTCGTCAGTACTTGTTCGGTGTAAACATCGACTTCTAATAAATAGTTTTCGATCAAACACTTGACAGTATAATTTAAACCAATTAAAATGATTATTAACATGAAAAAAGTATTATTATATTCAGCGTTTGCCCTTGGTACACTGACTATGAGTACTGGTTGTGGCGATGACTTCTTGTTGCTTACTCCCGTATCAAGTACGTCTGAGGCTACTCTTTCTAACGCCGAGGGTGTTGATTACCTTTTGACAGGTGCATACTCTACATTGAATAGCATGCTTTCATCTGCAGGTGGTATGGGTGAGGCTTCACTTACCAACTGGGTATGGGGTGATATTGCTGGTGGTGACGCTAATAAGGGATCTACCGCATCTGACCAGCCTGACTTGACTCAGATTGAGACTTGGAACTGGTCAACCGCTAACGGTTATATCAAGAACCGCTGGGATGCTGTTTACGAGTCAGTAAAGCGTTGTAACGCAGTTATCGCTTTGGCTACAAAGTTGGAGGCTGAACTTCCTAACGCTGCTCAGATCATCGCTCAGGCGAAGTTCTTGAAGGGCTTCTGGATGTTCGAAGGTATCCGTATCTACGGTCCCGCTATCCCCTATGTAACAGTAGAGGACTATGAGGCTAACACTGATCCTCAGGTATCTAACGTAGATGAGGGTGGTAACTATGTTTACATTTGGAACAAGGTAGAGCAGGATCTTTTGGATGCTGTTGCTGGTCTTCCCGAGACTTGGCCCGATGGTCAGCAGGGTCGTGCCACTTCATGGCAGGCAAAGGCTGTTTTGGCTAAGTTCTACATCTACATGTCTTCTCCTTATGATGGTTCTGCTGGTTATGCTCCCGCTGACAAGTGGAGCACCGCTGCTGGCTTGCTCGATGAGATCATCGCAAACGGTAAGGACGCTAAGGGTACGAAGTATCAGTTGGCTGACACATACGATGCTTTGTGGCACTATGAGACTTCTGACTGGACTGGTGAGTCTGTATTCGATGTTCAGTTTACCTTCAACGGTACTACTTCACAGACCAACTCTCCTCACCACACTAATGCAACTGAGTTCTCAGGTGCTTTGGGTTATGGTGGTTGGGGCTTCTACCAGCCTTCATTCGAGTTCGTTAACTCTCACATCGTAGATGCTAATGGTCTTCCTTTGTCATTCGCAGAGTACACCGCTCACAAGTCATTGACTCCCATAGGTTCTGCTAACACTGACCTTTCAGTATTTACTGATCCTCGTTTGGATGTAAGTGCAGGTCGTTTCGGTGTGCCTTACCTCGATTGGTTGATTCCTTACAACGTATCTGCATTCATCCGTGACTACGGTAACGGTGGTATGTACTTCAACAAGAAGGGTCACTCTTGGAAGGCTGAGCGTGCTGGTGCTGCTACTACTCACCCCGTTTCTACTGCAATCAACTACCACATCATCCGTTTCGCTGACATCCTTTTGATGCGTGCAGAGTGCCACTGGCAGGCTAAGGAGTACTCAAAGGTTATCGACATCGTTAACCAGATTCGTACTCGTGCTGCGAAGAGTTTCGTAGCATACCAAGAGCCCAGCAATGATGACGAGGCTGCTCTCGTATATAAGGGTGTAATGGAGGATATGACCTCTGGTACTAAGGTTGTTACCGATGGCGCTGCTGCTAACTACCGTATCGGTTTGTATCCCGCTTCATACGCTAATGCTGCCCAGTCTCGTGAGGCTTTGGAGCGTGAGATTCGTCTCGAGTTCGGTATGGAGGGTCACCGTTGGTTCGATATCGCTCGCTGGGGTAAGGTTGCTGATGTATTGAACGCTTACGCAAAGGCTGAGTCTCAGTACCTCGGTAAGTTCGTTAACACTTACTCTCCCTCATGGGTTAACTTCCCCATTCCTCAGTCAGAGATCCAGACCGCTCAGGGTCGTTTCGTTCAGACTCCCGCTTGGAAGTAATCAGAACCTAAAGAACCTATAATAGGTAATTCAGAGGGTGCCACCTTAGGGTTGGCACCCTCACTTTTTATTGCAGATGGAGGAAAAATTTGTTTTCAAGAAAAATATTTTTATATTTGTTTCGCGATTGTGTGTATATTAGTCGCATTGGCTTCGGAGCGTACCCTGTAGAGGCCGGCAAGCGGCAATCGCACAAAAGAATAAAAATATTGAGTGAAGAGACCGATGAAAATTAACAAAAACCTTATAGCCTTGATTATTACGGCCATTGGCGCACTGCTGTTGGGTGTCCAGCTTCAGGCCGATCAGGCGTATATGTTCTTCTATCGCGAGTCGCAGCAGTTGCTGTTCCTCGACTGGAGTTATATCTCCGAGGTGCTGCTGCAGTTCGGTGGCGTGGGAATATTTGTATCGCAATTTCTGGTGCAGTTCTTTATACACCCTGTAGTTGGCGCTGCAACAACAGCCGTGATTGTGGGCGTGAGTGTATGGATGCTATGGCTTACGATGCGCAAGATTAACGACAATGTAGCATTGTTGCCGTTGTTGTTTGTACCGTCGTTGTTTGTGGTGATGTACATAGCCACATCATATCACCACTATACGGGTCTGGTGGCCATAATGTTTATGGCTATCGCATTGTGGGGCTATTCGTTGTGTCGGGAGCAGAGTTATAAGGTGCGTGTAGGCATCGGTGCGGCGATTACGCTTGTGCTCTATCTGCTTGTGGGCTCGATAGGTATGCTCTTTGCTATGTGTGCGCTCCTTTTCGATGCAATGCTCAAGCGTGAGAAGTGGTATCTCGGTGCTATTTATGCAGCCATAGCGTGTGTGGCAGGATCGTATCTTGTACATACGGGAGATATTATCGACTATGAGTTTGCCTATACCCCTAAATTCTACAACGAGTTTTATGTGGAGATGACTCCCTTCCTGCATATGGCGTGGGTGGCAATGGTTGCCGTAATGGCTGTGATCTATGCTGCGGGACTCATCAAGCGTATGAGTCTATGGATTAACGGTGCTCTTGGCGCTATCTTATGCATTGCCGTGGCGGGTTGGTATCTCCAGCGCCACGAGAAGGAGGTAAATCCAGGCTTCTACTCATATATGGAGTTGTATCACCATATGGTGACCGAAAATTGGGATGGAATCCTCTCGACGCCCAATGTTAGTATGCAGAATGCACTGAATGCCAACTTCGTGAATTTTGCACTCTCGAAGAAGGGTGAGTTGCTCGACAAGTTGTTCCTCTATCCGCAGATTAACGCCTCGTCGCTGCTGAACGAGAATTTTGGAACATTTGTCGAGGAGCACTCAGTATATAGCGAGATATATTACCATTTAGGCATTGTCTCTCAGACTCTTGAGTTATCATTGGCTGCAATGGCCGGCACCTATCCCGGTACGCCGCTTTTGCTGCAACAGTTTGTCCGCAGCCGTATTGTCTTGGGTGACTATGATCTTGCGGGCAAGTTTGTATATCGTCTCTCGAAGACCTATGCATATAAAGATTGGGCCGAAAGGCAGCAGCAGTTCCTTCACAACGATGTAGCCGTAGAGGCTGATCCGGAGTATGGACTCAAGCGCCGCACGTTGCCCGAACTGAGTAGCGAATTTGTGTCGATGAATGGATTGCTCTACGACCTGATGAAGGCTCTGACGGCTAATCCCGACAATGAGGTTGCACGCGAATATACCATTGCGTGCGTGCTCTTGCAGAAAAACTTCGACTTTATTCGTGCCTTTGTCGAGGAGTATTACTCGACACCCGTGCTCCCCACGCTGCCTGTACGCCTGCAGGAGGCTGTGGTGACCTATTCGGAGCGCGATATGGACTACTGTCGTCGCTATGGCGTTAGCGAGGAGGTTATCTCTCGCTTTGCATCGTTCAGACAGAAGATCCTTACGCTGCGCCACCGCCAACCCTCAGCAAATCCAAAATCGCAAATGAGCGAGTTCCGCGATACGTTCTGGTATTTTATGCTTAACTAATACCGGACGCCTAATGTTTATTAATAATTAACCAACCAAATGACTATGAGAAAACTTATTTTTTTAGTGTGTATGAGCACGGTCATTTCTTTGGCTTCTTGCTCTACCCCTGATATTACTATCAGCCGAGAACTCGGCACCGAGGTCGAGATTTTCCCCGACTATAAGGATATTATCATTCCGTGCAATATTGCTCCGATGAACTTCAACGTTCTGACCGAGGGCGAGCATCACCTCATCATCGAGGGCGCCGCATCGTCATTGCAGGTAGAGGCTGAAGATGGCTTGTTTGATATTCCGATTAAGGAGTGGCGTCGCCTGTTGCGCGAGAATATGGGACAGAAGTTGCAGTTTACCGTTGCCCGCAAAGAGGATGGCCAATGGCTTGCATATAAGCCTTTTACGATGGAGATTTCGCCCGACGAGGTGGATAGCCACATGGCCTACCGACTGCTTCCCCCTGCCGAGCAGTGGCTTAAGATCGGCATCTTCCAGCGTAACCTGGAGACCTTTGAGCAGAAGGTGATTTATGAGAATAAACTCTCCGAGCACAACTGTATCAACTGCCACACCTTCCCCGCGCGCAATCCCGATAAGATGATGTTCCACCTGCGTGCGAAAAACTATAATGGCACGGCATACGTGGAGAATGGCAAGGTGACAAAATACAACACCAAGACTCCCGAGACCATTGCGAGCCTTGTGTATCCCTTCTGGCACCCCGAGGAGCGCTATATCGTAGCCTCGACCAACATTATCTATCAGAGCTACTACTACCATAGCGAGGATCGTATGGAGGTCTATGATGAGAAGTCGGATGTGGTGATATTTGATACCGAGCGTGAGGAGCTCTTCTCAAATGAGATTCTTTCGTCGCCCGACAATATGGAGACGTTGCCCACCTTCTCTCCCGACGGACGCACACTCTACTTCTGTACGGCCGAGAATGTGGATAGCATCGGCTGGCATATCGACAAGCTGAAGTATAGCCTTTGCAGCGTTGATTTCGATGCCGAGACGGGCACCATTGGCACCGAGGTAGATACACTCTTTAATGCTCCCAAGGATGGTCGAAGCATCAGTTTCCCGCGTATCTCACCCGATGGCAAGCATATGGTTGTAGTGCTGGTACGCTACGGTAACTGGTCGATTAACCACAAGGATTCAGATCTCTACACCCTGAATATGGAGACGGGTGAGTTGAAGCCTATCGAGGTTCTAAATAGCGAAGAGGTTGAGAGTTACCACTCGTGGAGTACCAACAGCCGTTGGATGGTATTCAGTAGTCGCCGTGATGACCGCCTCTACACACGACCTTACTTCACATACGTGAGCGAGGATGGTACATTCCATAAGCCGTTCCTGCTGCCTCAGCGTAATCCGCTGACGCACTATCGCGATATCCTACACGCCTACAACATCCCCGAGTTGATTAGTGGCGAGGTAAATGTCAAGGCTCACGATATTGCAACAGCAATGCGTAGCGATGGCACAACGCTTACCTTCAGAAAGTAGAATGATTTTAGGAGGCTATATTCGGCAACGGATATAGCCTCTTTTTTTATCGTAAGGTTGTTGCAGCAGGAATATATTTTGCCGCGTGTAATGTGTTTGGAGCAAGATTTGCAACCTTTCAAAATGCGAATTATAGGTTTTGAAGCGAAATTCCGAAGGTTTTATTTTGAAATATTGCTTTTTATGTCTTACTTTGTATAATGAATTAAAATCAGCGTATTACGATGACCAAACAAGCAGATGTAATCATCATTGGCGGAGGTGCTACGGGAGCAGGTGTTGCTCGCGATTGTGCGCTTCGTGGCATAAAGGCATTACTTCTCGAACGAGGCGATATAGCCACTGGTGCAACGGGCCGAAATCACGGTCTATTGCATAGTGGAGCGCGTTATGCCGTTACCGACCGGGAGTCAGCCGAGGAGTGTATCAAGGAGAATATGATCCTGCGTCGTATAGCCTCACACTGTGTCGAGGAGACCGATGGTTTGTTCCTAAGTCTTCCGGAGGATGGATTGGAGTTTCAGGCCAAGTTTATCGAGGCGTGCCGCGCAGCGGGGATTCGTGCTGATGCTATCGATCCGAAAGAGGCACTGCGTTTGGAGCCATCGGCTAACCCAGCGATGATTGGAGCTGTACGCGTTCCTGACGGAGCGGTTGATCCGTTCCGCCTTACGATGGCCAATTTGATTGACGCCAAGGCACACGGTGCCGAGGTGCTGACATATCACAAGGTGACGGAGCTGATTCGTGAGCAGGATCGTATCGTAGGCGTGAAGGCTGTCGATTGCCGTTCGGGCGAAAAGAAAGAGTTCCGAGCCGAGATTGTGGTTAATGCCGGTGGTATCTGGGGACACGATCTGGCAGCTATGGCTGGCGTTACGGTTAAGATGTTGCCGGCCAAAGGTTCGCTGTTGATTTTTGGCCACCGTGTAAATAATATCGTGCTTAATCGCTGTCGCAAGCCTGCCGATGCTGATATTCTGGTGCCGGGCGATACCATTTCGCTTATTGGTACAACGTCAAGTAAAGTTCCCTTCGATGAGGTTGATAATATGTACGTTACGGCCGATGAGGTGGACCTGTTGCTGCGTGAAGGTACAAAGTTGGCCCCCTCGCTGGCTCACACCCGCATTCTGCGAGCTTATGCAGGTGTGCGACCGCTGGTTGCATCGGATGATGATCCGAGTGGACGTAGCGTAAGCCGTGGTATTGTGGTGCTGGATCACGCTACACGTGACGGTTTGGAGGGCTTCATTACCATTACGGGCGGAAAGCTGATGACCTACCGACTGATGGCCGAGTGGACCGTGGATCTTATTTGTAAGAAGTTAAATATCAATAAGAAATGTACAACGGCCGAGTGCAAACTCCCTGGCTCGCGCGAGAAAGAGGAGAAGATTTCGAAGCGATTGCACTCTGTCCCCGTAGCGCAGCGTGAATCGGCAATCAACCGTCACGGCGAGATGGCCGAGCGACTGGATGTAGGTGACGCCGCAGCGCGTTCGCTTGTGTGCGAGTGCGAGGAGGTGTCGGTTGGCGAGGTGAAGTATGCGCTCAATGAGTTGGATGTGCATAACCTGGTCGATCTGCGACGCCGCACACGTGTGGGTATGGGTACCTGCCAGGGTGAGTTGTGTGCCTGCCGTGCAGCAGGTATTATGGCCGAGGCGGGTAAATATTGTTCGCATCAGGCCAAACAGGATTTGGTCTCATTCCTTAACGAACGATGGAAGGGAATGGCCCCCGTAGCATGGGGTGACACGTTGCGCGAGAGTGAGTTCACGATGTGGCTCTACGATGGAGTATGTGGTTTGAAAAACGAAAAAACAGAATAAGATGCGTTTTGATACAGTAATCATTGGAGGAGGTCTGGCAGGTCTTATCTGCGGAATCCGCCTTGCAAAACAGGGTGAGCGATGTGCTATCATATCGTTGGGTCATAGCGCATTGCATTTTTCATCGGGTTCACTCGAATTGCTTGGCGCATTGCCTGATGGCTCGACGGTAGTATCGCCTGCCGATGCTTTGGATGCGCTTCGACAGATGGCACCCGAGCATCCCTACGCCCGATATAGCCGTGAGCGTTTTCTCGCGCTTGCAGCAGAGGGCGCAACGCTTATGCAGGAGGCTGGCGTAGCAACGTTTGGCAGTGCCGAGCAGAATCACTATCGTCTGACGCCCGTAGGCGCTATGAAACCTGCGTGGCTTACCTTCGAGGGGTATGTGCATAGCCCCAATGCAGACTCATTGCCGTGGAAGAACGTGGCGTTGTTTAATGCCGAGGGATTCCTGGACTTTTACGCGCAGTTCCTCAAGGATGAGATGCTGCGTATGGGTACGAAATGTGCGGCATACACATTCAACCTTCCTGAGCTGGAGCAGATTCGCCAGAATCCCACCGAGATGCGATCGGCAAATATTGCCCGCATATTCGACAAGCGCGAGACGCTTGATAAGTTAGCCGATATAATCGCTGCAAAGATGGACGACGCGGAGGCCATACTGCTGCCCGCAGTATTGGGGGTTGATTGCAAGGATGGCGTACGTTACCTTGAGCAGAAACTTGGCCGCAAGGTTGCCGTTATTGCCACTTTGCCGCCCTCGGTGCCAGGATTGCAGGTGCAGACTCTTCTGCGCCGATACTTCCAGGAGCTGGGTGGTGTATATATGCTGGGTGACACGGCCGTGGGCTACAAGTCCGAGGGCAATAAGATTACGGCCGTATATACTCGTAATCACGGCGACATACCATTCTTAGCAACTAATTATGTGCTGGCCACGGGTAGTTTCTTCAGCGGTGGTCTGGAGGCTACCAATGACCGCATCTGCGAGCCTCTGTTTGGCGCAGATGTGCAGTATGTAGCCGACCGTGGGGAGTGGTACGACAGAGATCTGTTCAAGCCACAGGCATACGAGAGCTTCGGCGTCAAGACGGATGAATTGTTACGTGCCATGCGTCAGGGGCAAGTGATTGATAATTTATACGTTGCGGGTGCTACACTGCCTGGTTTTAATGCCGTTAAGGAGGGTTGTGGTGCCGGTGTTTCAATATTGACGGCGCTGGATGTGGCCGAGAGAATTTTAAGCAAGAAGTAAGTATGATGACCGAGCAGAGTAATTTCAATTTCGAGCAGTGCATCAAATGCACTGTTTGTACGGTATATTGTCCCGTAGCCTCAGTCAATCCGCTCTTCCCGGGCCCCAAGCAGGCGGGCCCTGATGGTGAGCGCTTGCGTCTGAAGCATAAAGGATTCTACGACGAGTCATTGAAGTGGTGCCTTAACTGCAAGCGATGCGAGGTGGCATGTCCTTCGAATGTCCGCATCGGCGATATCATTCAGGCGGCACGCATCAAGCATAGCACCAAAAAGCCAGGCTTGAGAGAGAAGATGCTTGCCAATACCGATTTTATGGGCTCTATGGCTACGCCGTTTGCGCCAATCGTAAACTTCAGCGTAGGGCTGAAACCCGTGAAGGTGGTTCTGGATAAGGTTATCGGCATTGACCATCGTCGCACATTCCCCAAGTACTCTTTTGGCACGTTCGAGAGCTGGATGAAGCGTCGTCGTAAGAAGCAGGCAAAGTATGCCCGCCAGGTGAGCTATTTCCACGGCTGCTACGTGAACTATAATAACCCGCAGCTGGGTAAGGATTTCGTCAAGGTGATGAACGCCCTGGGTGTGGGTGTGCAGATGCTCGAAAAGGAGAAGTGTTGTGGTGTACCTCTCATCTCTAACGGCTTGATTGACAAGGCTCGCCGTCAGGGCGAGGTGAATACGGCATCTATCCGCAAGTCGGTTGTTGAGAACAAGTGGCCCGTTGTTGGCACCTCATCGACCTGTACGTTTACGCTGCGAGACGAGTACCCCCATCTGTTGGATATCGACAATGCGGATGTTCGCGACCATATCGAACTTGCCACGCGCTACATCTACCGTCTGCTCGCAGAGGGAAATGTGCAGTTGCGCTTTAAGAAGAAGGCTCCCGTGCGCCGAGTAGCATATCATACAGCCTGCCATATGGAGAAGTTGGGCTGGGCTTACTATTCGATAGAGTTGCTTAGAATGATACCTGGCGTAGAGCTTACGGTGCTTGATTCGCAATGTTGCGGTATCGCTGGTACGTATGGTTTTAAGAAAGAGAACTATCCTACGGCGCAGGCTATCGGCGAAGGCATCTTCCGTAAGATCGAGGCGTCGGGATGCGATGTAGTATCGACCGATTGCGAGACATGCAAATGGCAGATTGAGATGTCCACGTCGAAACCCGTCGTGCATCCCATATCGTTATTGGCAGAGGCCCTTGAATAGAAAAATCCTCGACCTATGGGTCGGGGATTTTATTTTTAATTGTTATTCTGCGCAGCCATATCTTCAGCTTGTGCCCATATGCTTTGCAGGTTGTTGGGGTTAAATTCTATATCCAAAGCAATTACTTTACCCGTGCGGTCGATCAGATATGTGCGAGGCACATACATCGAAGCATAGAGGCTGTAAATCGATTTATCTGGGTCGATACCCACTTCGTACGGAAAAGAGTACTTATCCCTGAACGCAATCGTCTCCTCAAGGGTCTCCTCGCGCGAGATTGCCAGCAATCTGAAATTAGGCTCCTCATTCTTTATTAATCGCATCATCTCAGTGAATTGAGCCTGACAATCAGGACATCCCGAAGAGAAAAACACCAACATCACCACCTCGCTATGCAGCGTTGATAGTCTGCGCTCCCCGCCATCTATTAGTTCAACGGTAAAGTCTGGCGCCATTTCACCTACATTTACAAACGTAGATTCTTCGTGCGACGGATGATTCGACATCACGCAACCCGTTGCACCCCACAGCAGAACAACTGCGCAGAGTAACACTCGACGTACGCTGCCGACAATACTATGATATATGGCCTGACAATTTTTCACGATATAAAGGTAGAAAAAAATATTGTATAAGGCAAATGTAATGCCTGTTGCGAAAATCCCGCATCAAAACCGCATCTTATTCTGTATAACTAATAACCCACCAGCCATACACAAAAAGAGAGGGTGCCAACCCTAAGGTGGCACCCTCTGTTATCTAAACATAAGTCAACAGTTAATTACAACCAAGCGGGAGTCTGAACGAAACGACCCTGTGCAGTCTGAATCTCTGACTGAGGAATAGGCATATATACCCATGCTGGATCGTATGTATTAACAAACTTACCGATGTAACGACGCTCTGATGCGGCATAAGCGTTCAATACGTCAGCAACCTTACCCCAGCGAGTAATGTTAAACCAACGGTGACCCTCCATACCGAACTCAAGACGGTACTCGCGCTCCAACGCCTCGCGAGCCTGAGTAGCGTTAGCGTATGATGCAGGATACAAACCGATACGGTAATTGGCTGCAGCATTCTCAGTAACAATCTTAGAGCCTGAAGTCATATCCTCCATTACATAATCGCCATCTGTCTTCGCTCCTGCTTCAACAAATGCTTTAGCAGCACGCTCACGGATCTGGTTAACGATCTTGATAACCTGAGTAAAGTTATTCTCCTGATAGTAGCACTCAGCACGCATCAACAGAATCTCAGCGAAACGTAAAATATGGTAGTTAACTGATGTTGAAGTAGGCTGAGTCGTAGAAGCGGTTTCACGCTCTGCCTTCCAGCTATGACCCTTCTTGTTCATATAAAGACCAGCATTGCTTGACTCTCGAACCCAACCGGTAAGGTTAGTATCATCGGGATATCCCCAATCTAGGAAAGGAACACCAAAACGACCAGCAACAACGTCAAGACGAGGATCTGTAAAAATATTCAAATTTGTTGCAACCTTTTCAATCTGTACAGGCTTGCCTTCGTCATCCAACTCAACGTTTCCATCTTCGCCAATTTTGTCAACCATTTGAGACTTAGTCAAACGATCAATGGCTGTGTACTCTGCAAATGAGAGGGGCAGACCATCCTCATCAACAATATAGCTATTCACGAACTCATATGTAGGCTGATAGAAACCCCAACCAGCCTTACCCATACCACCTGATACCTCAGTCATATGAGTATGGTGGGGTGAGTTTGTCTGAGAAGTGTTACCATGGAAAGTAAACTGTATATCAAATACAGACTCACCGGTCCAGTCAGAGGTTCGATAGTCCCACAAAGCAAGATAGTTGTCAGCCAAATCATAGTTTGTACCCTTAGCGTCTACACCGCTAGCGATGATCTCATCAAGCAAGTTTGCCGCAGCAGACCACTTATTTCCAGTGCCATAACCAGCGGAACCGTCATAGGGTGATGACCAATAGATGTAGAACTTAGCCAACATAGCCTTAGCCATCCAAGATGTTGCACGGCCGTAGTTACCTGAAGTACGCGTAGTGGGCAAGCCTGCAATAGCATCCAAAAAGTCTTGCTCTACCTTATCCCAAATGTAAACATAGTTGCCATTCTCGTCAACGTTAGATACCTGGGGATCAGTATTAGCCTCATAATCCTCTACGGTTACATAGGGGATAGCAGGACCATAGATACGGATACCATCAAACAACCAGAAAGCCTTGATAAACTTAGCCTGAGCGATGATGTCAGCCTTGTTAGGAAGAGCTGCATCATCTATCTTTGTAGCCATTGAGATAATCTGGTTGGCGCGCTTTACTGACTCGTAAACAGCATCCCAGCGGTTCTTGATGTAGCCATTTGATGTTGACCAAGACCAAACCTCAAGCTCAGTAAGGTCGGGCTGGTCAGATGCCATAGAACCCTTGTTTGCATCAGCACCAACGATATCGCCCCATACCCAGTTGGTAAGTGAAGCCTCACCCATACCACCTGCGGATGAAAGCATACTGTTGAATGTAGAGTATGCACCTGTCAAAAGGTAGTCAAGACCCTCGGCATTATTAAGAGTACCCTCCGATGTGCTTGATACGGGAGTAAGCAACAAGAAGTCGTCGCCACAACCAGTACTCATAGTCAGTGTACCAAGGGCAAACGCTGAATATAATAATACTTTTTTCATATTAATAATCATTTTAATAGTTTAAAAACTCTATACTGTTAAGCGTTTATCGATTCTATCTTTCGATTAGAAGTCGATGTTAACACCGAACAAGTACTGACGAGGCATACCGTATGAACCATAGTCAACACCACGTGAGCGGTCAGAACCCTGATAAACCTCAGGATCCAAGCCCTCATAGCCGGTAAGAGTAAATACGTTA
>JAFUOK010000023.1 GCA_017481925.1 Alistipes sp.
CCACGAGGATTGAACTCGAGGATGCTTCCGCATCCGTTGGATTATATTTACATTCCTCCTAAATCCTCCATTGAGAAAGGAGGACTTCGGGAGGTCACGAGTTCTGTAACCAAATAAAAACAAAAAAGGAGCCACTTTAAAGTGACCCCTCTTTGAGCTGTTGACGAGGATTGAACTCGTGACCTCTTCCTTACCAAGGAAGTGCTCTACCACTGAGCTACAACAGCCTTTGACCCATTCGAGCGGTGCAAAAGTAGGAAACAAATTTGAATCAACCAAAAAAATGGGCCTCTTTTTGCATTTTTTGTGCGAAAATTATTGTTTCCCCGCCCCGCCGTCAGCCAAATCGGGTAACCTATGTGGCCATACAGAAGAAAAACGGGTCACCCGAAGGCAACCCGCTACACTATTTTACATATACGATGTTCGACACCGAACGCTCGCCGGCGTGGTCGAAGAGTTTGTTGTCGCAGGGGTAGTTCAGCACGCCACCCTCTACTGCTCCGCGCATCCACAGCGTCGTAGAGCCTCCGCCATCGAGGTTGAGCGCATCCTCGCCACCCAGCACCTTTATAAGATATGCCAACTCGGGGATACTCATGCCGTCGGCATTACCTGCCGAGCGACCATCGACCGTAATGAGCACCACTGTGCCGTCAGCCTTGGTATATATCGCACTGCGTGGATGGCGCGTGAGGATAAAACTCTCGTTACACTTGCTCCAGTCGCTCTGCTTGCCATCCTCCAGCATCAGCGGTCCCGATGCCAGCACCGTGCCACGCTTGCCCTTATATGCCTGCTCGATAGGTTTGCTCCACTCGATAATCTCGATACGGCCCTTCTTCTCGCGTATGGCGCCCGTGACGCGTCGCTCGAACTCCGAGTCAGTGGTAGCGTCAATCAGCTCCTTGTCAATCTTATAAAAACAGACCGAGTTGCCCGCCTTCATATCGTAGAACGTGCCGTTGATAGCCGCCACAGCGTCGTGCTCGATAGCCTGCTGGCTGGTAGGCTTCATACCCTCGTTGCCCGCAATGCCAAACTTATGCTTGGCCTTCGGGGAGATCTCAATAAGGTTTATTGACTGCACGCTGCCGTATAGATCCTTTATCTGTGCCTGCTTATGCACAAGTCCATCCGTAGTGGTAGTCACCTGCCACTCGGCACGTACGATGGCGAGCGAATCGCTCTGCGCATAAACAATACTCGCTCCCGACAATAGTGTCAGGAGCAGAGTAAAAAGCCATTTTTTCATACGCCGAAAGATTACTCCTCAATAATGGTTACAGAGAGAATCAAATCGCCCGGGCGGATGTCGTCAATAACATCCAGACCCTCCACCACCTTGCCGAAGCAGGTGTGAACACGGTCCAGGTGTTGCGTGTTCTGGCGGTTGTGGCAGATGAAGAACTGCGAGCCGCCTGTATCCTTGCCACGGTGAGCCATCGACATCACACCACGGTCGTGGTACTGACGCTCGGCAGAGGTCTCACAAGGGATAGTGTAGCCCGGATCGCCCGTGCCGTTGCCGATGGGGCAGCCACCCTGAATCACGAAATCGGGAATCACGCGGTGGAACGTAAGACCATCGTAGAAGCGGCTCTCGGCCAGCTTGATAAAGTTCTGGGCGGTGATGGGAGTCTCCTCGGTATAGAGCTCGGCCTTCATATCGCCCTTCTCGGTTGAGATAATTGCGTATTTCATAATATTTTCTTTAGTGTTAAATGCTTTCCAATAGGGGATTGATTATTTCTCCTTGACGGGACCGAAGACCTCCTGTACTGCCTCCAGCCATCCGTAGCCCCAATAACGGTCGGGCAACAGGTAACTGCCCTCAACCCACTCGTTCCAGGCGTTGATCATCACAAACTTGGGCTGCTCGGGATGTGCGTCGGCATAGCGCTTAGCCTCGAGCAGGAAGTTTTTGAAGGCCTCGGGTGAGTGGTTGAAACGGGTCACGTCGTTCTCTCCCTTGGCGGGGAATCGGGGAGTGTCATCCCAACCGATCGATACGGTGGGGAATACGGGAATATCCATATAGTTGTCCCAGCCATTGCGGTAGTCGATAGCATTCTGGCCGTGACGCATATAGTCGGGATCAAAGCCTCCCATATTATACAGAGCCCAGCTGTCGGGCTTGAGGAACATTCTGTTATCGACATTTGCCTTTGTGCCCTCGTTGAAGGGGAATCCGCCGCCGTCCATCATCATGTAGTGCATATCGGGGAAACCGGCCTTGCGCACCTCACTGCGCATATACTCCATAGCCTCGATCGCTGCCTCCTTCGTGCCGAAGCTCTTGATGAAATTATCGGTACTGAAGATTGCAAATACGGGACAACCGTCAATCTTTGTGTAGTTGGGGCGCTTGAAGTACTGATTTATGACTCTATCGACAATCTTGGGGAAGTCGTTGGGGTCAATAGCTCCGTGCCACAGAATAGACTCATCGTCCTGCCACTTGTGATAATTCCAATAGTTGTGCTTCACATCGTGGTTTGCCCACATAATGAAAAACTCCATCTTCTCGTTTGACGGAGCCTTCAGGAAACCATCATTCAGGGCGCTCTCAAGATAGGGGTAGTGGTCAAACCAGTACCAGTCGTAAACAAATGTATTTACGCCATATTCCAATGCGGTCTGAATCCATCTCTCAACAACTGCAGGGTCATTGTCCATCTCGTAGCCCCACAAAGGCTGCTTGGGCTGATAGTGTCCCGGGAAACGAGGGTCACCTTTCTGAATAACCTCCCATTCTCCTATGCCCTGCTCCCAGTTGGTGCGTCCTAACGAGTCGTCGTGGCACGATGGCCAAATGAATGCACATACACGATAGTCGTCCGCGATGGGTGCGGCGGGCTTTGTCTTACAGCCATAGGCAAAAGCGATGATGACTGCACATACAATCAAAATTCCTCTTTTCATATCTGTTTATTTTTAGGTTTCTTCAACAAAATTACGAATTATATCCCGAACCCCAAAACATTATTTTCAAAATAGAACAATGTTTTTCTTGTTTGCTTGTGGCAAAGGAACCCAATGCCACCGATAATTGTGTGAGCGTAAGAGGAGAGTTGGGCAGTGGGAGAGTGGCGGACAAGAGCCTCTGCATTGTGTGATAATGATAGCAAAAAGTGCTATTTTTTTGAAATAATGAAAATATAAGGAGGTTTTTTGTGTTGTTGTAAAAGAAAAATACTATCTTTGCATAAAATATCGAAGATATCTCTTATGAAAAAGATTCTTATTGTAGGCGCAGGTGGCCAGATTGGTTCGGAGCTGACGGGCTATTTGCGTAGCATATATGGTGGTTCAAATGTTTTTGCAGCCGATTTGCGTCATAACGAGGCTTTGGCTGGCGACGGTCCCTTCATACAGATGGATGTTTTGGATCGTGACCGTTATGCTTATGCCGTGCATAAGAATGGTATCGACACCATCTTCAACCTTGTTGCTCTGCTCTCGGCTACGGGCGAGAAGAATCCACAGCTGGCGTGGAACATCAATATGGGCGCGCTGAACAACTCGTTGGAGATTGCACGTGAGTATAACTGCTCGGTATTTACCCCCTCGTCAATCGGTGCTTTCGGAGGTGATTTCCCTCGCAATAACACTCCGCAGGATGTTGTGATGCAGCCCGATACGATGTATGGCGTATGTAAGGTTACGGGCGAGTTGCTTTCGAATTACTACTATACCCGTTACGGCGTGGATACCCGTTCGGTACGTTTCCCCGGTATTATCTCTAACGTGACACTTCCCGGTGGCGGTACTACCGACTATGCTGTGGAGATCTACTATGCTGCTGTTAAGGGTGAGAAGTTTGTATGCCCCGTGCGCGACGTGTATATGGATATGATGTATATGCCCGATGCATTGCGTGCTATGGTTGAGTTGATGGAGGCCGATCCCAAGAACCTGCGTCACCGCAACAGCTTTAACATTGCTTCGATGAGTTTTACTCCCGAGATTATCTATAATGAGATCCGTAAGCGCATCCCCGATTTCAGGATGACTTACCGTATCGACCCCGTTAAGCAGGGTATTGCCGAGAGTTGGCCCAACAGCCTCGATGACTCTTGCGCCCGCGAGGAGTGGGGTTGGAAGCCGCAGTGGGATCTCTCGTCGATGACCGACGATATGATTGCGGCAATCCGTAAAAAGAATCTTTAGCGATAAAGATAATTGTAATAGTTGAGTGAGGTGAGGGTTCCCCAAGGGGAGCCCTCACTGATTTTATGCAGTGGAGTCAGTGATGATAGGTTTGTGAAAAACTATTTGATAAAAAAAGCTCAAAATTAGCATTTTTGTGCATCAAATATTGTATATTTGTTTAGACTCACATTCAAACCTTCTATATTATGAAAAAACTGCTTACTCTCGCACTTCTTCTGATGGCGGCAATCGGTGCGTCGGCACAGAATGTTCAATTGCATTATGATCTTGGCCGAGGCCTTTACAATGAGCTGGATAAGACAGCAGATTCGTATGGCCGTCCTACGCTTACCACTACCGTGGAGATGTTTCGTCCCGACTCATTCGGTAGTACCTTCTTCTTTATCGATCTCGATTATTCGTCAGGCGTGAAGGGCGCATATTGGGAGATTGCGCGCGAGTTATGCTTCTGGCAGGATAGTAAACTAAATTGGCTCTCGGCGCACCTTGAGTACAACGGTGGCTTGAGCGATGCGGCGGGCTCGTTCAACAATAGCTGGCTGGCTGGTGCAACCTACTCGGGTCACTCGCAGGATTTTTCCAAGACGTGGTCTATCTCGTTGATGTATAAATATATTCCTCACACGGTCAGCGCCGCTGGCAGCAGCGAGGAGCATAACTTCCAGATTACCGGAGTGTGGGGCATAAACTTCGCCAAGGGGTGGTGTACCTTCTCTGGCTTTATCGATTTCTGGCGCGAGCACCGTGCTTGGCAGAACACTTCGCACATCCTGCTGGCAGAGCCTCAGTTCTGGGTGAATCTGAACAAGATCAAGGGTTGGGATAAGGTTAATCTGAGCCTTGGTAGCGAGGTTGAGGTGTCAAATAACTTCGTGGCAAAGGGCTTTTATGTGATTCCCACTCTGGCAGCCAAGTGGACTTTCTGATAATAACTAAAACTTACCGATATGCTTAAAAAACTTTTTGGATTTGATCCTAAGGTGACGACCGTTCGCACCGAGATTTTGGCGGGTGTGACCACCTTCCTTACCATGTCCTATATTTTGGCTGTCAATCCGTCAATGTTCTCGCAGTTGGAGGGTATGACCGCAGGTGCAGTCTTCACGGCTACGGCGTTGGCTGCCGTTGTCGGCTCGCTGGCTATGGCTCTGTGGGGTAAGTTGCCCTTTGGCTTGGCGCCGGGTATGGGCCTTAACGCCTTCTTTGTCTATACCGTATGTATGGGTATGGGTTATTCGTGGCAGTTTGCTCTTACGGCTGTTTTTATAGAGGGACTTATATTTATTGTCCTGACGCTCACCAATCTGCGTGAGGCCATCGTGAATGCCATCCCCGCTTCGCTGAAAAATGCTATCGGCGCGGGTATCGGACTCTTCATCGCCTTTATCGGCTTGCAGAATGCCGGTGTGATTGCCAATAACGACGCTACGCTCGTGTCGCTGGGCGATATTACTTCGGGCGCTCCGCTGCTTGCTATGATCGGTCTGCTCATTACGGGCTGGCTCACGGTGAAGAACGTGCGTGGCGGTTTGCTGTTGGGTATTTTGGTTACGACCGTTATCGGTATCCCTATGGGGCTGACCGACTATAAGGGTCTGTTGTCAATGCCTCACTCTGTATCGGATATTGCCTTCCAGTTTGAGTGGGAGAATGTTCTTTCGCTGGATATGGTTGTTGTGGTCTTTACCTTCCTCTTTATTGATATGTTCGACACTATCGGCACGTTGGTAGGTGTCTGCACCAAGGCCAATATGATCGATAAGGATGGCCGTATTCCTCGCATTAAGGAGGCCTTTATGGCCGATTCAATCGCCACAACGTTGGGTGCTTGCTTGGGAACATCTACCACTACAACTTACGTTGAGAGTGCTTCGGGTGTGGCACAGGGCGGTCGCTCGGGTCTTACAGCCTTTGCCGTGGCGTGCTGCTTCGCGATCTCACTCTTCTTCTCGCCCATCTTTTTGGCTATTCCTTCGGCTGCGACGGCTCCCGTGTTGATTATCGTGGGTCTGTTTATGTTGAGCCCGATTAAGAATATTCCATTGGAGGATTATGTCGAGTCGATCCCTGCATTCGTTACCATCGTGATGATGCCTATGGCTTACTCTATTTCGGACGGTATCCTGCTCGGTATGATTACATACGTTGTGCTGAATATGTTGTGCGGTAATTTCAAGCGCATCACACCTACGATGTATGTGTTGGCCGTGCTCTTTATCCTGAAGTACATCTTTATTTAAGAGTTGAAAGTAACGTGTGAGGGTGCTATATTTTGTGTAGCACCCTCTTTTTTTTGATATATATCAAGCGTAGTTGATAGATTATAGGCTATCTTTGTTATAAATGAAAAACAAAAAGTTATGAGAAGATTCCTGCTTTGTCTGCTAACCCTCTCGGTGGCGTCGCTGGCCATGGCGCAAGAGCCTGCCTCGGGCGATGATTCTCACTCAACCAAGGAGGAGAAGAATCGTAATGTGATGCTCAATGCCTCTAATTCAAATCAGCCCCGTCAGATCTCAATCGGTCTGCCCGAGGGAGAGGCGGTCGATATTTTTGAGGATGGTACGCCCGTATCATATCTCTTCTGGCCCGACTACCCCTATTATTCGTGGCGTGGCGGTGTGAGTATAGCCAGTCAGTCGCTGCTCTCACTTACCGAGAGTGCCCTGCAATATGGACAGTGCAAGTATGTCCTCTCGTCGGAGAACGTGCGTGCCGGGGAGGAGTTCCGTGGCCTGGCAGCATATACGCTCGATATGTATGGCAAGCAGATTTTCGATGCCAATATCTCGGGTCCTTTAGGTCGGGGCTGGGGTTATACGGCAAGCGTCTATCAGGGTTTTGACCCGGGAAGTAACCGTCTCGATGCAATGCCTATTCAGGATCGTATGCAGATATATAAGGCGGGTATCAGCAAGTCCTTCTCGCAGGGCAGGGGCTTGTTCAGCGCGGCCTATAAGTATGCTCGCCGCACGGCTATAACCGACAATAATGGACTCTTCTACTTCAATGGCGAGGATGGTAGTGTGGATCAGTATGGTGATTTCGACTTGGGTCACGATCAGTTGTTGCCTGCCGATCCGTTTATCGACTATTTCAGTATGCGCTCGGGTGAGATGGTGCATAAGTCTATCCGCGATGCCTCTACGTCTGATAATCATCAACTGACGCTCAATCTCGACTATGACTTTGACAACGGCACGAAGCTGCGTGTAAGCAGCAAACTTAAAGATGCTGTGGATAACTCCCTGATGATCAAACTTGCAGGCTTGCACGAGGCGGCCGAGAGCGATGGTTATACCTTTGAGAATGGTGCACCGTACGTGGGTATGGTGCAGGATCGCTATATGCTCTACTTCGAGGGAGCCGAGCGTAGCTGGATGACCACAGCCACGCTTACGGGTCGCTCTGGCGACGAGCGTCACGATTGGCGTCTGGGAGCCAATCTGTGGTTTAACCGTGCTCGTATCTATGCCAACTCGTGGATCTACTCGCATGAGGGAACGGTCTCTCCGCAGAAACTCTTGACACGTGGCGCTATGGGCACGATATATAACGAGGGTAGCGAGTATTACGATGGTAATGAGAATCGTATAGCGTTGTTCGCCTCGGATGATTGGGACGTTACGGAGCGTCTGTGGCTCTCGTTGGGTGTGCGTTTGGAGTGGATGCGCCAGCGTGGCGATGCGGCCATAGCCTTTACCGATGATGGCGAGTTGATTGAGCCAGCCAATATCCGCACCTATAAGTTCAGCCTCAAACAGGCCAAAGTGAATCAGTTCGGAACATATAACTGGTTCAACCCCTCATATACGCTCAATGCCCGCTATGCTATTGTCAATGGCTTTGGCCTTGTGGGTGAGTATGTGGGTGTATGGCAACGTCCTAACCTCCAGGATTTTGCTGGTCCGTTTATGCCTAAGATGGATGCCATACAGGTGAATATGGCCCGTGCCGGTATCTATTGGAATAACCGCTGGATGGAGCTTACGTCGCAGTTTACATACATCAACCAGACCAATTTCAAGTATCGAGATCAGTTCACCAACCCCAACAACCCTGCCGAGACGGTCATCCTGCCCATTGTCTATGATGTGGCTACGATGGGCTGGACCACGGATGTGGTGCTGACACCGTTCAAGGGCTTCTCGTTCCACGGTCTGTTTACCTATCAGGATCCCAAGTATAAAAACTTTACCTTCCAGCCCGTATTTAGCGATGGAGCGGGCGAGCGATATGATTTCAATGATAAGAATGTTGTTGGCATGTCGAAGGTTATCGTTGAGTTGGACCCCTCGTATGAGTTTGACCGCTGGCGCGTTTGGCTCAGCCTGCGCTATCAGAGCAAGCAGTATATCAACCGTACCAATTCGCTCTACTTCAAGGGACGCTGGGAAACCTTTGGCGGTGTGGACTTTACACTTAATAAGGCGGTTAAGTTCTCACTTAACGTAATCAATATCCTCAATCAGAAGGGTGCCAGCGGCAGTATTGCTGCGGCCGACCTGCTCACCGACGTTGCGGCGTATAATCGCGGCTACCTGATGTCGGGACAGTATATCCGTCCCTTCACGGTCGAGCTGATGACCTCGATTAACTTCTGATGCGAGTGAAGTTTTAATAAATTTTAGACTGTTTTCAGAGAAAAATAGTGTTTATTAGTAAAAATGGAGAAAAGGGAGCCCGACGGGTTCCCTTTTCCGCTGTAAAAGAGTAAAATTTTGTTTTGCCGTTTAGGGAAAATATCGTATTTTTGTAAAAATATAATATAACCTAACTCATTACTTATTGAAGATTATGAAATCAACAATTTTGTCGATCGCGGCACTGCTATTTGCCGTAGCGTCATTTGCACAGCCGCGTGCGGAGTATCCCCGTCCGCAGTTTGAGCGTGCCGACTGGGTGAACTTGAATGGAGAGTGGAGTTTTACACTCGATTTGGCCTCTACAGGAGCCGAGCGCGACTACTATAACAGCAAGGGCTTCGATCAGAAGATCATCGTGCCCTTTGCCCCCGAGAGCGATCTGTCGGGTATTGGTCATAAGGAGTTTATCAACGAGGTGTGGTATCAGCGCACCATTCAAGTGCCCGCAGCGTGGAGTGGCAAGAGCATCAAACTTAACTTCGGCGCTGTGTATTACGAGTCGGAGGTGTATATCGACGGACGGTTCGTGGGTCGCCACTATGGAGGCTCGGATTCGTTTGCGTACGACGTAACCGAGTTTGTTGCCGATGGTAAGGAGCACAACCTTGTTGTTCATGCCAAGAGTGATGTGCGTGGTGGCAATCAGCCCGCAGGTAAGCAGTCGTCGAAACTTAACTCTTACGGTTGCTTCTACACCCGCACAACGGGTATTTGGCAGACCGTATGGATGGAGGCGGTCGATAAGCAGGGTTTGGAGCGCGTGCAGGTATTGACCGATATTGATCAGAGCCAGATTGTAGTTACGCCTACATTCTACGGCGTGGCTAATGGCAACCGATTGTCAATCACGGTAAAGGATGGCGCAAAGACGGTGTCGAAGGTTGAGGTAAATGCTGTGCAGGGTCTGCCCGTGGTAGTGCCCGTGAAGAAGGCAAAGTTGTGGAGTCCCGAGTCACCCTTCCTCTACGATGTGGTGTATGAGGTGAAGGATGCGGCAGGCAAGGTGCTGGATAAGATTGCGGCATACGTTGGTATGCGTAAGATCCATATCGATGGCACGAAGATCTATTTGAACAATAAGCCCTACTATCAGCGTTTGGTGCTGGATCAGGGTTTCTATCCCGATGGCGTATGGACTGCCCCCTCGGATGAGGCTTTGAAGCAGGATATTGTAATGTCGAAGGAGGCTGGCTTCAATGGCGCACGTCTGCATCAGAAGGTATTTGAGGAGCGTTTCCACTATTGGGCTGATAAACTCGGCTACCTTGTTTGGGGTGAGATGGCATCGTGGGGCAAGACCTCTGCCAACATCGAGGCGGCACGTAACTTCATCCCCGAGTGGGTAAATATCGTTATGCGTGACCGTAATCACCCTGCTCTGATTATTTGGACTCCGTTCAATGAGGAGTGGGAGGTGCCCGATAATCAGATGGGTCGTTTCCTTACCGACGTGTATAACATAACTCGTCAGATTGACCCCTCACGTCCAGTGAATACCGTCAGCGGAGGATTGTATGCCCCCTCTGATTTCTGCACAACACATAGTTACCAGCAGGATGGCGAGAAGTTGCGTACTCAACTCTTCGATGGCGAGAAGTTCTATCAGCCGCAAGGTCCTACGGCAAAGGATGCCCCCAGCGCTATGACATTCCTCTACTACGATGGCAAAGTGCCCTACATCATCGACGAGTTCGGCGGTATCAAGTGTGCAGAGGCTAATCCTTCGGAGGCTAACTCTTGGGGTTATGGTAATGCCGCCGTAACAAAGGAGGATTTCTACAAGCGTCTGGAGTCGCAGGTGAAGGCTATCACTTCGCACAGCGATAAGATTTGTGGTTTCTGCTATACGCAGCTTACCGATGTTGAGCAGGAGCAGAATGGTGTATATTACTTCAACCGCGAAACCAAGTACGACATGAAGCGCGTGCGCGAGATCTTCCAGATGGCGGCTGAGGGTTACGAGCAGTAAGAGAGAATAAAAACTTAAAATACGATAAACAATGAAAAAGATTCTTTTAGTAGTTACAGCCCTGATGATGTGGGCTGGTGCGATGGCACAAGTGCCTCGTGCCGAGTATCCTCGTCCGCAGATGGAGCGTGCCGAGTGGGTTAATCTGAATGGTGAGTGGACCTATACACTCGACCTCGTTAAGACAGGTTGGGAGCGCAACCTGATGAAGAGCGAGGGCTTCGATGGTAAGATTATCGTGCCGTTTGCTCCCGAGAGTAAATTATCAGGCGTTGAGCACAAGGAGTTTATCCCCTGCATCTGGTATCAGCGCGACATTACGATTCCCGCCGCATGGAGTGGTAAGGATGTAGTGCTGAACTTCGGCGCTGTATATTATGAGTCAGAGATCTATATCGACGGCGAGTTCGTTGACCGTCACTTCGGTGGCTCGGACTCTTTCTCTGTCGATATCACCAAGTTCGTTGAGCCCGGTAAGACTCACTCTTTGGTCGTTAGCGCATCGAGCGATCTGCGTTCGGGTCGTCAGTCGGCAGGTAAGCAGTCTCTGCGTCACGGCTCATTCGAGTGTATGTACACCCGTACAACAGGTATCTGGCAGACCGTATGGATGGAGGCTGTTGCTCCTACAGGCATCAAGCGTGTGAAGTACACCACCGATATCGATCGTAGCACCGTTTCTATGGAGTTTACGATGCGTCGCAACGCTGTAGGCGATGTTCTTACAATCAACGTTAAGGATGGCTCGAAGATCGTTGCTACCGATACAGCTCCCGTGGCATCGGGTTCTATCGTAACGCTTCCTATCAAGAAGGCTAAGTTGTGGGCTCCCGGTTCACCTTTCCTCTACGACGTGGAGTTTATCCTGAAGAACGCAGCCGGTCAGGTTATCGATAAGGCTACCTCATACTTCGGTATGCGTAAGATCCACACCGTGGGCAATAAGATCTACTTGAATAACGAGCCTTTCTATCAGCGTCTGGTTCTTGATCAGGGTTTCTATCCCGATGGTATCTGGACAGCTCCCTCGGATGCAGCATTGAAGAAGGATATCGAGCTCTCTATGGCTGCCGGTTTCAATGGTGCACGTCTGCACCAGAAGGTATTTGAGGAGCGTTTCCACTACTGGGCTGACAAGTTGGGTTACCTGACTTGGGGCGAGGCTCCCAGCTGGGGCTTCGACGCCAACAACATCGAGTCGGCTCGTAACTATATCGCCGAGTGGCGCAACGTGGTTGTTCGCGATATGAACCACCCCTCAATCGTTACGTGGACTCCGTTCAATGAGCAGTTCTGGCCCGATGAGACCGAATTCCCCCGCTTCCAGGCCGATATCTACACTATCACCAAGCAACTCGACCCCTCACGTCCTATCAACACCGTCAGCGGTGGTGTGCAGACCATGACCGACATCTGGACCGAGCACCACTACGAGCAGGATCCCGAGAAGTTGCGTCAGATCGTATTCAACGATGGTAAGATGTTCACCCGTGCACCGCAGATTCAGGCACGTCCCCGTGGTAACATCGGTTTCAACCGTGGTGTGTTGAACGATCCCTACACCTTCCCCGTATATAATGGCGAGATTCCTTACATCCTCGACGAGTTCGGTGGTATCAAGTGTATGGAGGCTAACCCCGCCGAGGGCGATGCGTGGGGCTATGGTGACGCAGCACAGACCAAGGAGGACTTCTACAAGCGTCTGGAGGCTCAGGTTCGCGTATTGATCGAGATGAGCGACAAGATGTGGGGCTACTGCTATACGCAGCTTACGGATGTTGAGCAGGAGCAGAACGGTATCTACTACTACGACCGTGGTGTGAAGTACGATATGGAGCGCGTACGCAAGATTTTCCAGATGGAACTTCCTAATAAATAGGATAATATGAAAAAGATACTTTGTACATTAGCCGCTGCAACCCTGCTTGTGGGTTGCGGCGGTAATGCCCAAAAGGCAGAGCAGCCGGCTCTAAACCTTATGAAGGCAGAGGATTTCACCGCTACCATCGATGGCAAGCAGGTGGGACTTTATACCCTTACGAACGGTACAATCACTATGCAGGTTACCAACTTCGGTGGTCGCGTGGTGTCGTTGTGGACTCCCGACCGTGACGGCAATATGGAGGATATCGTGCTGGGTTACGATAAGCTGGACCGCTACGTGAATAACACGGGCGAGCGTTTCTTGGGAGCTCCCGTAGGTCGTGTGGCAAACCGCATCAACAAGGGTGAGTTCGAGTTGGACGGCGTGAAGTATAACATCCCGCAGAATAGCAATGGTCACGCCCTGCACGGCGGTAATAAGGGTATCGATATGGTTGTGTGGGACGTAGAGTATGTGGCCGATAACGCCATTACGCTGGTTCTGCATTCAAAGGATGGTGAGGACGGTTTCCCCGGCAACCTCGACATCACGATGACCTATACCCTAACTCAGGATAATGAGTTTGAGGTTACCTACCACGCCAAGACCGACAAGAAGACCGTGGTGAACCTTTCGCACCACTCATTCTTCAACCTCAAGGGTGAGGGTAACGGCACTATCGAGGATCACATCCTCACTATCAAGGCCGATAAGATTACCCCTACCGATGCAGGCTTGATCCCTACGGGTGAGTTGCTCGCAGTGGATGGCACTCCGTTTGATTTCCGTGAGCCTCACGCTATCGGTGAGCGTATCGGAGCGGATGATGTGCAGCTCAAAAATGGCGGTGGCTACGATATGAACTGGGTTCTCGCACGCGAGGATAACGGTCAGGTGGAAACCGTGGCAACATTGTATGAGCCGCAGTCGGGTCGTGCTATGGATGTTGCTACGGATCAGGTAGCTATTCAGTTCTATAGTGGCAACTTCTTCGATGGCAAGTATGCTGGCAAGTATGGTCGTCCGATCAAGTACCGCGAGTCGGTAGCTTTGGAGACGCAGAAGCACCCCGATGCTATCAACCACCCGGAGTTCCCCTCAATCGTGCTTAACCCCGATGAGGTTTATACGCACGTATGTGTCTATAAGTTCTACACCAAGTAAAACCTTAAAACTTTAACAATATGGATATTAAATTGATTCGCGAGAAGTTTGCCGAGCACTTTGGTGCTCAGGGCGAGCTCTATACATCACCCGGCCGTATCAACCTTATCGGTGAGCACACCGACTATAACGGCGGCTTCGTATTCCCTGGTGCTATCGACAAGGCTATGGTAGCCGAGATCAAGCCCAACGGTACGGATAAGATTCGCGCCTACTCGGTGGATTTGAAGGATTATGCCGAGTTCGGCCTTAATGAGGAGGATAAACCCGCAGCATCGTGGGCTTGCTATATCTTTGGTGTAGCACGCGAGATTCAGAAGCGTGGCTTCAAGGTTGAGGGCTTCGATACAGCCTTTGCAGGCGACGTGCCCCTGGGTGCAGGTATGTCATCATCGGCGGCGCTGGAGTCAACCTTCGCCTTTGCGTTGAACCACATCTACAACGAGGATAAGATCGAGAAGTTCGAGTTGGCTCGCATCGGTCAATCGACCGAGCATAACTACTGCGGCGTGAAGTGCGGTATTATGGATCAGTTCGCATCCGTTCACGGCAAGAAGGGTAACCTGATGCGTCTGGACTGCCTCTCATCGGAGTTTGCTTACTTCCCCTTCGATCCCGAGAAGTTCGGCTATCGTCTGGTGTTGCTTGACTCTGTTGTTAAGCACGAGTTGGTAGGTTCGCCCTACAACAAGCGCCGTGAGTCTTGCGAGCGTGTAGCTGCTATTCTGGGTCAGCAGACGCTGCGTGGTGCTACGATGGAGCAACTCGATGCCATTAAGGATCAGATCTCGGAGGAGGATTATATGCGTGCCCGCTACGTCATCGGCGAGGAGCGCCGCGTGCTTGATGTATGTGCTGCTTTGGAGGCTGGCGACCTGGAGACCGTGGGTGAGCGTATGTACGAGACTCACTGGGGTATGTCGAAGGACTACGAGGTTAGCTGCGAGGAGTTGGATCTGTTGGCTACCATCGCTAAGGAGTGTGGCGTTACGGGTTCTCGTATAATGGGTGGCGGCTTCGGCGGTTGTACCATCAACCTGGTGAAGGCAGAGCTCTACGATGCATTTATCGCTACGGCAAAGGAGAAGTTCGCTGCCGCATATGGTCACGAACCCAAGGTTTACGACGTAGTCATCTCGGATGGTGCACGTAAGTTGGAAATCTAAAACTGTCCGATTATGAAACGACTTATATTGGCTATCGCCGCCGTGTGCTTTGCCATTAGTGCATCGGCGAAGGTAGAACTGCCCGCCATATTGTGCGACAATATGGTTTTGCAGCAGAACGCAAATGTAAATCTGTGGGGTAAGGCTACGCCTAACTCAAAGATTACCATCACCGTATCGTGGGCGCCACTTCGTCGCGTGCAGACTACGGCCGATAAGGATGGCCGCTGGGCCGCGAAGGTGGACACCCCTGCGGCAACGTTTGAGCCTCAGACAGTCAAGATCAGCGATGGCGAGATCTTGACGCTACGCAATATCCTCATCGGCGACGTGTGGGTTTGCTCTGGTCAGAGTAATATGGAGATGCCCGTCAAGGGTTTCGGCCGTCAGCCCGTGGAGAACTCTCTGCAGTATATCCTCTCGGCTGGCAAGGAGGCTAACCGTATCCGTATGTTCTCGGTAAAGCGCGCCCGCTCGTTCGAGGAGCAGGAGGATTGCGAGGGTCAGTGGCAGGTGGCGGCGCCCGAGAGCGTGGCTAATATGTCGGCTACGGCATATTTCTTTGCCTACAACCTTGCAATGGGTGTCGATATTCCTATCGGCATCATCAATACCAGCTGGGGTGGCACACGCGTTGAGTCGTGGATGCCGCAGGCTGCACTTGAGGATATCCTCACGAAGGAGCAGATCGAGCATAAGAAGACCGTGCACTCGATTAAGCCTACGGAGCTCTACTGCGCTATGATTGCGCCTCTGCGCCAGTTCTCTGCAAAGGGATTTCTTTGGTATCAGGGTTGCTCAAATCTTGGCGATAACGACCACTACGACACTATGATGGCTCGTATGGTTGAGCAGTGGCGCAAGGATTGGGGTGATACGACAAACGCTATGCCCTTCTACTACGTAATGATTGCTCCCTACATCTACGATGGTTCTAACGATACGGCATATCCTCTCTTCGTTGAGAATCAGGTGCGTGCCCTGTCGAAGATACCTAACTCGGGTATGGCCGCTACCACCGACATTGGTGAGGAGAAGTGCATCCACCCTGCACAGAAGTTTGAGGTAGGTCAGCGCCTGGCGGCGTTGGCTCTGCATCAGACCTATGGTCAGTTGGGTTTCGAGGCCAAGGCTCCGCAGATGGGTGCTTATAATATCAAGGATGGTAAGGCTGTTATCACGATGACTAACTGTGAGTTGGGTCTTACGCCGTGGTATGGCGAGGAGGTTACTGGCTTCGAGATTGCTGGTGCCGATAAGGTCTTCCATAAGGCCCAGGCAACCATCTCGGCTCAGTCGGAGGTGACCGTATGGAGCGACGAGGTCAAGCAGCCCGTGGCTGTGCGTTACTCGTTCCGTAACTTTGCGCCGGGTAACCTTAAGAACGTTTATGGTATTCCTGCCGTTCCGTTCCGTACTGACGATTGGAACGATGTGAAGTAGGAGTTGTACAATTCCTTATAATAGTCCGTCAAGCAGAAATGTTTGACGGACTTTTTTCTTGTCGGGTTGTAGAAGTAGGCTCTAAAAACGTAGTTTTTTGTGATTTGAAAAATAATAATTTCGATTCTATGCCGTTAGATGAAAAAAAATGTGTAATTTTGCACGATTATTACCCTGCAAGGCAGTAATTAAGTAGATGTTATGAAGCAAAAACTATCATATATAGCGTCATTGGTTGTCATCGTTGCAGCATTCTGCAGATGTTCACCGTTGCAGCAAGTCATTAAATCGGGCGATGCCGAGGTGATGTATGAGCACGCTCTGCTCTACTACGAGGCGGAGAAGTGGACCAAGTCGATCACCCTGCTTGAGACTTGTGAGTCGGCCTTCCGTGGTACGGTCAAGGAGGACTCGGTATCCTTCTTCAAGGCTCGCAGTTATTTCAAGAATGCCGACTATGCGGCCTCTTCTACGCTGTTCGATGAGTTCCGCCGCAGTTTCGGTCGTTCGGCCTTTATCGAGGATGCCGAGGCTATGTATGCCATCAGCCTTTACAATATGTGCCCCACGCCCGAGCGCGACCAGTCGATGACCAGCCAGGCCATCATCGCCATCTCGGAGTTTATGAGCCACTATCCCAACAGCGAGCAGTTGCACCTGTTCTCGGAGATGACCGCCGATTTGACGTGGCGTCTGCACGAGAAGGCATTCCTCAATGCATACACATACTTCAAGATCGAGCGCTATAACTCGGCCATCATTGCATTCCGCAATGCCCTTAAGAAGTATCCCGAGTCGCATCGCCGCGAGGATCTGATGTACTACACGGTGATGTCGTCATTCCTGCTTGCCGAGAACTCGATCGAGACCAAGCAGCTGGACCGCTATATGTCGGCACTTGATTCATACTATACGTTCGTTATGGAGTTCCCCGAGTCGAAGTACAAGGAGGAGATGGATCGTGTAGCCGAGGTGTCACGCCGATTTATTGATAAGAATCAGAAGGAAGAGTAACAACGAAAATTCAGATAAAGATGGAGATCAAGAAGAACATTCCCAACAACACCATTACCCGCAAACTCGTCGATTTGGATAAGGATACGGGTAATATCTACGAGAGTATCAACATCATCGCTCGTCGCGCAAATCAGATTTCTACTGAGCTTAAGGCCGAGTTGAACCGTAAGCTGGCCGACTTCTCGTCACCTACCGACACTATGGAGGAGACTTTCGAGAACCGCGAGCAGATCGAGATCTCACGCTACTACGAGCGTCTGCCCAAGCCCGTGATCATCGCTACCGAGGAGTTCCTCGACGATGAGATCTATTACCGCCAGGGCGATAAGTAGTTTTAGTTGTGTCCCGGGTTAGCGCTTTTGGAGTGCGATAAGCAGAGGACACTTAATAAATATAAGAGGAATTTCTGCGGATACTCCGCACAGAAAATTCTAATCCTTTTATATATGTTGAAGGGAAAACATATCATTTTAGGAGTTACGGGTAGCATAGCCGCTTATAAGTCGGCTGTGCTTTGCCGTTTATTGGTCGGTGCAGGTGCCGATGTTAAGGTCATAATGACGCCGCTTGCCAAGCAGTTCATTACGCCCCTGACGATGGCTACACTCTCTAAACACCCCATTCTGGTCGAGTTCTTCAATCCCGAGAATGGCGAGTGGAACTCGCACGTCTCGTTGGGCGAGTGGGCCGACCTCTACCTCATTGCTCCCGCTACGGCCAATACGATGGCCAAGATGGCTACGGGTGTGGCGGATAATCTGTTGCTTACGACCTACCTCTCGGCTCGTTGTCCCGTGGCAATAGCTCCGGCGATGGATTTGGATATGTACGCTCATGTGGCTACACAGCGCAATATGGCGCAACTGCGTGAGGACGGGGTGCATATCATAGAACCGGCATCGGGTGAGTTGGCAAGTGGCCTTGTAGGCAAGGGCCGTATGGCCGAGCCGCAGGATATTGTGAAGGCCGTGGAGGCACTTTTCGGCGAAAAAAAAAAGAGTTTAGAGGGTAAGCGATACCTCGTGACGGCGGGTGCTACGATCGAGGCTATTGACCCCGTGCGCTATATCTCCAACCACTCATCGGGAAAGATGGGTTATGCCATTGCCGAGGCTTTGGCCGAGCGCGGTGCCGAGGTGACGCTTGTGAGCGGTCGCACGGCACTTGATGTACCTGTGGGCGTGGAGAGGGTAGATGTCCTCTCGGCCGAGGAGATGCACAAGGCTTGCGTGGAGCGATTCGCGCAGATGGATGGTGCGGTGATGTGTGCCGCTGTGGCGGACTATACACCATCTGTTGTGGCTGATGAGAAGCTCAAGAAGAGCGACGACGATATGTCCATTGCCCTCAAACGTACGAAGGATATTGCCGCAGCGCTGGGTGCGCAGAAGGGGCACAGAGTACTTGTTGGCTTTGCTATGGAGACGCAGAATGAGCGGGAGAATGCACAGTCGAAGCTTGAACGCAAGAACTTTGATTTCATTGTGCTCAACTCGCTGCGTAAGGAGGGTGCCGGTTTTCGTGGCGACACCAACATCGTGACACTCATCGATAAGGCTGGCGCGGAGGAGTTGCCGCTGATGTCGAAGCGCGAGGTTGCCGAACGCATTGTAGATAAGATTGAGAAGATATAACCTATGCTCAGAAGACTTTCCGTAGAGAACTATGCTTTGATCGAGAAGCTCGATCTCGAACTCGACACTCACCTCAATATCATCACGGGTGAGACGGGTGCGGGTAAGTCTATATTGCTCGGTGCGCTGGGCCTATTGCTCGGCAATAAGAACGATAGCGGCACACTACGTGACGAGTCGCGCAGTTGCGTTATTGAGGGAGTATTCGATGTTGAGGGGTATGGCCTGGAGTCTATCTTCGAGCAGAACGACATCGACTACGAGCCGCAGACCATCATCCGTCGTATGATTGCACCCTCGGGCAAGAGCCGTTCGTTTGTAAATGATGTGCCCGTGTCGCTCGCCGTTCTGCGTGAGCTGGGCGTTCGTCTTATTGATATACATTCACAACACCGTAATATGATTCTCTCCGATGAGGCTTTTCGCACCTCGGCCCTTGATACATTGGCCGGAGCAACAGCCGATGTTGAGGCGTATGGTGCGGTCTATGCTGAGTTGCGCGGAGCAGAGCGTGAGGCGGAGCGTATGGTTGCTGAGGCCGATACCCTGCGACGCGACGAGGAGTGGCTGCGCTATCAGGTTGAGGAGTTCGAGGCGGCAGCATTGAAGGCTGGCGAACTGAAGGAGGCCGAGAGCGAACTCGCCGTATTGGAGAATGCCGACCAGATAGGCGAGGCGCTGACTACGGTAAGAAATATATTGGATGCTGACGAGGTGGGTGTTCTGGAGCAGTTGGCGGCGGCGGAGAATGCCGTGCGTCACGTGAGCCGCAACTACCCCGCAGGCGAGGAGATAGCCTCACGCCTTCATTCGGTGGTGGCAGAGCTTAAGGATCTGGGTCAGGTGGTGGCTGACGATAGCGAGCGCATAGATGCCAACCCCGAACGATTGCAGCACCTCACAGAGCGAGTGAACCTTATCTACTCGTTGTGTCAAAAACATCGTGTGCAGTCGCTCGAAGAGTTACTCTCGGTGCAGGAGCACCTGTCGGCACAACTACATGCCATAACGCATAGCGATGAGGCTTTGGAGCGTCAGCGTGCAAAGATTGCGACCCTTAAGGATAAGGCAGAGAAGCAGGCTACGAAGATTCACGCCCAGCGCGAGAAGGCGGCCAAGGGTATGTCGAAGAGTATTGTCCAGAGTCTTGTGCAGTTGGGTATGCCGGAGGCTTGCTTTGAGGTAGAGGTGGTCGATGCCGGGGCGTTGATGCCGTCGGGTCGTGACCATATACGTTTTATGTTCTCTGCCAATGCCCGTATGACGGCGCAGCCCGTCGAGAAGATTGCATCGGGTGGTGAGACCTCACGTGTTATGCTTTCGCTGAAGGCTCTATTGGCCGAGAGGTCGAAGTTGCCCACCATCATCTTCGATGAGATTGATACGGGTGTGTCGGGCCGTATTGCCGATGCTATGGGCGATATTATCAGCGCCTTGGGCGAGAATATGCAGGTAGTGGCCATTACCCACCTTCCGCAGGTGGCATCGAAGGGTGAGTCGCACTTTGTTGTCTATAAGGAGCAGAGTACAACCCGCCTTACGCGTCTTGGTGAGGATGACCGCATCACCGAGATTGCCAAGATGTTGTCGGGCAGCGAGATTACCTCGGCTGCTATGTCGCAGGCTCGCATCCTGTTGGGCGTGGAGCCTAAGACAACCCTCTTTTAACTAACCTTAATCCATACTGATATGAAGAAATTACTATTCGTGGCCGCAGTGGCTGCATCCATGCTCATCGCAGGTTGTTCGGAGCGTCAGCAACTGAAAAAGAGTCTAAAGTCAGCCCTTGAGGTTGCCGTACAGCACGAAAAGGCGCAAGCCGAGGTTATGCTCCCGCGTGAGGGCGAGATGCCCAAGACATTTGAGAAGGGCGAACTGGTAACGGCCAATATACGTTGGTGGACAAGCGGCTTCTTCCCCGGTTCGCTGTGGCTCTTGTACGAGCATACGGGTGATGAAGAGTTGCGCCAGTATGCCGAGCAGTTTACCTCTCGTTTGGAGTCATTGAAAGATTATACAGGTACACACGATTTGGGCTTTATGGTCTTCTGCTCATACGGCAATGGCTACCGTCTGACGGGCAATGAGGCATATAAGGCGGTTATTAACCAGGCTTCTGCATCGTTGGCTACACGCTTTAATGAGACCGTAGGCTGTATCCGCTCGTGGAATACAGGTCGCAAGGAGCGCCCCGAGGAGGATTATATCGTTATTATCGATAATATGATGAATCTCGAGATGTTGGAGTGGAGCGGTTATCACGACCTGGCTCGCAAGCATGCCGACACCACTATCGCAAACCACTTCCGCGACGATTATAGCACCTATCACGTTGTGACCTATAACGAACTCACGGGTGCCGTTACGGATAAGCGTACGGCGCAGGGCGATACCGATGATTCAGCGTGGGCACGTGGTCAGGCGTGGGGTCTGTATGGCTACACGATGATGTATCGAGTGACGGGTCTGGAGCGCTATCTGGAGCAGGCCGTACATATTGCCGATTATCTTATTCCCCGCCTTCCCGAGGATGCTATTCCTAATTGGGATTTCGATGCCGATAAGCAGATGAAAGACTCGTCAGCCGGCTCAATTATGGCCTCTGCACTTATTGAGTTGTATGGTCATACGGGTAACGAGGAGTATCTCGCGGTTGCAGAGCGTCAGCTCGCATCACTCGCTTCGCCAGCATACCTTGCCCCCGCAGGCGAGAATGGTAACTTCGTGCTGTATCACGGCACCGGTCATCTGCCTGCAGGTACGGAGGTGGATGTGCCTCTGACCTATGGCGATTACTACTTTATCGAGGCTGCGATGCGTTATCTGGCGTTGTAGAATATCCATCCGTTATAAATACAGTCCGTCTGACCGACAAGGTTGGACGGACTTTTTTGTGTACTTTTTGACCAGTGTGGCAAATTGGCCTAATTGGTCAATTTGTGGCCAAAATATTGCAAAAGGACTTTGTTGGTGTGCCGTGGGTATGGGGGAGTGTTCTATATGTATAATGGCGTGAGGAAAAGAACCCCGAAATGGTTAATTTTGCTTACGGAATAAGTGAAATTTTAAATACTCTTTGCTATGGATATTTTATTTATCGGAGGTATTGGCACGAGCGAAATTCTGCTCATCGTTTTTGTTCTATTGTTGCTTTTTGGAGGCAAGAAACTTCCCGAACTTATGCGTGGTATGGGACGTGGCATACGCGATTTCAAGGATGCCGTAAACGAACCCGTGGAGGAGATAAAAAAGTCGATCGAGGAGTAAGATGCACTCTATAATCAATCCTAAATATCTTCATCTTCGCGATTTTCTCCTTTCGCTTCCCTATCGTTTTGAGACCCTGCAATGTGATGCTGTACTGCACACGGGACGCAATGAGGTGCGTCTTTACACAGTTGCAGGCGTAAGGCTTGTTGTGAAGAGCTTTGCTCGTATCTCGTGGCTCAATCGTGTGGCCTATGGCCTCTTGCGGCCGAGTAAAGCAGTGAGAGCTTATCAGTATGCCCAGCGTCTGCTTGCAATGGGAATTGATACTCCCGTGCCGGTGGCAGTGATCGACGTGCGTGAAGGAGGAGTGTTGCGACATAGTTTCTTCATCTCGTTGTATTCGGAGTATGAGTCGTTGGATGTATTGAATCACTATCCCGGGCAGCCGCTTGAACCCCTGCTGGATATGCTTACGGACTACATTCTCAAGGTGCACGATTGTGGCGTACTGCACGGCGATTTGAATGCATCGAATATACTGTATCGCAAAGTTGATGAGGAGTATTACCTCTTTCAACTAATTGATATAAACCGCCTCTCGTTTAAGCGTAACCTTTCACATAACGAGCGACTCAGCAACCTGCGAAAGTTGAATTGTAACCCCGTGGCCTACTTCTATATCTTGGGACGATATGCTCAGGTGCTTAACGAACGCGAGGAGGCGTTTCAGTTGCGGGGTATGAGTATGCGGTTGATGGATGATATGCGACACCGTGCAAAGATGAGGTTAAAACAGAAGATTAAACATTGATGAAATCTGCCATATACAGCCTTACGCTGGCGTTGATACTCCTCTTGTGTGGATGTGTGGAGTATCACCCCTACGATACCCATATCCACGGCCAGCGACATATCAACTCAACCAACATAGCCCGCATCGAGCAACAGTGTGCCGAGCGGCGCGAGATTCGCTTTGCTGTGGTGAGCGACTCGCAACGCTGGTATGATGAGCTGGAGGATGCTGTAGAGGAGATTTGTGAGCGTGACGATATAGATTTTGTAATTCACGCGGGCGATATAACGGATTGGGGCTTGCGAAGTGAGTTTGAGATGCAACGCGATATCCTCAACGGGCTCGACGTGCCGTATGTCTGCCTTCTCGGCAATCACGACTGCCTGGGTACGGGGCGTGAGATCTTCCGCGAGATCTTCGGCGAGTTTGACTTTGCCTTTACGGCTGGCAATGTACGTTTTGTCTGCTTGAATACCAATGCCCTGGAGTTTAAGGCCGATGATGCAGTGCCCAATATTGATTTTGTGCAGGCGGAGGCTGCGGCGGTGCCGTCGGGCGTTGATAAGACCGTTGTTGCTATGCACGCCTATCCTCGTTCTGACCAGCTCTCAGGCGATAAGGCTGATGCTCTGCACGCCGAGATGGGGGCACTTAGGAATCTGCAATTTTGTCTTCACGGGCACGGCCATCGCTACCGCGAGGAGGATATTTATCACGATGGCATTATCTACTATGAGTGCTCCAATGCGGGTGGCGAGGAGTTGCTGATTTTTACTATCACCGAGGATGGTTATGAATGTGAAAGAGTTTTTTATTAGTATAGTCTCTCTGCTGCTTGTACTTGCCCCTGCCATGACCTATGGCAAGGGCGCAGCAGAGCGTACCGGACGAGATCTCCGCACCAATATTCAGTACGATGGCTGGGCACGCATGATCCCTACGCACGCCAAGTTACAGTATGCAGGCGGTATGGGTTTGCTGTCGGTAGGCGCTGGTTGGGATTATGGCCCCAAGGGGCAGTGGGAGACCGATGCTATGGTGGGTTTTCTGCCCGAACACTATGCTGATGGCAAGGCTCGCCTGACCTTTACGCTCAAGCAGAACTACATCCCCTGGAGTATCCGCACTACACGCTGGCTGGATATCGAGCCGCTCACGTGCGGTGCCTATATGAATGTAATCTCGGGATCGGAGTTTTGGAATAAGGAGCCTGGACGCTACCCTGGCGGACATAAAGGGTATTATAAGTTCTCTTCTCGCACCCGTTTCCATCTCTATGTGGGTCAGCGGTTGACCTTTCTGACGCCACGCGCGTCAGCACTTAGAAGCATCACTCTCTACTATGAGTTAAGTATCAACGATTTGATGATCGTCTCGGGCGTGAACAACCGCACGTTGGAGTTTTCCGACGTGGTACACTTCTCCGTGGGTGCCAAGATGCACCTCTTCAAAGAGTAATTACTCCGCGCTGGGGGCTTTGTAGTCGAGTCTGAACGAGGGCTTCTCGGCTGTGGGGAAGTCTGCGGGCACGGGCTGCGTAACCTTGCCCGTAGCGGCCCACTCCGCACCTCGCAACAATAGAGTTTGGAATCCTGCGCACTGCATAGCGGGGTTATTCTTCTCGTTAGGGCCGCAATGACCCAGCATAAGGTGGAAGATACGGGCCTTGCCATAATCTACCGTAAATACCAACGGCTCCTCACGTCCCGAACCGCCACGCTCGGCATCGGCATAACCCGAGTAGAGCAGATCTTTGATGTTGGCAGGGCCTCGCATACGGTCATACATCTCATCGCGTCCGTGCATCCAACCATCGGGCAGACCCTTGACGATGGGGTGCGTGGTGTTGCGAGCGTGCATAGGATACTCTCGTTCGGCACCGTGCGAACCGCCTGGACCAGCACTGTAATCGAGCGTCGGCTTGCCATCCACCAGGTAGTAGTAGGGACCCGCCTTCTCTGTTCGATTCTCCCATCCTCCGAGAGCAATAATCTTATTAAACTCCTCCCACTCGGCAAAGGCATTGTCGGCCGCGTGGTAAATCACCACACCACCTCCTGCCTTGACGTACTCCAGAAATGCCGCGTCGGTCTCTGCGCTCCAGCGGTCGCCATTATAGTCGAGAACCACTACGTCGTAGTCGCTGAAGTTGGGGCGGAATGTACTCATATCGCCGCCAGCCTTGGCCGTTAGCACAATGTCTGAAGTGAAGAGTCCCGACTGATCGAGGATCTTTTGCAGAACGAGATGGCTCACCTGCCAGTTGTGGTTATTCTGTCCCGAGATGATAAGCGCCTTGATAGGTTCACGGCTGCAAGCGGGCGTGATGGCCGCTATGATAGCGAGTAGCAGTAGGGTAAAGAGTCGTTTCATATGAATATCTGTTTATACAAATTTACAATTTTTCTTTTCCTATAACAAAAAAATAGGGCACTAAATTCAGTGCCCTATCTTCTTATATGGTTGTATTTGTTTACATCATACCACCCATTCCGCCCTGCGGCATTGCAGGCATAGCGGCCTCCTTGGGAATGTCAGCGAGTACACACTCCGTTGTAAGGAACATCGATGCGATCGAAGCGGCGTTCTCCAACGCTACACGTGATACCTTCGTAGGATCGATGATACCAGCCTCCAACATATCCTCGTAGCGGTCGTCACGAGCGTTGTAACCGAAGTTACCCTCGCTCTCCTTAACCTTGTTCACAACAACTGAACCCTCGCCACCGGCGTTGGCTACAATCTGACGCAAAGGCTCCTCGATAGCACGCTTAACGATCTGAATACCTGTTGTCTGATCCTCGTTGTCACCCTTCATATTCTCCAGAGCGGCTACGGCACGGATGTAGGCTACACCACCACCCGGTACGATACCCTCCTCAACGGCAGCACGTGTTGCAGCCAGGGCGTCATCTACGCGATCCTTCTTCTCCTTCATCTCTACCTCAGTAGCAGCACCTACGAACAGTACGGCAACGCCACCAGCCAACTTAGCCAGACGCTCCTGCAACTTCTCGCGGTCGTAGTCTGACTTGGCAACCTCCAACGAAGCGCGGATCTGTGCGATGCGAGCAGCGATAGCCTCCTTCTCACCGTTGCCATCCACAATAGTGGTAGTCTCCTTATTCATAGACACCTTCTCGGCAGAACCCAGCATCTCAACGGTAGCATCCTCAAGACGCATACCCTTGTCGGCAGAGATTACGGTACCACCCGTGAGGATTGCGATATCCTCCAGCATATCCTTACGACGGTCGCCGAAGCCCGGAGCCTTACATGCCGTTACCTTCAGCGTGCCACGCAACTTGTTCATTACCATTGCAGAGAGAGCCTCGCCATCAACATCCTCGGCGATGATCAGCAGCGAGCGGCCATTCTGTGCCACGGGCTCCAGAACGCCCATGATCTCCTTCATCGTAGAGATCTTCTTGTCGGTGATAAGGATCAGGGGCTTGTCCATCTCGGCTGACATCTTCTCAGTGTCGGTCATGAAGTATGCTGAGATGTAACCGCGGTCGAACTGCATACCCTCAACTACATCTACGTGAGTCTCGGTTCCCTTTGCCTCCTCAACGGTGATTACACCCTCGTTGTTTACCTTGGCCATAGCCTCGGCGATGAGTGAACCGATGTTCTTGTCGTTGTTGGCAGAGATTGTAGCCACCTGCTCGATCTTTGAGATGTCGTTGCCAACCTCCTGAGAGATCTTCTTCAACTCCTCGATAACAACGCCTACAGCCTTGTCCATACCGCGCTTCAGATCCATAGGATTAGCACCTGCGGTAACGTTCTTTAGACCTACACCGATCAGAGCCTGTGCCAATACGGTAGCAGTTGTAGTACCATCACCAGCGTCGTCGTTGGTCTTAGATGCTACCTCGCGAACCATGCGGGCACCCATATTTGCGAACTGATCCTCCAGCTCAACCTCCTTGGCTACGGTTACTCCGTCCTTGGTGATCTGGGGAGCGCCGAACTTCTTGTCGATGATAACGTTGCGACCCTTGGGGCCGAGTGTTACCTTTACAGCATTTGCCAAAGCATCAACGCCCTCCTTGAGGAGCTCGCGTGCCTCTACATTGTATTTGATATCTTTTGCCATTGTCTTCTAAATATTAAGAGTTAAACGCATCAGGAATTAGCAGATAGCCAGGATGTCGCTCTGCTTCATAATCAGATAATCGGTACCATCGATGTTGATCTCGGTGCCGGCATACTTGCCGTAGAGTACGGTGTCGCCCTCCTTAACCTCCATCTTAACCTCTGCCGTGCCGGGGCCTACGGCTACTACCTTACCCATCAAGGGCTTCTCCTTTGCTGTGTCGGGGATGAACAGACCACCTGCGGTCTTCTCCTCTGCCGGATTGGGCAATACCAATACGCGGTCTGAAAGTGGTTTAATTGTCATAGTCTCTTTATGTTTTAGTTAATTTGTATTCTGTTTACTATTATGAGTCCCAATTCTGGCTATTGTATGAGCAACAGATGTGCCAAACCCTATTTGGCATATAATTCTGTCACGCCAGATGGCGGGGTGTGCCATTTTGTCATACGCGGATGCAAAATTCTGCCTTTTATATAGGTTTCTGCCATCCGAAGTGTAAAGTTTGCAAAATTATTTTTATTTTTGAAGATAAAATCGGAATTTGTCATGAAAAAATATTTTTTAATTCTTCTCTCTACCTTTCTTTTTGCATCTGTTGCGGCCTCTGCGCAGACTCTCGACTACGATAAATTGGCTCCCCATCCACGTTTGTTGCTCAAGCAG